>CALMFM010000001.1 GCA_937862575.1 uncultured Bacillota bacterium
TTATCAGCACCAATAGTACATGTGATTCATTTGAATAAATAGCATATGCAATTCCATCTGCATTTAAAAGAAAATACTCAGCGTTAACTGCTTTTGTAATGTGGTTATAATAATAGTAACCTCTATTATCATAGTAAACAATATTCGCATCAGTGATGTCAACTATCGTCGCTTGATGATCTAAAGTAAATATCATTTTTCCACAATACTCTTTTGCATATATCATAATACCCAAGATAAACATAAAAACTATTGAATAGGTATTCTTCATATTATCTACTCACACATAAATTCAGCATCATTTAACATTTCAAGATCACCTTTTGACAAATTCCCAAAACCACTTTTATATTGACAATAGTGAAACAATTCATGTATTAAAGTCTTTCGCATCTGATAGTCTGATTGCTCCACCGTATATCCGATATTATTTTTCCAGAATAAAAATAAGTCAATATTTTTTGTTCCCCATTGATAGTGACCAAGTCTTCTTCCCCAGGGATCTTTATCCTCAGGCTTTTCATTATACAAACTTGGATTATACATATTTCTAATATTTATCTGTACCTCATCATAAATTTGACTTGGTGTCATTCCACATATGGTTTTAAAATATCCACTACACCTAGCATTATTATCCCATTCACTAACATAATCTTGCACTCTTTTGGGTGCTTCACTGAAGTCCCAATATCCTTGAGCAGGTTCGAGCTGATTGCCTGTAGGATCGAGTTTATTCGGAGACTTATTCGCAACATAGAAATACGCATTGCCTCCATTGCACACCGCAGCATCCTTCCCCCCGAATCTGCCCACCGACTGATCGTAAATGCGGGCGCGGTAGTAGTAATCCCCTGTCTCTATGTTGTATTCCCTTCCTGTGTAGAGATAGCGGATGATCGGTTCTGATGATAATCCCTTATATGGCGTGAGTTTCATTATTTCCTAACTCGCAGGTAAGCCACTTGCCAACCCGTTAACCCGCAATAAAATAACTGAGCATATATATACACGCTTGAACCGTTGTCCCGGCCTTCATATTTGATAAGTTTCTCATTAATAAATTATTTATTTTTGCTTTTCAATTTGAATAAATCAATTATACCAAATACAATCAGTATAAAGCCAAATAATTGGTAATAAACTTGCCGTTTAGTAATAATATTCATATTGGTTGTAAAAAATATTCCTGCTATAAGTAAAATAATAAATCTATATTCTTCAATATCATTGTAATTTATCTTTTTTTGTTTTAATTTATTATAATATTGAATCAAACCAAATACTCCAAATAGAAATATAAAACCGCCTATAACAGATAGTATTGTGTGAGATTCAATTAATATTTTTTTTGTAAGCGGGAAAAAAACAAAAAATAACCCAAAACCTAAATATAGCACCGTAAAAAATAGACGTATTTTTTTTATTTTTTTGATATCCATATTATACCTCATAGATTTTCATAAATATATACATTGCCAAGGCAATTTGCTTCAATTCCCATCAATGTGCCAATACACCAAGAGGATAATGTTGCTGCTATTTTTCGTGCGAAAACTCCCCAACCCCTCCATTTATATGCTCCTAGTAATCCTCCACCAAGACCTAAATTACATATTTCATCCCAGTGCATGAATGCTTTACCTCTGTTTATACATTCATCTAGTTTAAATAACCAGCTATTATTGGAAGATTCTTTTGAAAGGCCTTCGGGATCAAAGAATATTAAAGGACTATTCCCAACATAAGTATATTCTGAGTATGCTGGTTTATTTTCTATTATTATATTATTAATAATTATTTTATTCATCTCAATACAAGAAGGTATACTATAGCCGTTTACTCTTGTGATAATACGGTTATCCTTGCCCCCGAATCTGCCCACCGACTGATCGTAAATACGGGCGCGGTAGTAGTAATCCCCCGTCTCTATGTTGTATTCCCTTCCTGTGTAGAGATAGCGGATGATCGGTTCTGATGATAATCCCTTGTATGGTGTGAGTTTCATCTCTGCAAGCGCTTCAGCTGCAGGTTCGTATTCAAGATGATCCTCCGCATCGTTCCCAATGATCCCGCCGGTATAAGGATACGCATCCACATGTTCAGACAATACCCTTCTCACTCCCGTCTTAACCATATATACGCTCGAACCGTTGCCTTTGCCTTCATAACGGCTGTACATCAAGACCTCCTCCCCGCTTATTGTATCATATCTCATCTTTTTGTCAACCGTATAATATAGGCCCAGATCGGAGACATTGTTCAACTCCGTCGAATATAGTTTCGCACCGATCTCATAGTATCTTACGCCCGCAATTTCCGGATTGATGCAGCTCCCGCCCCCATGCGTGGCTGTTTTATTACTTGTTCTATGTTATTCAAAAGGTTTTTGACCTATATTCACAAATATCAAGTTTATAATAACGGATTTCTTCACTCCAAGTAGCATCATCTTGTATAATATAAATAAGTATGGGAACATCTTCTGAATATATAAAATATCCCCCTTCCGCTTTATTTTGTATCGCTTTCAAGCTTTTGCTCACATAATATTTAGATATTTTCCATTTTTCAGTATTATATCTATAAATTATATTTTGATTTGCAAACAGAATAAATGACTTTTCTTTAAACATATATCCGCCTTCTGCTTTATATTTATTTATACTATCTCTATTCCTATTATAAATTACATACTTTTTCTGCGTTGCTATAAATAAAGTATTATCAACAGACAATGCAATACCATTAAGTCCTACATTTTTTACTCGATATATTTTTTTCGGATCCATATTATATATAATAAGGTCCTTAATGTCGGTGTCAACATAATCTCTTTGAATTTTAACGGCAATTTTATTCACATCTACATAAATAATATAGTAGTCTCGTCCTTTTATCATCCTCTGTAACTCCGCCACTAATGCAACTGGCTCATTTGTCAATGTCTTGAGTGAGTATTTATGTATCATATTCCCGATAATATAATATATCGATTTCTCATTATTGTTATAAAAGTATTTCTCACATTGTATTTTATTCTCAGATTTGTTTTCATTGTAAATATTTAATTCTGTGCCTTTTATATTAGATAACACAATCACTGAGTTGTGGATAATTACTTCTCCAACAGCACTCCTTGAGTATTCCTTGATCTGAAGGGATTCGTCCAAAATAAATATTCTATCCTTTGAGAAGAATACAAGTTGATTACCATACAAGTATGAATTTGCGTGTATTTCTTTTCCCGGAATCTCAATCATTTGTATGATATTATAGTCAGCATCTAATATATGAATCATAAAATTAGCCCTATATGAAATCATACGAAACACTTGCCCATCTTTATTAGCAATACAATAATTGGTCATTTCTTCTTCCAGACAACAGCCAGTAACAATGAATATCCGGTTTTCTTCATTAACGAATATATTAAAAATATATCTGTCTTTAAAAGAAATAATAGTTTCATGTTTATTGTTTATTGGATCGAAAGAGCATACCGAAGTACCTTTTACATATAATAACTTCCCTTTGTGTTTCTCCACACTATAATGTCTCCCGGGATATATTTTTTCATCCTTAATTCCCATTAAGAGAGATATATTGCTCGTTTTATTACAATTGATCATCCACACAATCAAACTCAATACTATTATCTTAACTATTCTTGTGAACATATTTGCTCCACTTTTTCTGCAAAGAACTCATTGTACTCTCGCATATTCCCAATTTTTTCACAATAATGATATAATTCATGAACGACTGTCTGTGCTGCACTTTTAGGAGTGGCGATTAGTTCCGCTTGCCATCCTTTAGCTCTTAAATATGTTGCTATCTGGCCTACACCATTTCTTATTCCTAAAAATATCCCCCATGCCTCACCTCTACCTCTTTTTGCGGAGTATTCTGCAGGAGATTGGTTATCGTAATAATAAATACGTGAGGAGTTATATAATTCAATCATATTTTTACCACAAATATTTTGGAATAGTTGATTACATTTATGATTCTGTGCCCATTTATTAATATAGTAAGTAGTTGACACATTCCAATCCCAATATCCTTGAGCAGGTTCGAGCTGATTGCCTGTAGGATCGAGTTTATTCGGAGACTTATTCGCAACATAGAAATACGCATTGCCTCCATTGCACACCGCAGCATCCTTCCCCCCGAATCTGCCCACCGACTGATCGTAAATGCGGGCGCGGTAGTAGTAATCCC
>CALMFM010000002.1 GCA_937862575.1 uncultured Bacillota bacterium
AAAATACACACAGATCATCCAATATGGGTTTGGAGTATACGAGCGAGCCGAAATGTTTAAATATGAACCCGAGATTGTTAAAAGACATCATAGGGCCTTTTCTTGTCCCCAAGCTCCGGCTTGGATACGAAGGATCTTTATCAATCTTTGATACACCGTATCGTATATCCAGCAGCACGGTAGCCACTGCTGTTCATTCGTACACTACTGGTGTCAACCCAAAGGAAGTATGCAAATTCACCGGAAACTGTAGATGTCCAGTAGAATCCGTATGGTCCGTAATTGTTGACACTAGAATAGGGTGCTTCACGATAGCCTGCCTGCGTTAGAGCCAGTGTACTGGCCAGTGCATCTTCTGGTGTTGGGTACGAATGACTCGATGCCCATGTCTGTCTCTCAAAATCAAGTTCTTCATATGTAGGAAGCCTATATCCTGCTGGACAAACATTGTTTTCACTGGACTCCGATGCCCATAAGGTATCATCCTGATTTACTCTCCAATCAATAGGAAGCATGTTGTCAGTAATAAAAAGTGCATGTAATGGGTTATCATGGTGGGTACTTGTTGCACCATTGACCCCTTCTCCTGTTATACCATTTATCCAATTAATGAGTTCATGCCCGTCCGCTTTTCTTCCCCACTGGAAGAGAGATCCATATGCATTATAATCATTGCTTGCTGTAGCCTGCTGAGCTATATTAAATACTGTACTATTCATATTTGCATAATTGGCACCTAAGTTATTGTTTAGCCACGTTTTTCCTGTCGTAGGATTGGTCACAGGTAGATATAAGAACTTGTGGTTATTGGCATTTATTGTATTATCTACAGTACCAAACATTTGATCAGGGATCCCCGGATAGATAGTTAGCGTTAGATTCCCTTCATCTCCTGCATCATTAGTTGCATATCTGAATCTTGCAGTCTCAACACCGTTGATATCATCTTGAATATCAAGTTTTTTCGCATTATAAGTATCATCAGGAATGCTCGCACCACTATCATCGATCGTAATAGTAGCCTTGAATGTTCCCTGACCTACCGGAAGGTTTGGCTGCTCTTCCCATGCAAATGTTGCAACGATGCCTGTCTCATCATCTTCTGTTACAGATGAGTCCAACTCTACAGAGGTACTGTAAGCCGGCAAAGTAGTTGGTGCATTTACTACTGTATAGGGCACTACTACTTCTAAGCCACTGTTATCGATTTTCCCCTGCACATCTATTGGGTATGGGGTTGTATCAATAAAGCTTCCTATGGCTTTTTGTAATGTAGAAATATCTATTGTAATATTTGCCGGAAGCGGAGCAGGGCCGTTTGCCGTATCGATCACTGCCTGGATCTCTTCAACTGTTGGATGGGAAGGATCGCCATAGCTTCCTTCAGCAAGTGCAGTTGCATAATCCACACCTTCAATTGCTCCGGATATACCATCGATCGCATTAAGCTGATCAGCCGTTACAGGAACACCATTGGCATTCCCTGCAATATCCTCAACCACTTCAGCATAGTTTGGATTATCTTCATCAATCGTAGTCGTCTCATCACATCCCAAGAAAACACCGCATACAAGCAATAATGGAAGTGTATATTTAAAAAGTATTTTAGAATGCATATTGTACCCCTGCAAGTAAATGTTGTGTGTAGTTGTGTTCGATACGGCTTGTATTGCTTCGGATATTCAGAACATATTCATATTTTATAAATTGGTATTTTGCGATCAGTGAGAGATTCTCTGAAAGTTTTTGTTTGAAGCCAACCTGCACACCATAGATGAATCCATCTGCATTCAGATCCTCATTTATATAGGCTTCAGACGGCGTCTCAGACCACTCAAACTGACCATACCCGAGAATCGCACCGACATAAGGCTTAAAATCTCCATTGTACAATTGATAGTTCATGCTTATATAGTAGTTATAGATGTCTGCGATCTCAAGCATGGTTCTCTGTGCAGCAAGCTCCATAAAGAAGTTTGGCTTATACTGATAGCCTAATCCAATTTCACCAATGATACCCTGATCATCAAGTGCTCCATCTGTGTATGGAGTCAGTTCTGAAGGCGTATCTTTAACATTCAACAGTGCGGCTCCTCCTGCAACATAAACAAAAAATGCATCATTAAATTGCTCTACTTGGGTTGATATTACTATCTTTGGCTCCACAGGTTGAACGAGATCCCCGCCTGCATAGCAAAATGAACTTATCACTATACTTAACATTAATATATTACTCTTCATTTTTTCCCCTTCCCACTCTAACTTCATAGTAAATATATTTATTAGTATTTATAGTATAACACATGTCACCAATTAAAACACTAAGTGTTATTTTTAAGAAATAAAGTATTTTTATAATGTCCCAAAAAATTTCGACAGTGATTTACAGCTTGGGGATGAGGGAACTGCATGTATATGTCATAAAAGAATTTCAGTATAATACGCAAAACAGAGTTTAGACGGAGGGCGTGATGGATAAAACGGATGTGCTCGAAGCCCTCAAACACTCCAATGTCTTTCTTACCGGCGGTGCAGGGGTAGGGAAAAGCTACATCACCAACGAGGTCATCAGCGACT
>CALMFM010000003.1 GCA_937862575.1 uncultured Bacillota bacterium
ACAATTGATACTTATTGCTCATATGTTTATAGCGCAAACTCAGACGTCAGCGCTACCAAGTTATCGGTAGTCGTGACAATATTCAGTGAGTCAGATGAATATCAGACTCTAGCAGATTTTGAAGCTTTATTGGATTTGGATATTCAAACATTAATTAGTATATACGAATCATTGGAATGAAAAAGAGCCTACTCGGCTCTTTTGAATTTTAATAAGAATTTTTTGAATCCGCCAGGCTCGAAGAGCTTGGTTATTTTATATATCAGGAAGTATCCGATAGATACCATGACCGCTAATAGTATGATATGCCAGTAATTAGGTATTAAATTTAATATTGGAACTGGACCACCATAAAATGGGTTTTCCATTAGATATAGATTATTATCTCCGACATCGATAACAAAGTTTCCGAATGTTGCCCATAAAGCCAAAGATATAAGACCAATCGCGACCTGCCACCAACGTTTTCTTTCTAATTTGTAATCACCTCTGTTAATTAAATAAAGGGGAATGAATAACAAGAAGAAATGGATGACCACACTCCTTATGATAGGAAGGGTAATCAAATAAGGGTGTCCATATAAAACCGTCACAGGATAAAGAATAACGGCAATGCCACCCAATATGGCGGATATGAACACGAATTCTTTCAATGGTTTGAGATTGAACCAGATTACAAGCGGCAAGAGAATATTGGTAACTCCGCACATTTGAAACGAGAAGAAGGTATCGACATCCCAGAATGCATGAGGATAACTAGATAATGCTGGGGTTACATAGTAGTACTCATAGATGAATAATGCGTCGCCTGCATATTTGAGAATTATCATTACTCCCAAGAATATGTTAATAAGGATATTCTGGGTTCTTAATGATCTTCGCTTTAGAAACCGCCAAAGAAGTATGAAAAGGAGAATATTCAGTAACAGATAAATAAAATGCGGATAACTGAAGAAATAATCGCCAGGGTGTTCATCCATCCCCGTAGTTGAGAAGAAACTTGATAGGAACATGACATCCTCCTTTCAATATACAAATATTATACTACATTCCACTTATGATTTAAGACTGTTTTTCAAAAAAAATTTTTAGTAAAAAATGGAAACGCTTGCAATTATAAAGAATTGTAGTAAAATAGAAATACACTCTCAAAATTGGAAGGTGATATTATTAAAATTACAGTAGGAAAAGACGTCTATCAATTCGACTCTTTCGTCAGGTTGGATGACCTGGCCAAAAACTATAAAGGAGTGTTTTACGCAGCACTGGTGAACAACAGATTGCGTGAACTTACATACCGCGTTTCTTATGACGCAAATGTCGAGTTTCTCGACTATTCTTTCTATGATTCTACACGTATTTACGCCACCAGCATGCGCTATTTGGTCTGCATGGCATTTAGAAGGATATACCCTAATATTCAGATTAAGTTCTCCAATAGCATTTCTATGGGGATTTATGGCCGAGGTATTAAAAACGATCTCACTAAAGATATGGTAGACGAAGTTGAAAGAGAAATGAAGAGAATAATCGCAAATGATTATCCGATAACCAGAAGACAGATGTCAATCAATGAAGCAATCGCTTTTTATCAGAGAATGGGTCTTGAAGATAAGGTAAATACTCTCAAATACAGAAAAGAACCTGTTAACGTTTACGAATGTTATGGTTATCGTAACTATATGTATGGATATATGGTTCCTTCAACTCGCTATTTGAAAGACTATGAAATACATTATATCGAAAAAGGCTTCTTGATCCAGTATCCTCGCAGAGAAGAAAAAGGTGAGATTCCGGAATTCTCTGATTCTCCTAAATTCCTTGAGGTTCTCAATGGCGCCGAGTCTTTCGCCACAAAATTGAATGTCGATATGATTTACAAAATCAATCAATTGGTGGAAAAAGGTGGAGCTGAGGAGTTCGTGTATCAATGCGAGGAACGCCACAACAAGCAACTACGAGATTTGGCAGAAGACATCATTTCCAGAAAGGATGTCCGCTTGATTGCGATTGCCGGACCGAGCAGTTCCGGCAAGACGACTTTTGCGAGAAGATTGAACATTACTCTAAACGATTTGGGGGTCAATCCGGTATCAATTTCGATTGACAATTATTATCTACATCCCGATTTGGCTCCTCTTGATGAATTCGGCAAACCGGATTTGGAACATATTGAGTCTCTCGATATCGACCTGTTCAATCAGAATATCTTAGATCTGATTGCCGGCAAGGAAGTCAGTCTGCCAATATTTGATTTTACTACCAAGGGAAGAACCTTCATGAAACCTTTTAGGTTGACATCGGATACTCCGATTATCATTGAAGGCATTCATGCCTTGAATAATCAGTTATCGCAATATATTCCGTCAGAACGAAAATATAAGATATACATATCTCCATTCGCACAAATCAATATCGATAACAATACTCCAATCAATCTGACTGACCTCAGATTATTGAGAAGAATCGTTCGTGACCTTAACTTCCGAAGTACATCTCCGGAAAAGACCTTAGCTATGTGGCCATCGGTAAGAAGAGGCGAATACAAATGGATTTATCCACATTTGGAAAACTCGGATTTTATCTTCAATTCCGAATTGACTTATGAGTTCTCGGTATTGAAGAGATTCGCTGAAAGTGCTTTGAAGCAGATAAGTCCGGAATCGGAACATTTTATTCAGGCAAACCGTTTATTGAAATTCATCAAGTATTTCGATGAGATTGACGCAACATTTGTGCCACATAATTCCTTACTGAGGGAGTTTATCGGAGGCAGTATTTTTGAACACTGAAAAGTGTTCTTTTTTTTTATGGGAAAGGGCTTATTGTAAAGGGTTATCATATTTGATATAATGGAAACGGTGATTATATGGCGAGAAAAACTTATCAGCCCTTCGGATTGACAATCGAGCAGGTCAATGACCGCTTTACCGAAGGCAAGTTCAACAAAAAAAGAGAAAGCAATCTAAAGACTAATTGGCAAATTATCCGTTCCAACGTCTTTACTTATTTCAATATGATTCTTACTTTGTTGGGAATCCTTTTGTTATCGATCAAGAGCTATACGAATCTCTGGTTCATGGTTATTGCCATCATCAATACTTCAATTGGTGTTTATCAAGAGTTTAGAGCCAGAAAGACAATAATGGATTTGTCATTGATCAAAGAAACAAAAGTAATGGTTGTAAGAGAAGGATTGTTCTTGGAAATAAGTATTGAAGAGATTGTTTTAGGTGATCTTGTCATATATACTTCAGGAAAACAGGTAGTGACGGACGGTGTTGTAGAATACGGCAGTCTAAACGTAAATGAGTCGAATATCACCGGTGAATCTAAATCAGTAATGAAAGATGAAGATGATACTCTGTTTAGCGGAAGTTATATCATATCTGGCGAAGCCTATGTCAAAGTGTCGGCTGTTGGTAAAGACAATTATATCGATAGTTTGCAAAGTCAGGCTAAGACTTTATCTAAACCAAAATCAATTATCATCAATACGCTTAGGGGAATACTAAAGGTCATAGGTGTTATCATTATTCCTCTTGGTCTGATGACTTTCTATAATGTTTTCCAAGGATCAACGTACGATTATCTTCCGGATTTCTTGGCCGATTATTCGATGTTTGAACTAGCGGTTAGAAAAATGGCCGGGTCGATGGTTGCGATGGTTCCTTCCGGATTGGTATTGTTAACCACAATGACTTTTGCCGTATCGGTAATCAAATTAGCTAAAAAGCATACTTTGGTTCAAGAACTTTATTCAATCGAGACACTTGCCAGAGTCGATACCCTATGTCTGGATAAAACCGGAACCATCACCGACGGAACGATGACAGTTGAGAATTTTGAATTGTTCGATAATCCCGAAGGTCCTCAATTGACAAAGAATGAAGTAAAAGACATTATAGCTTCAATGAACCATGTTTTAAAAGATCGAAATCAAACGGCGATGGCATTAAAGGAATTCTTTGGAAGCGTTGAAATACATAAAGCCAAGAATTCAGTTGATTTCAATTCAAAGAACACATACTCATTGGTTGATTTAGTTAATGGAACCTATGTATTAGGCGCACCGGAAATAATCTATCGTGGTCAATATAACGAAATAAAAAAAGACGTCGAAAGACATGCATCTAAAGGTAAACGGGTATTGTTATTGGCTAAAGCTGGGGGAATTAGGCAAGAACGATTCACAGGCAAAGCTGAGGCAGTTGCGTTAATTCTAGTTAACGATACAGTTCGGGAAAGTGCAGCGGCTACAATAGCTGAATTCACTGAATCAAATGTTACCGTAAAAATCATAAGCGGAGACAATGCTTTGACTGTTTCTGAAGTCGCAAAAAGAGCCGGCGTACCCAATGCACATAAATATATTTCCTTAGAAAACGTGAAAGAAAGCGATTTGGACAAGGTTGCTTATGAATATACCGTATTCGGAAGAGTGACTCCGGATCAAAAGAAAATACTGGTTAAACATATCCAAGCGGCTGATCATAAAGTTTGTATGGTCGGAGACGGTGTAAACGATATCTTGGCTTTGAAACAGGCGGATGTATCTGTTTCACTGGCAAGTGGAACCGATGCGACGAGAAATATCAGTCATCTGGTTTTGCTTAATGATGACTTTGAAAATCTGCCGAAAGTGGTAAAAGAAGGAAGACAAATCGTCTGCAACATGGAAAAGGCTTCAGTTCTTTACCTAGTTAAAACATTGTATACGATATTGTTGACATTCATATTGTTGTTGACATCGAGAATCTATCCGTTTGAACCAATTCAAATGTTTGTAATCGAAACCTTTATCGTAGGCATACCGACATTTTGGTTGGCGATTGAGCCAAACAATCAGATGTTCACTGGAAAATTTTTCAAGAATATTATTAAGAATGTCGTTCCTGGTGCGTTGTTTATCATCGCTAATTTACTCGGTGTGTATATCTTCTCAGGAGCCTTTTATGGACTTACCGATGGCGAAATATCGACAATCGGTATCGTAGCGGCGACTTTCGCTTACTGGCTGATTCTAGTGAATGCTTCATCACCGTTTAATAAACTGAGAGCAACTTTGGTAATATTCGCATTTGTATCGGCATTGTTCTGTTTTACGATGTTCAGCGGGGTCTTCAAGATTACTTTGTTATCTTTGCCGGGATTCCTTTACATGCTTTTGTTGATGGAAACCACATATATCGGAATGTCGATATATCATGGCAGATTCCTTTTAAAGTAAATATATAATTTTATAGAATTTAGTCTAATATTTTGTTATAATTGACAATGGGAGGTTCGGTATGATAAACATATTGCATGTTAGTGCCGAGTGCACACCTTTTGTAAAGATTGGCGGGTTAGCTGACGTTGTCGGTTCCTTGCCGCAAGAACTAAAAAGATTAAGAGGCTCTGAAGTCAGAGTCTTTCTGCCGTATTATAAAGCTATTCCAAAGAAATTTCTGAAGAATGTGACCGATGTTACTAATTTTACTATTCAATTCAGTTCGGAAAGAGAAGTATATGTCGGTGTTAAACAGTTGAAGAAAGGAAATATAATCTATTATTTCATCGATAATGAATTCTATTTCGGTTCTCGTGAGAATGTCTATGGATACGCCGACGAATCCAAACGTTTCGCTTATTTTCAAGTAGCTGTTTTGGAGTCTTTAACTAGAATTGGTTTTATGCCGGATATCATCCATGTCCATGATTGGCATACGGGAATGATTCCATTGTTGCTGAAGTACCGTTTTATCAATATCAATGCCAAAACAATATTGACTATCCATAATCTTGCTTATCAAGGAATATTCCCTTTGGAAGATTACCGTCTATTCAATATTAAATATGATGCGAAGATGGAATTTGAAGGTTTTCTTAACTTCTTGAAAGCGGGAATCGTAACCGCTGATATGATTACCACCGTTTCCGAAACATATTCCAAAGAAATTCTTACTGATTATTTTGGATATGGCATGCAAAATCTGCTTCGACAACGCGGTACAAGATTAAAAGGTATAATAAATGGAATAGATTATTCCGATTATAATCCTGAGACCGATCATTTAATTGCGCAAAATTATGGTATCGATAATGCACAAGACGGTAAATTGGCTAATAAGATTGCGCTGTTCAAAGAGCTTGACATTGACTATTCTTTGGACAAACCGGTTGTTGGTATCATTTCCAGATTAGTCAATCAAAAAGGTATTGACCTAATTAAGAGGGTATTCGACGAGATGTTGGAAATCGATGATTTCTTCTTTATCGTCTTGGGTGCGGGAAATGCTGAATATGAGAACTATTTTCGTGGGTTGCAGGAACGTTTTCCTAAAAAGGTCAGGGTTACTATCGGTTATTCTGATAAGTTGGCGCATATGATATATGCTGGAGTTGACATTTTCTTGATGCCATCCAAATTCGAGCCATGTGGATTAGGCCAGATTATTGCGCTTAAATACGGTACAATACCGATTGTCAGAGAAACTGGCGGTTTAGTTGATACTGTTAAACCATACAATGAATATGAAAAGTTAGGTAATGGATTTAGTTTCACTAACTTCAACGCTCATGACATGATGCATGTCATCCGTTATGCAATGCATCTGTTCTATCATAATCCGGATTCTTGGGAGATTTTAATGCGACACGCAATGAATTCCGATTATTCATGGACACAGTCAGCAAAAGAGTATCGCAAATTATATAAAGACATTTTGAAGTAAGCAATAATTTTGTACAAATTAACTTTAGGAGGATGTGTTTAAGATGAAGATTCTAGCATTGATTCTTGCGGGTGGAAGAGGCACAAGACTCGATATCCTGTCGGAGAACAGGGTAAAACCTTCTGTTCCATTTGCCGGTAAATATCGGATTATCGATTTTACTCTCAGCAATTGCACCAATTCACATATCTATGACATCGCGATTCTAACGCAATATTTACCATTTTCATTAAATGATCATATCGGTTCGGGAAAACCTTGGGATCTAGATAGACGCGATACCAAGATAACTCTTTTGCAACCGCATGATTCCTGGTATGAAGGCACTGCGGATGCGGTCAGAAAAAACATCCGTTACCTTGAACAAGTCAATCCGGACATCGTTTTGATTCTTTCTGGAGACCATATCTATAAGATGGATTATCGAAAGATGATTGAACAACATATCCAAAAAGATGCAGTATTGACAGTTGGCTGTAATGTTATAGAGCCAAAAGAGGCTTTTCGCTTCGGCATGATGGCTACCGATGATAATTTGAGAATCACCGAATTCATTGAAAAACCGAAGAAGACTGCTTTGACGTTAGCTTCTATGGGTATCTATGTTTTTGACAAGGATGTCCTCTTGGATCAACTTAGAAAAAAC
Organism: uncultured Bacillota bacterium; assembly: GCA_937862575.1. Taxonomy (GTDB): domain Bacteria; phylum Bacillota_I; class Bacilli_A; order Izemoplasmatales; family Hujiaoplasmataceae; genus 4572-104. The sequence continues at coordinate 7,363 of CALMFM010000003.1, forward strand.
GTCGATATCGAAGATTTGGATTTTGGGAAGCATATCATTCCGGGAATGATTAAGGATAATCCGGTTTTCGCCTATAAATTCTATGGTTATTGGAAAGACGTCGGAACCTATGATTCCTATTTGGAAACAAATCTTGGATTGATTGAGACTGTTGACAAGATTAAATTGGATATGTACGACCCAAAATGGAAAATATATACTCGTTCCGAGGAACTTCCTGCAGTTAAAGTCGGTTCAAAAGCAGTTATCAAACAGGCTTTGTTATCAAATGGCTCGATTGTAGCCGGTAACGTTGAAAGATGCGTTTTGAGTCCGGGCGTTGTGGTTCATCCACTGGCGAAAGTCACCAACTCAATAATCTTGAATGACGTGGAGATTAAGGCGGGAGCTATAGTCGATCACTGCATTATCGACAAACACACAGTAATTGGTGAAAATGCAATGGTTGGATTTGGTGATGATTTTACACCAAATCAAGAACATCCGGAATTGCTTGAGAATGGCATTACTGTCTTGGGTAAGCATATCAATGTTCCAAAGAACATGGTAATAGGTAGAAATTGCCGTATCTTTCAAACTGCTAAATTGGATGAAGTTACAAACAATATCATCTACTCAGGTTCGACCTTGAGATAAAAAAATAAAACGGGTTTTTACCCGTTTTTTTAATTAATGGTGCTCCTACCTAGAATCGAACTAGAATTTCAGCATTACCATTGCTGCGTTTTGCCACTAAACTATAGGAGCGATGCAAAGAATATTATATTTGAAAAAGGAAGAAAATGCAAGACATAACTTTATAATTATTTTTAATTATTTTGTATTATTGCAAATTACCTATTATTATAGTATAATAAAGTCAAGGGGGTATCAATATGCTCAAAATAAATAATGTTTCTAAAACTTATAACAATGTCACAAAAGCTTGTGATAACATCAGTTTAACTATCGAACCGGGAGACATCTATGGTTTTATCGGTCATAATGGTGCAGGCAAAACGACTTTGCTTAAATCCATTTCCGGGATTATAAATTTTGATGCCGGTGATATTACTATCTTTGGTCATTCCATCAAAAGTGATCCATTGGGCGCAAAAAGGATCATTGCATACATTCCTGATAATCCGGATATTTATGAATCACTGACTGGTATAGAGTATCTCGATTTTATCGGTGATGTCTTCAATATCAGTCGCGATAGACGTCAAGAGTTAATTGACAAATATTCGGAAATGTTCGAGATTAAAGATGTATTGAGCAATCCTATCAATTCGTATTCACATGGTATGAAGCAGAAGATAGTTATAATCAGCGCTTTGATACACGAACCAAAAGCGATGCTTTTAGACGAACCTTTCGTTGGTTTGGATCCAAAGGCTAGTTTCCTGCTAAAAGAAGTTTTCAAGGAACTTTGCGCAAAAGGTTCATTGATTTTCTTCTCTACCCATGTCTTGGAAGTGGCTGAGAAACTATGTAATAAGGTAGCTATCATCAAACAAGGAAAGATCGTGGCCAATGGATTGACTCATGATGTAATCAAGGACCAATCGCTAGAAGAGATATTCTTAGAAATCCTTAACGAGGGTTGATCATGTATAGAAAACTGATTAAGGTATTCTTCAGGGAGAATTTTTCCTTTAAGAGCCTGTTCGGGTCAGACCCGAAGAAACATAAACTTAAAACTGGACTTTTGGTATTCGCACTATTATATGCGGTTGTTTCATTTATAGGCGTATTTGGATTCATGTTTTTCGATTTAGGTAAAACCCTAAAACAATTCGGTCTCTTGGATGTGTTGTTAATATATGCCTTCATCTATTCAACAGTCTTGGCTATTATGTTCATTTTGTTTAGAGCCAACGGTTATATGTTCAACTACAAGGATTATGAGTTATTGGAGCCTCTGCCGATAAAAACGCATACTGTCGTTTTAGCCAAAACAACCGTGATGCTGGTGTTTGTCTATTTGAGTGTTTTAGCATTTTTGGCTCCAATCTCCTTTTCATATTTCTATCATTCAGGATTTGATGTTTATACTTTCCTAATATTTTTGTTTGGTGCTTTGACGATACCTTTGATACCGACGATTGTTTTTTCGTTCATTTCATTACTGGTGACGAGATTGACAGCTAAGATGAGAAACACCAATATTTTGAGTATTATTCTATTGTTTCTATTCTTTTTCGGAATCATGTATCTATCCATGTCAGTAAATAGTGTAGGCGAAACAAATCCGTTGCTTAATCAACAAGCATTCATGGAATCGATAGGAAGATACTATCCGCCGATCAAATGGTTTGTTGGTGCTATTCAGGATCAAAATCTTGGGTATTTGGCATTATTGTTATTGACCAACTTTGGTCTCTTTACGGCTTTTATATTTGGAGTTCAGAAACTCGTTGTTTCGACTAATCAAAGATCCTTGGCAAAGAATACTAGAAAGAATGCCAAAGCAGCAGTATCAAAGAGTAGATCATTGATGTCCAGCATTACCTTGAAAGAATTCAAAAAATTCATCAATACGCCAATTTATGCCTTGAATTTGGGTATCGGACCATTGATGTTGATTATCTTGGCTGTAGCCAGTATATTCTACGCAGATACCATCAATCAGTATTTCAATGCCGAATTCAATATCGGAGTTACCCCGGATATATTGATACTTATAATTGTTGGCTTTTCCTTATCGATGGTATTTTCATCTGCGATTTCTCTTTCTCTTGAGGGAAAGAATTTTTGGATTTTAAAATCCGCTCCAGTTGCGCCAAAGACAATTATGTATGGCAAAATGCTTTTCAACATCTATTTGGCATTACCACTTGCGATAATCAGTTTGATAATCTTTAAATTCACTTTCTCAATCGAACCATTAACTTTCTTGGTAATGACGTTCTTTACAATTACCTTATCGTTAATGGTCTCGGCTTTTGGCTCCATAGTCAACCTATTATTGCCTAAGTTTTCTTATCGAAACCCGGCAGAAGTAGTGAAACAAAGCGCTGCGGCAGTATTAGGTCTGTTTGGCACATGGGCCATATTGGTGTTTGACGGTTTGATTTTCTATTTTTCATTCAAGGTTATGAATAAGGACTTGGCAGTGTTGTTGATGAGTCTTTTCAATATCTTGTTGTTTAGTGGAATGATGTTTTTCATCGATAGAAAAACAGAAAGCCTTTTCATAAAATTTGAGGTGTAAATCACCTCTTTTTTATGGTTATTTTTGTTTGTATTTTTTAATAATTATGTTATAATCTTATTGATATTTTATATATACTTTATTTATAGAAAGGAAACTATTATGTCTAAGTATGTTTATTTATTTAAAGACGGCGACGCTTCTATGCGTAACCTTCTTGGCGGTAAAGGTGCTAACCTTGCCGAGATGACAAAGCTTGGTATGCCTGTTCCTCAAGGATTTACAGTTTCAACGGAAGCTTGTACAAAATACTATGAAGACGGAAAAATTATCAATGACGAAATCATCACACAAATCTACGACGCTTTGCATGCTACTGAAAAAATAGTCGGAAAAACATTCGGCGACAACGAGAACCCGTTCCTCGTATCCGTAAGATCCGGAGCCAGAGCTTCTATGCCTGGTATGATGGACACAATCCTGAATTTAGGTCTTAACGACGATGCAGTTCAAGGTCTGGCGAAACAAACCAACAACCCTCGTTTCGCATATGATTCATACCGTCGTTTCATTACGATGTTTAGTGACGTTGTCATGGAAATTTCCAAGAGCAATTTCGAGGCTATCTTCGATGCCAAGAAAGAGGAAAAAGGAGTTGAGCTGGATACTGATCTCAACGCTGACGATTTGAAAGAAATCGTTGAAGGATTCAAGAAAAGATACGCCGAGATCAAAGGCGAACCTTTCCCACAGAATCCAAAGGACCAATTGATTGAAGCTGTCAAGGCAGTTTTCAGATCATGGGACAATCCAAGAGCTAACTACTACAGAAGGATGAACAACATCCCTTACGGGTGGGGTACAGCCGTTAACGTCCAAGCGATGGTATTCGGCAACATGGGAGACGATTCCGGTACTGGTGTCGCTTTCACAAGAGACCCATCTACAGGAAAGAATGAATTCTACGGAGAATACCTGTTCAATGCCCAAGGTGAAGACGTAGTTGCCGGTATAAGAACTCCAAAACCGATTTCTGAGCTGGAAACTGACAACCCGATCGTGTACAAACAATTCCGTGAAATCAGCCACAAGTTGGAAAAACACTATAAAGATATGCAAGATATGGAATTCACCATCGAAAAAGGCAAATTGTTCATGTTGCAGACAAGAAACGGTAAAAGAACCGCTCAAGCTGCTTTGAAAATAGCCATCGACTTGGTGGAAGAAGGTCTGCTTACTGAAAAGGAAGCATTGCTGAAGGTTGATCCAAAACAACTTGACGCATTA
>CALMFM010000004.1 GCA_937862575.1 uncultured Bacillota bacterium
TCTCTCCAAGCGTCTAACAATGTAAATCCCTTCTTTTGTAGTCCATCAATAATCTCATCAGCTCTTGGTGCATGGTCGTACCAAATACAAACATCAGTATCGTCTTCATCTCCTTTAATTGGTTTTCCGTCACGATAGAGTCCAAGCAATAATCCCTCTGATAACCAGAAAGGAATTTTTAATTCGTCTAAAACCTCTTGTAATGAAACTAGGTTGTCATAGACATTCATTTGTAGTTGCATATCTCTTAATATCATCCAGTTCATGTCCCTTAATCGCACATACATTTCTTCTTTATCTATTCCGTGAAACTGGTCTTTGCCGTCAACAATAATTGATACTTTCTTTGCCAGCTTTCTTAATATCATGTTGTACTTAGTTCTTGCCAGATAACAAAGATATAAGTCCTCTACTTTATCAAATGGCTCTGGAATATTTTGTAGCTCTGGTTCTTTGTCAAAGATTTCTCTATCGAGTACCATTCCACCAGTTCCTATATAATCAACTTCTGCCCCCTCTGGTGGATTATCAAACGAAGGATTATATCTATCATTTACAAAAGTTCTCGTGTACCAACCCAAGATACATTTCTCTCCCTTGTCCTTGTACTCCTTATACTTGTCATAAAAATATTCTATAAAGTCCTCATTAAATTCTTCGTCATCATCAATGAATATTATGCATTCTCCTTTTGTGTGTGGCACTAACTTGAACCTTGCAGCGCTCCCCTCATTATCTTTTCCACTAAAAATCTTTAATCTATTTTCTGGAAAATCAACTGTAAAAGGAGTTAGATCTTCTCCACTATTGTTCCAGATATTAAGGTTAAACTTCTGGGTTGTCTGGGCATTTAGCATTTTAATTATCTCTGGTAAGCGATAATACCTTTGATAAACTGCTATGCAAACTTCGATATTTGTACGAGGTCGAGTATTTTTTGACATTTTACTTTGTAATTAAGGTTTTTAATTGCGTAGTCGTGTCCCTCTTGGGCTATCCTTTCCCTAATGTCTTCATTTTCTGGGTCAAGGAACATGTTTATTTTTTCCATTAAGTCGTAATAGTTGTTGTAGCCGACATAGTGTTTGCCGCTTATTAACCCTTCTTCTTCTTGTAAACCATGTAGCTTGGGGTGAAGCATAAATCCTTTTGAACTTAATACCCTGTATATTCTGTCTCCCCAGTAAAAGTCATCTAATGGATAGTGTGGCGATACAATTATCTTTGCCGAAGCACATAGATCATTAAAATCATCGTCTCTTACATTGGTATAAACCCTAAACCTATTTCCATATTCATTGTTTAGCTTCTGAACAAACTGTTGCCTCATTCCATACACGCTTCCCACATAGGCAATATCGCAATCGTATATCTTTTTATATTTTCCAACTCTGTTTTCTACTGTTCCCTGTTTAAGAGAAAATAAGTTTATATACTTGTGTCTGCGAATATATGTTCCGTCAGTTAATAATGCGAAATCAACTAATGGTAATATGGTTTCAATAAAGAACTGCCTATTGTCATAGATTTTATCAACATACCAGAATGCCTTGATACAAGTCTTTGGTATTTTCATGAGAATACTTTTTAACCTATCAACGGTCATTTGATACATTCTTATATTTTCCTGAGCATCTTCTGACGAATTTTCCAATACTCCCCCTTTGTGAAACAGAAATAAATCAGCGTCTTTTGTTGCCTCAACCAATTCATTTATGTTAAACTCTCGGTCATCAAAACCGATTACTTCGTGTCCCAAGTCTTTAAATCCTTGCATTACATCCTCATCATTTTCCCTATATTTATTTTTTAGATGTGCAAAATATACAATTTTCATAGTTCTCTGCTGTCTTGCCCATCCAGTTCCTCAGACAGCTCTGGACTTGATGGGCAGATAACTAATGTTATGTGTTTGAAATAATCCTGATTCCACCATCTGCTCTTAAGATGCTCTTTCCGTAGATAACATCTGCGAATAGAGTTGTTCTTAATGCTTCTGGTTGTTTCTGACTCATTTTTGCTCCACCACGAGCAATAGCGTAAACGATAGCGTCTCTGTGTACTAATAGGTTTCTGTGTCCACCCTCTGTACCAGCAGTTCCAGAAGGAACTTGTGATAAGATGTAAACTGGAATACCGTATAGTGTTGAGTGCATACCCTTTGACAATACTTCTGTACCGTAGTAAGAAGCGTCAACTAGTTTTTGTGATTTCATCAACTCACCGTAATATACATTAGGGTGGAAGAAGAAAGCACAATCTTCTCTAGGAACGTTAGAACTCTCAATGAAAGCTATTGCAGTTTCAATGGTAGTTGCAGTAATGTTCGTAGCAGAATCACCAGTAGACTTTGTTAAAGAAGCACCTAATGCTAACAAGTCAGTATCAACTTTCTTAGCTAATGCGTATCCCATTTTCTGGGCGTATTCAGCTTGAACGTTATACTTTGTAGCTATAAGAGCTTTTTGGTAGTCAGTTATGATATAATTGACTCCCATCCACTGATCTAGTGAAATGTATGATTTAGTATCGTCGACGTTTGTTGGTGTTAATGCTCCGCTAGTTGTGTTAATAGCAGTAGCTGTAAATGAGTTAGCAACGGCTGGAATATAGATTTTGCTTCCGCCTTCTGAAATGTCATCGCTGTGGTTTGTAAAAAAACCAGCTGCCACTAACTTTGCTTGAAAAGCTCTGTTAAGGGTCGGTGACCATATCTCCACTTTGTTAATCTTATGGTTTCTTTTCCCATAAGGTCGGACTATTGCATTACACACATGGCTCGTGTGTATTCTTTCGCTTAGTCTCTCACGGTGTCTTTAAACTTCCGCCTCGTTAGCGTTTCAGCTTCCGAGTCAATCAGAAAGAATTTTATACGCCCAAGATTTGTGTGTTTAGGCGTAAAGGCTGTAAAATCTTGACTGTAAGCCATATACTATTATAAACCCATCTGTCCTAACTTACTTCTCTGTGCTTGTTCAAATAATCCTCTTTGGTATCTATCAAATTCCTCTTGGGACATACTATTGATTTCTGCCATAGATTTAGGTTTAAACTCGCTACCAGAGGGGTTGTCAGGAGAGGGTATCTTATTATCTTTTTTATCCTTCTCTCTTTTTGCCTCAATGGCAGTTTTTACCCAATCATCTTTAGATGCTTCGACTATTGCCTTCACATCCTTGCTTTTTGCATTGCGGACAATGAATTGTGTTTCTTCTTCATCATATCCTTCTAATGCCTTAGCTAATTTAACAAGTTCCAATGGGTCTTGTGGTGTTGGCGCAGTTGTCGGCATTTTGGCTTGAAGCTCCTTGAGTTGTGTTTCCAATTTCAGAGCTTTTTCCTTAAAATGTTCCTTCTGTGCTATTGCCGTCTTAATGGACTTGTCTTGTTCCTGTTCCACTTCAACAGGTTCGGGTGTTATAGTGTCTTCCTTCACTGGTTCGTTTGGAGAGTTATCGTTCTCTATTTCAAATTCTTCCATAGATTTATTAAAGTTTTCTCTTTTATTCTTTTTAAAGACTTTAGTGTCTATATAAATTTATCAACCTTTTCTTTATTATCTTCTGTTAAAACTTTTAGTTTACTTAATACCTCCTTAATGAAACGATATGTTTCTATCTTTCTGTCTCGCATCTTTATTTCTTCTTCTGTTCGGCAATCCATATCAAGAGCATCGTCACGATACTGAATAATCTCCTTACCGAATATCTCGTTTAGCATATCCTTATTCTCTTTTACCCATTGTTTTTGATTTTGTTTCATAAAATAGTTTGACTATTTATTTGTTGAGGTGGCATTTGGGGTGCTGATATTGACCCACCAGTAGGCAACTGTTGTTGCGGTTGGTCATCGACCACAATATCTGTTAGATCTATTCCAGCAAAGTCAAGTAATTTGAAAAACATGTTTCTCATATTCTTGTCTTGTAATATTGCTGGATTAGAACCCATAATTTGCATAGCGGTTTGTAGTGTGGTCATCTTTGCTCCCAAATCTAATTCTTCTCCTGTAATAATAATATCAATCTTGTATTTTAAATCGTCATAATATCCCTCTGGAATATCTATTGCTTTTTCTTGTTTTATTTCTTCTAGGGTTAATTCCTTTAGGGCTTCGTATTCCCGTGTCGTGGGCAAATATTTCATTCTTAAAATCTTTTTCTTGACCCTGTTTTTAGCAATTAACTCTCTAATCTTATTAAGGTTCGATTCATCAAATTCGCCGAAAAGAAGTTCGTGTTCTCCTTTTACTGTTTTTCTAAATTCTGGAATAATCCAGTCAAATAGAATATCTTTGACAAATAACCCTAAATCCTCTCTCTTAACATCGAAGTATCCAGCAGCCATTTGTGTTTGTAGTACTGCTGAACCAAGTGGAGTTCCCGAAGGTAATCTCTCTCCACGAGTCACGTCATAAGAGAATGTCCTTTTATCAACCAATAAATCCCATCTCTTTTCTTCTTCCTGATAAGCAGATAGATTTCTTTCCTCATTAACCACTGGACTAATGTCAGAATTGACTGTTAGGATTTCTCCATTGTCAACGCTTGTCATTAGGTTGCGGTTTAATTTACTATCCTTTGTTTGGTAAATATGCTTGCTTGTCCAGTGGAGTCCTTGTGTCTTGTAATTGGTAATCTTGTTCATTTGGATTTGGGCTTCGAATAATTTTTCTACTACCCCACGCCCCAATGCTCTACCAACTACATTGTCCCACTTTATCTCCTTGTATAAGTCCTCTCTTTTTACATGAGAAGAAAATAAAACTATTCCACTTTCGCTTCCTTCTGCTATTACGAAATAATTTTCTTTTTCTCCCTTAATCTTTCCATGTAATTCGTAATAGGTTATCTTTTCTTTTTCTTGGTTGTGATATAATACATCGTCTATATTTTCCCAGCCGTTGACCTCTGCGTCATACTCAAATTGTTCTGGGTTAACTTCGTGTTTCTCTATCACATATCTTGCGTTCAATATGCTTATGGCATTTTGGTCGCAGATAATATTTTCTAACGGTACAATATGCACCGAGTTCTTTGCTTTCTTCACTACTACATGTCCATACTTCGGATAATTCATAACTAAATTGTTAAGAAATTGTCCAAAGGTTTGTCCATAAGCATTCTTTCTTGCCTTCATCCAGACATTTAATTCTCTTTCGTAAAGCATTGCTGGATAATATGATTGTCCGTTCTCGGCAATTATCTTTATGTCTTTTGTATCAAGGTCAATCATTTTGGCAGCGGTTAAGGTCGGAGACTCTACAACATTGTAAAAACTTTTCTTTATTCCAAGACTGTCATAATCACCATCCTTAAACTTATCCACCCAGTAAAGATTGACAAGTTCAATTACGTTTTTTTGTGAAGGTGCAAAGGCGGGAAAGTAACGAGCCGATTTCATCGTTAACTCATAATCATTTTCTTGTGCTTTGATTATCCCAAGCAATCCTGTGTATTTCATAAATAGGTTTGCCTTCCTTGACCGAAGTATCTCATTCTTAATGCTTCCTCAAGTGCGTTGCCCTGCTCTGTTATATTTGTTAATCCCCAAACTCCCAATGCCAGACTGATAACTATGTCATCGTGTAAACCTTGTGGCGCTGAATACTTTATGTTCCCAGCGTCAGTCATGGTATAACCGAATGCCTGTAGCTCATTGATTATCTCTGGAATGTTTGGTATTGTTATTCTTTTTTGTTCTATATAAATACTTAATTTGTCTATAATGTTTTTCTTGGACTTGTTCGTTAGTCTATAGTCGTCAACTATGAATCCCTCTCTTTGGATGTCATCGCTTATTGGATCTCCCAATCCCGTTGAATCAATAATAATTCTTGCATTATTGTATCTCTGGGCAGCGGCTATTATCCTTGCCTTTTGCAACGGATAGTCAATTTTGTTAAATCTATCAAAATAGACCAGTTTATTGGTTGATGTATCGAACACGCTAATTACGCTAAAATCATTGTGTTTTCCTAAATCGACACCCATAACATAAACCTCTCCTCTTTTGGAGTCAGCCAAGCAATCGTCATTTATAATTTCCGTGACGCCCCTGAATACACCAGCGGCATCTGGTAAAAACGATGCCAAATGTTCCTGCTTAAAAACTGCTTCGGGCATTAACTGCATCATTCTCTCCCACTCGTCTTTAGGAAAAGAGGGATTGGTGTTGCTTGGATAATTGAACGAAGCTCCGTCATCTCTTTCTGTACATTCCAAGAACTTATGATAAAACCAATTCTGTCCAAATGGTGTTGAAATAAACACCACGCGACCCTTCCTACTCGTTGTCGTAGGCAATAGGTATCTATCATAAATCATTGGTGGCATCATTGCCGCCTCATCAATAATCAATAAATCAAGTTCTTCTCCCAATAATGAGTTAGGGTTTTCTGCTGAACGACACTCTACCCAGCTCCCATTAGGCAATGTCAATTTTGGAAATGGTCTGTTATGAACCTTGAAAGTCTTTGGGTCAGCTACTTTGGCAATAAACTGAAGCAAGTAAGTAAAAACCTTCTGGGTCAAATCATAGTTGACCGATACTATCCAAACCTTTCTATTCGGTCTTAAAATCTCCCTTAACACCAAATAGGCACATAATAAGCTCTTGCCAAAACGCCTGCCAGCACTCAAGGCAATTTCCCTTATATCCTTATCCTTCACCGCCTCTAATACAGCATTTTGTCCTTCGTGAGGCACAAATCCTATCCTTTCTAATAACTTGGTATCGTTTAACGATTTCATTCAACATCCTCAAAAAACTCATTAACTTGGTTCTGAAACGCCCCTATCTGCATTTTCCCAGCAGGATACTTGTCCTTTAACCTAAATATTTCCTTTAATGCTTCCAATTTAGTCCTCTTATCGTCTGGATCAGTAGCTAAACCATATAATTCGCCCAATAATTGATTATCTGGGATAGTATCTAATAATTGCTTCCATGTGGCTGTTTTCATTACCTTTAAACAATGACAAGCACTCTCTGAATATCCCTCCTCTCTCATAATTGCCGAAATAACAGGTTTTTCGCCTGCCTTCATTGCTTCCGCCGCCTTATCAAAGACCCGTTTAACACGAGTTCCGTTCTTTCTTAACGGCTTTAAGGCAGATAATTGCTTTTCTGCTAGAGTTTTAGTCATGAATTGCCCTTTCGGTCATTTTTTCCTTGTTTTATACATCTATTATATCATATTTTTGGTAAAAATTCAAGTCCTCTATTTGCAAGTTTTTGATTATTTATGACATTTTCATGTCATTTTCCTAGAAACTTGTTGGTTACCTATATCTATATTTTATAGTACCACGACTTGATGCCCCCTCCCCCCATATGTCGCACAAGATACATTAAGCGACTAATCAAAAGAGCTAAAAAGCCCGTATTATCAAGGTTTTAAGCCAATGATGACCAATACATGTATAAATTATGATATTACAGTATCAATATTTCACATAATTTTGTGTCAATTATGGTGCGTACGTGTATAATTAAGTAGTTGGCAACCGATTTTAATACCTTAACAACCAATAAGCTCATGATAACTATTATACCAACAATAACCAATAATCCCCTTCTAAGTATTATTATCTCTTATATGTACTATATCGTCATGTGTCGGCGTTTTGAAGCTCTAAGCCCTTAATACACAAGCTATTTCTTACAATATTATACTAATAATACTACGATCTTTTACTCTTATGTATATATAGCGTTTTTCTTTTGTCGGGGTTTTTTGTGTCATACATGTTTGACAAGTATTTTGTGGGTGTGGATAAATAATACTTGACAAGTATTTGTTTTCAATATACAATAACCATGTACCCTGAAAAGCTAACGAGTCGTTGCCGACTGATACTCTTACGGGAGATCATCAGCTACTAAGGATCGATTGGTTAGCTTGATGGGATATAATAATAAATAGGCGTGAACATGAATTACTTAACATATAGCGAGAGAAAAAGAAGAAGACAAAAAGTAAAAGAGATCAGAGAAAGCATTCTTTTACTTGTGGGGTTATGTGCTTTTGTTTTGTCGGGGTTTGGTTGGTTTGTTTTTTTAGCTGATCTATGGTATTAAAAACAATAATATGGAGCAATTATAAAAAAGACAAGGTATTATTCCTTGTTTTTTCTTTGGTCGGCTTAATTATCTTTACTCTTTTTACCATTTTTATTCTTCGCCCCTATCTCTAAAACACCAATAACAGCATTTCCAATTCCTATTGCCATACTATTTATTTCCAAACACTTATTAAATCCATCTTCATATCCCTCTGTATATTCAACATTAAATGGGCGTTCTAAATCTATTTCTTTTTTTTTAGTTTTTTTCTTCATATCTTTATTATTATTTAATTATTTGGTCTATTTAGTGGTTATATTTCTTTAATACTTCTATTTTCCATTCTCTTATTGCTAAAAACATTATTGTTATCCAAACAAATAACCCTATAAGTGGAATAATAATTAAATCGTAATTCACTCCCAATATTGAAAATGGACAAATGAAAGAAAATGGTATGACCAATGATGATATTTTCATATTTAGTTATATTATTTTAATTAAGATTGGTTAATATTTCTCCTCCTGTTGGTTCTACCAATATCCAATCTCCGTTAATATTTAGTGTCAACATCAAATATATTTTTTCCATATTTATGTTAATTATTTATAATTCTCTTACGCCCACACAAGCTCTTGCAAGATTTGGCTACCACCTTATCCCCAACCCAATATTGGTTGATATGGACTTGTGCAGGAATAAAAGAACTATAAAGGATTATAATTAGCTTGGCTGGAGACCCAAGATTTGAACTTGGCATTTAATCCCAACGATACTTTTTACCATACCTTTCGGTGAATGGTCATTTAGCGGGTGAGCCTTATTCATAATGGGTGCAAGTAATTAGCTTATCCCTTCTGCATTTCCATAAGATATTTCACCGCCCCCAACCAAACCAACTATAATCTATTCTCGTATCATAATGATACGATTATTGTGCATTTTTTACACTATACCATATTACAAAGTACACCACTTTGTATACATATAATCAATAGATGTATACAAACTATGTCCAATGGAAGTAAGATTATTTCTTACTTCTAATGTATTTCTTTAACCTTTTTCTGGCCGGCGTATTTTCGTTATATAGCCAACTGATATTCAAAGAGAAGCCAAGCAAGGTTATCTCTATGTGAAACAGCCCAAGATAATCCTCTCTTTCTATCTCTATGTTTATTAGGTTAACAATGTACCAATTTAGCTTATTGGTAAACTGTGTCCATTGATTGTAGAACGATATGTTAAAGTCTTTTATCATATGTTTTATTATTTATTATTTGGTCTTATTCTCTATAACCATTATATATCTCTATTTCATCTTCAGATATTACACATTCTCCAACTTCTTTTATAAACTCGGGGATTTCTGAAAGTTTTATTTTTTTTCCTGACCATTTTTTGCATATTTCTAATTGGTCAGAATTATTATCTATTACATTTTGAAAATAACTATCTCCTTCATTTGCCCATTCTTCATATTGAAGATAGTTAGCAGTAAATTTAATTTTATATTCTTTTTCCATACTTCTTTATTATTTATTATTTTTTAATATACCAAGCTTTTAATCTTGGGAGAGCTTGTAAGGTTAATTTAATTTGTGCTTTTGTTATTTTTGCAGTTCCGATTGCATCGTGTAAAAGAACAATCAATGCTCTTTCTGTTAATTTTGAATTGATTACCTTCTCAAAACCTTCTGCTACTTGAATAATTGATTGAGCTAATAATTCTACACTTTCGGGTTGTTCTTCATTCTTCTTTATTTTTATATTTGCCATATATTTTGCCTTATTAGGGCTTTATTATTTAATTATTTGGTCGGCTTTAAGAGGGCTTCTATCTCTTTTTCTAAATCACTTGGCTTATATTCTGTTAATTCTTCTAAGAATTTTTTACAGGCTTTAACTATTTTTTCATCTTTTGTTTCTATAAATAATTTAACTCCAAATAATAATCCTAATTGTGTTACATCCTTATCTTTTTGAGATAGAAGGGATGAGATAAATTGTTTAATTCTTTTTTGGACTTCTTCTTTTTGTTCTGAACAAGCTTTTTGTCTTTCTTCCCAATCTGGTTCTCCTATCATTGGACAAAATCTATAATGTAAATCAAAGAAATCCTCTCCAAACTCTTTATCAAATCTCTCTTTCCACTCCTTCTCTGGTTGGGTGGTGATTGGCTCTGAATGGTCATTTATCCACTCTACTATCTCATTGATTTTATTGGTCAATTCTTTTATGGTCGGTTGTTCTACACCACGAGGAATATCATTGTTTGTTCCAGTCATCAACACTTTTACTTCTTTTAATTTCTTCATATTATTTTAGCTTTAAATTTCTTACCCTTAATACATACCTCTATTTCATCTCCTTTGTTAATACATTGTTCTTCTACTAATGGAGCTAAGTATTGGTGGTCAATTACCCAACCATTTACACGATAATATAATCCATCTTTAAGATTATATGCTACTTCTATTTCTCCTTTCATTTCTGGAACGGCATCTTTAAAGTCTTTCCAATAGTCTGTTTCTTTTATGCTATCCAATATCCTTACTTTGTCGCCAACTTTAAATGGCTCGCCAATTATTCTATATTCTTCTACTATTTCTAAATCCATTTTATCTAATTCTTCTAATGAATATCCATAATACACTCCAGCAAATCGTTTGGCTTCTTCTATTATATTACACCAACAACTATCTCTAAAATTACCATAACTATCTTTTATTGGAGTTCTTACCCTAAACTGATTATCTTTTTTATTTCTAACCACTGTAAATATTCCTTTTTCACAGTTAGCTAATATTTGTTGTGTTGTTTTTTTCATAATATTGTTTTCATAATGATACATGAACATCTTTTTTATCTTTTTTCCCATTAAAGCGTATTCGTGGGCTACCTAGTTTGGCTGGTGGTAGCATTCCCTTCTCGGCATATGATCCTTCCCATTCCAAGTAAGAACCACAGTCAACATACCACTTTCTTCGTTTCATTATTCCTCCCTGCATCGACACATAATAAATATCTTGGGGAGCAATAGCCAACTGATGATTATGAGCGCCTAGATAGACATCACAACCCTCTACGATACTCTCTAATTTAACTACTCTATTTAATTTACCTCCTACAGTTGAACCAGAACCTGTTGTATGGTGAGCATAGATAAAATAGTTTTGACAATATCTGTTTCCTGCTCCCTTTTCGGTTCTTTTCCCGACCTTTAAGCGTATAACTGCTGAATATTTACAGTATGGGATTTTCAATTCTCGGCAGAATAGTTGTAGTGGACTGATACCGAACTCGTCATACATTCTATACTCATGGTTTCCGTCTATTGCTCCTAATATTTTGTCAGCGTATGGTTTAAAGAACTCTACTGCCTTTTCATATTCTCCAACATCGGTCTCGAATGGAGTTGTCTTTGTCTGCCTTCCAGAGACATTGAATACATCTCCCATTAAGAATACAAAGGCATTTGGTCGGGACTTAACCCAGTCCAAATAACCCTTTAATTTTCTCATTCCCTCATCTTTAAATGCTGTGTCGCCAAAATGTATATCCCCTATTGGTAAGAGATAGGCGTGGTCTTGGGGAATGTCTTTAACTAAATACTTCATGATAATTTTTTAATTGCTTCGTTA
>CALMFM010000005.1 GCA_937862575.1 uncultured Bacillota bacterium
AGCCATAAAAATAGCGAAATCTGCCAAGAACATTATTACTGTTTCAATACGATTGTCTCCAAGAAGTAGAGCATTTATTATAATTGTGCTTGTATTTTTCCAAGGCTCTACAATAGTATATAAAGGTATGAAAAAGGTAGTCAAGAAAACAAGGATGGATACGATGTCGATTAATAAAATGGTAAGTGGAATCTTTGTATTGCTTAAGTGGTACTCTTTTTCAACTTTTTCAGTCTTTTCCGCAAGATCGAAAGCTTTCCTCCTGTAGATGGTCAAAACAAATATTCCGACAATAAATATGATGTTAAGAATTATCAATATTAAGGCAAATACGGATAGATAATTGTTGATAGATTGGAACACAATCATGGTTGTGTCAAATCCAAGGAAGACCAAAATAGCTACAATTATTCCCCAACTATTCTTCTTAAATATGCTGAAAGCAGAAAATAGCAATGGAATTAGAGATATGTAGAATACAAGTTTAAAGATAAAAGCGAATATGTATACGTAATTGCTGCTAGGCGGATTGCTGGCAATTGCCCAAAGAGTTTCGCCTTGGTATGGTGCCGCTAATTCAAGCGATAAAATCCAAAAGTTGGTCAAGAAAACGATTAGCAGTAATCCCATGATCAGAGCATTTACGAACCATGGTTTTTTAAATAAGTTTTTCATATCTATTTTCTCCTTAATGGTCATATCCAAAACTATCAGTATTAATGGTGCCGAAAATAGGACTCGAACCTACGACCTGCTGATTACGAGACAGCTGCTCTACCGACTGAGCTATTTCGGCATATATACTATTATAATCAAAAATAGTATATTTGTGAAATCAAAACGTGTAATATATGAAAAAAGAATGACGGACGAAACATTTCTGTTGGCAGAAGCCATCATTCATGATAAAATATAATCCTAAGGAATCATAGCTCAGTGGGAGAGCATCTGCTTGACGTGCAGAGGGTCGGGGGTTCAAGTCCCTCTGGTTCCACCATTAAGCAAACTAAACTCGGATTATTTCCGAGTTTTTTTAATGGATTTTGGTATTAAATATGCCTTATGCTATAATTAATAAAAAAGACAATCAATTCAACTATGGAGAATAAACTATGAAGATAAGATTTGAAAGATCAAGTTCTTATTACGGGTCCTTAATCAAAATGAAAATTCACATCGACGGGGTTTTGATTGGAAGTTTAGGTGTCAGCCAAAAATTCGAATACGATTGTGAAAGAGTAAATTAAATAAAAGTTACAGGATCATTCATGAAGAAAGATGTGACTATTAATATAAGTCAAAATTATGAAGAAGTAGACGTTTTTCTTCAATTCTTATGGGGTGTTTGGCTTACTCCTATTCAAGCTATTGTATATTCCAACGATAGATTTATCGGGATCTTCAACAAATAAAAAAAGAACTGAAATCAGTTCTTTCCGTCTTTTTCGATTTTACAGGTGTTGATGCCGAATATCTTATAAAGACCACAGACACCAAGGGCCCCGGTAAGGATTGCGATAACTGCTGGAATTGCTAACCACCAAATGTCCAATACAAATGTCAGAACAAGTAAAACAGCTCCAATTGCATACCTTACATAACTATCGATTTTACCGACATTTTTCTTCATATTAATCACCTCTTACTTCATTATAATACTATTTGTCAGAACATATAAATGATATGCATTATTATTTAGGAGAATTCGATGAAAAGAAGAGTAATAATCTTAAGCGTATTTTTGATACTGATTGGTTTATTGGTGGTACTGGCGCTAACGAGACCTTATAGCGTGACTCTAAGTGGGGGAGACATTCCTTTGTCAACACTTGGTTTTATAAAAATGGAAACTGAAAATCGGGTCAATCCGGATGACAGACCAATTGAATTCAAGTTTTATTACGGTCATACTTTGAATCACCCTGAATCATATAGCGGTACCGTATTTTATTTGGATATCTATTTGATAGATATTTATTCTCAGGATAAAATGGATTTATACTCAATTAGAACAGATGAGATCCTTGTTGAAAGAAACACCTGCGATGTCCGTTACATGGGTTATTGGCAATATTATTCCTCATGTCCTACTTATTTCAGCTATTCTCTCGATTTCTTAGAATACGGAATCACAGAAGGCTTCATCTATTATCGAATTACTATGGAATTGGACACTGATTATGAAGATGCCTATGAAGAAATTAGAATCGGATTCACAGTGGATAATAATCATGTGACTTTTCATAGATAAAGATGTTTGTACTCCGACCAAAATTGGTCGGTTTTCTTTTGTGCTTCAATTTTGCTTTTCTCTTCACTTCGTTCATCAAAAAGCATTTCTTATCTATAATATATCATTCTTCCTTCTAAATAAAAAAAGATGCTAGTAGTTCTCACGGTTATTTCTGTGTCTACTAACATCTTATCATTTCACTTCAAAAGGCCTTTTTTATTTGCATTAAAAAAAATAATGATAATTAACCCCTTTTTTGTTATAATTACATTTGGGCGAGTTGAACAATACTTAATAACTCTGCGATACTGAAATAATGGATCAAGGGAGATGATTTCTGATGTATAATTACGATACAAACTTGTTCATGAGTCATTTATATGAAGGTGTCTATATTGTTGATGCCAAACGTAAAATTGTCTTTTGGAATACCGGAAGTGAACAAATAACAGGATATAAAGCAGAAGAAGTTGTTAATTCATTCTGTTTTAACAATATTCTTCGTCATATAGATGCCAAGGGTAATCAATTATGTTTTGGTGGGTGTCCTCTACAAAACACTTTGGAAACAGGTAAAATCAATGAAAATGATGTCTTTTTGCATCACAAAAACGGACATCGGGTCCCGGTAACTGTGAAAACCATGCCACTGTACGATTCACAAGGAAAGATTGTTGCTGCTGTAGAAGTCTTTACAGACACCAGGTTTAAAGAAGACACATACGATGAAAACAAACAACTTAAGAAACTTCTGGAAATGGATAACATGACCAAGATTTACAATCGTAATTATCTTGAATTTACATTGACCAGCGCATCTGTTGAGAATAACCAGTTCGGAACGTCGTTTGGTATCTTGTTTATTGATATCGATCATTTCAAGAATATTAACGATACCTATGGTCATAATACTGGCGATGAAGTATTGAAGATGGTTGCGAATACGATATCTTCAAATATCAGAGCCGAAGATGTATTCGGAAGATGGGGTGGAGAAGAATTCATCATTGTACTCAAAAGAATTAATTTGGAAACTATGAAGAAAATAGCTGAAAAACTAAGAATCACAGTAAAAAATTCCTACCATAAATTGGAAGATGGTAAAGAAATATCGGTAACTATATCAATCGGCGGTAGTCAATATAAATCCGGAGAACCAGTGGAAGCATTGGTTGAAAGAGCCGATGGATTAATGTATGAATCCAAACAGTCCGGAAGAGACAGATATACAATAAAATAGGTTATTAGCGGAGGGCAATTATGAGTATATTTGAAATTGGTATGTTGGTTTGTTTCGGCTTTGCTTGGCCGGTCAATATTTACAAAAGTCTTAAAAGCAAAAGTATAGATGGAAAAAGCGTAATTTTCCTTTACGTTGTCTTTATCGGGTATCTATTCGGGATACTACATAAGATTATAAACAACCTTGACTTTGTCATTGTTCTTTATGTCATCAACGCTACGATGGTTTTCATCGACGGTGTGCTCTATTATCGCAATAAAAGATTGAAGAAATTATCTCTTCATTCAGCATAATAAAAAGTCTGGAAACTCAAGTTCCAGACTCTTTTTTTATTTGCCTTTGTTGTTTAATACTTCTATAAGTTCAGATTTGTTTAGTTTGGAAATGCCTGTAAGGTTGCGATTTTTCGCGATAACTTGAAGTTCTTTCAAAGTCATTTTAGAGTAGTCAACTTTCACTTCGACTTTTTCCTTAACTTGAGGTGTCTCAGCCTTGGCCACTGGGGCCGGTTTAGGTGCTTGTTGAGCAGTATTTGCAGGATTTGGTGATGGCGCCGGAGCTGGCTTAGCAGCTGTTTTACCCTTTTTACTGCCTTCAATTAGCGAGGCGATGCCAAAAAGGAAATAGGTCAATCCAATTAGCCCAACCGAGAATGTAGTTATCAAGATGAAGTAGTCATACATTGGTATTCCAGTAAACATGAAAAATCCACCAAGCGTAATGAAACCGATGTTAATGATGTACTGGTAGAACTGCACCTTTCTCTTTACTACATGATTAATCATTAGGTATGTGAATCCGCGAATATAGATGATTATACCAGCAAAAACAGCTATATTTCCTTGATATATAATCAACAATATCGAGAAGAGAACATCAAGTAAAAGTTCTCCGGCTAAAATCAATGTAGCCTTCTTGCTTACCAATTTTTGATAAGTATAAATGAAGCGTTTTACAGAAAGTAAAATGAGAATGACGCCTACTATTATCGGCAGAAAATCCTCGTACCATCCTAAAAAGTAAGCTAAGATGGTGAAGGCAATCAACAGAAAGCCTAAGACAGTATTCAGGATGTTGTTCTTAAACAGAATTTTATTCATATTATCTTTCCTTTCTAAAAATATCACGTTAACATTATATAATCTTAACAGGCCTATGTCAAAAACCTTCTGAAAATAAAGAGAAATTAATTTTATGGTTAAAGCCTATTTTACTCTAGTTTTTAAGATAACGAGCACAGATATAATCGTTAATTCTATAAAAAACATCATTAGTAGCCAATATACTAAATTAACTGTAACCCCTATTATTGACAAGAAAATTCCAAGCGCTCCAGTCAAAAGTCCGAATAGCATTGCCCAAGATATTCCTTGAACGGTCAACCTTGATTGCAATTCATCAAACCAAGTTTCGACAGCTATTTTACGAAACTTAATTACCCAATATGATATAAACAGAAATACGGGAAGCAAGACCAAAGCAGAAAGCATCAGTAATAATCCGGTCAGGTAACTTTGATAAGTCAGGAAATCAACGACATTGAAAAGAAATAATGTTGTTACAATGAACCCAACAAAACCGGAGATGCCAACTATTTGATAAAGAGACAGAAACATTTGGTCATTACCGCTATGGATTGCATCTGTGAATTTAATGCCTTCAACTTCAAGCCTTCGAGATATCAAATAAATGTATAACAGAGACAGGAAATGAAATAGGGTGAATCCAAAAAGCATATACCACTCATTTGTAACACTAAAGTATAAATATTCTTTTCCGATATCGGACAAAATAGTAATATCTGATAGCAAGGTTATACCGGAGACCGTTACTAAAACCACACCCAATGACAAAAGAAATGGATTTTTTGTCTGAGATGGAATGCATTTAAGCAGTTCAAGCAAGATGACCAGATGAAAAATTCCCAAGAGAATATAAATTGGTAGAAGAACGATTGACATGACTTTAATCGGCCAAGTCAAAATGTCAAAACCTGGTACTAGTGTTTCTCTAAAATAGAAGAATATCGCTCCTTGAAGAATAATTAGGATAGCACTTATGATAAATATGACTTTTTTATATTTTTTTAGCATTGGTTTCCACATCCTTTTCAGTTTCCAAATAAAAGACCTCTTCAACTTTTTTATCGAAGATTTGAGCTATCTTGAAAGCCAATAAAGCTGAAGGAACATATTTTTCCTTTTCGATTGAATAGATAGTCATTCTTGAAACCCCGACTCTATCTGCGAGATCCTGTTGAGACATCTCTTCAGCATCGAACCGTATTTGTCGCAAATTGTTTTTGAATTTCATTATCATCACCATTTTTATTATAAAGTTTACTTTACATAATGTCAAGTATACAATACAACAATAGCTAAAAAAAACACCTTCAATTGAAGGTGAGTTTTTCAAAATTAATTATGGTTCCAAACGATCCTTTAAAGCCTTGTACATGATTTGTGGAGCTGATTCAGGATTCAGTTTGTAGATGAAATTCAACATCTCGGAATGTTTGGCAATGTCTGTTTCCATTGCACCAAGTAAAGCCAAAGTCATATAAACTGATAATTTTGTAAGTAGCTGCTGTTTTTGCCATATCATCCACTCATTACTTGTTGATATCCACGTCCGCCACCGTGGCTCCTTTAGTCAGTAATTGTAAGACTAATTGACGTCCCACTCCTCCAGCTCCTCCGGTAACTACGATTGTTTTGCCATTAACTTTCATAATAA
>CALMFM010000006.1 GCA_937862575.1 uncultured Bacillota bacterium
AAAATAGCCATTGATTTGGTGGAAGAAGGTCTACTTACTGAAAAGGAAGCATTGCTGAAGGTTGATCCAAAACAACTTGACGCATTATTGCATCCACAATTTGAACCTGAATCATTGAAAAATGCTCATTTGATTGCTAAAGGACTTAACGCATCTCCTGGTGCAGCTACCGGTAGAGCAGTGTTTACAGCCGAAAGAGCAGCTGAAATGGCTAAAGACGGAAAACCGGTAATCTTGGTAAGACAAGAAACCAGTCCTGAAGACATTGAAGGTATGGCTGTCGCAGCCGGTGTACTCACCAGCCGTGGCGGTATGACTTCACATGCTGCAGTAGTTGCCAGAGGCATGGGAACTTGCTGCGTAGCTGGAGCCGGTACTGTAAAAGTCAATGAAGAAGAGAAATACTTCGAAGTAGCCGGAAAGAAATACCATGAAGGAGATTATATTTCTCTTGATGGTTCTACCGGAAACATTTACGGAGAGAAAATCAAAACTCAAGACGCAACAGTCAGTGGCGATTTCGCCAAACTGATGGCTTGGGCTGACAAATACAGAAGCCTTAAAGTAAGAACAAACGCTGACAATCCTCGTGATGCCAAAGTCGCTTACGACTTCGGTGCACAGGGTATCGGTCTTTGCCGTACAGAACATATGTTCTTTGAAGGCGAGAGAATCATGGCTATGCGCGAGATGATCGTTTCCAAAACTTTGGAAGAAAGACAACACGCATTGGCTAAATTACTTCCTATGCAAAGAGAAGATTTCATCGGTCTTTATGAAGAAATGCATGGATATCCAGTAACAATTCGTTACTTAGACCCGCCTCTGCATGAATTCTTGCCGACAGAAGATGAAGACATCGCCGCTTTGGCAAAAGAGATGAATATCACTTTTGACGAGTTGAAAGCAACAGTCGAGTCACTTCATGAAACCAATCCAATGTTAGGTCACCGTGGTGTTCGTTTGTCCATCACTTATCCGGAAATCGCCGTTATGCAAACTACAGCTGTTATCGAAGCAGCCATCGAAGTAAACAAACGCGGTATGAAAGTCGTTCCGGAAATCATGATTCCGCTCGTAGGCGAAATCAAAGAATTGAAATACATCAAGGATATCGTTGTTAAAACAGCCAATGACATCATCAAAGAAGCCGGAGTCAAACTTGAATACTCAGTAGGTACAATGATTGAGATTCCTCGTGCTGCTTTATTGGCAGATGAAATCGCCATCGAAGCCGAATTCTTCAGCTTTGGTACTAACGACTTGACCCAAATGACCTTTGGTTTCTCCAGAGATGATGCCGGTAAATTCTTAGCTGATTACTATGACAAGAAAATCTTCGAACAAGATCCATTCCAACATGTTGACACTAAAGGTGTCGGCAAATTGATGAAGTGGGCTGTCGAATACGGAAGAACCACAAGACCTAACCTCAAGTGCGGTATCTGTGGAGAACACGGTGGCGACCCTGATTCAGTTGATTTCTGCCATAACATCGGTCTTGATTATGTTTCATGTTCACCGTTCAGAGTGCCGATCGCACGTTTGGCCGCTGCACACGCAAACATCAAAAACCCTCGTTAATCAATCAAGAGTCTGATTTTATCAGGCTCTTTTTTCATTTTTAATACTAATTTTAAGAATGTAAATATATGTAAGTTTTTTATTAGGTTTTTTGAGTGGGTTTGTTGACACGGAAAATAGCATAATATATAATAGGGTTGTACTTAGTTGGTTGGAAATCACTCACCCGCGACTCCAAAGTGTTATTAGGGAATCGAGATCAATTCCGTGTTGAAAGCCTATTAGATTAGGAATCCTGACGATTTGATAAGAGACGCCCACTTGAATGGTAGAGAAGTCTGCCAGAGTGATTTCCAACTGTCTAAGTACAATTTTTATGAGGTGATGACGAATATGCTCAGAGTAGTAGGCGGAATTCATCGTTCCAGACAACTAAAAGAGGTCCCTGGCGAAGGAACGCGTCCAACCACCGATAAGAACAAGGAAGCTGTCTTCAATATCCTAGGACAGTATTTTTCAGGTGGGATGATGCTTGATCTTTTTGCCGGAAGCGGTGCTTTAGGCATTGAAGCTATTAGCAGAGGGATAAGTCATGTCGATTTCATTGACAACGCTCCCCTGGCGAAAAAAACAATTGAACAAAATCTTGAAGCATTGAAATTAAACGATAACGCCAAAGTGATTCGCAATGATGTATTTGAGGTGCTACCAACTCTAAAAAAGAAGTATGATTTGATTATCGCTGACCCTCCATATGCACTCAATCGTTATCAGGATTTGTTGGATGCAATTGTTTATGGACAATTGGTTGTCGATAATGGTATAATTGTATTTGAGGCGGATGCCAAGGCTTCAATGCCTGAGCGTTCGGGTAGAATCATAAAATATCGTGAGAAAGTATTCGGGAACACCAAGTTTGCTTTCTATCGAATGGAGGAATCAGAATGAGAACAGGTTATTATCCAGGAACATTTGACCCAATCACCTATGGACATCTGGACATTATATCGAGGGCTGCCAAATTGTTTGACAAGCTTTATGTTTCAGTTTCATATAATCCGATTAAAAACCCGCTCTTTACAACTGAAGAGAGGGTTGCTTTAGTCAAGGAAGTTATGAAAGACATTCCTAATATCGAAGTAGTAGAATCAAACATGTTGACAGTTGAACACTGTAAAATCTTGGGTGCCGATCATATCGTTAGAGGTTTACGCGCCGTTACCGATTACGACTATGAATTTCAGTTGACTAATATCAATCGCGAAATCAATCCAGAAGTCGATACCGTATTTTTTATGACTCAAGGCAAGTACTCTTTCCTATCATCTTCATCAGTCAGGGAATTGGCGCAATTCGGCGGAGATGTCAGTTCAATGGTTCCTGATGTTGTCAAGGAAGCCATCGATCGGAAATTCAAAAAACATTAGCTGAATTTTAAGGCAAAAAAAGGAAAATAATTCTTTACAAACTGGCTGTCGCATATTATAATATTATGTGCGTGTGACCCGGTAGCTCAGCAGGATAGAGCAACGGCCTTCTAAGCCGTCGGTCGGGGGTTCGAATCCCTTCCGGGTCGCCATCTGTTTACACAAGTCAGTTAACTGACTTTTTCTTTTAAAAAGACCCGGTAGCTCAGCAGGACAGAGCTGCGGCTTCCTAAGCCGTCGGTCGGGGGTTCGAATCCCTTCCGGGTCGCCAGATGTTTTCATAATTATGCGGCTCGGTAGCTCAGTTGGATAGAGCAGAAGCTTCCGGAGCTTAAGGTCGGGGGTTCGAGTCCCTTCCGAGTCGCCATGAGAACATTCATTAAATTGACACTCTTAGAGTGTTTTTTTTATCTGAAATTTACTGAAAAGTTAAAGAATAATTAAATTTTAATCATTTTGCCTAACCCAATTATATTGCAATTATTTTTTGATATAATATTCATGAGGTGTAATTTATGGACTATGACAAGATATTGAAAGATCTAAAAATTGAAGAGAAAGCTTCGCTGTTGGTTGGTAAAAATGCTTGGGAGACCATGAATATCAAGCGTATGGATATACCTTCTGTCATAATGGCCGATGGGCCACACGGACTTAGGAAAGTCACAGACAACGGCAGTATAGACGAATTAGCGGAAATCGCCGTTTGTTACCCTTCTTTAGTGACGGTTGCGTCTAGTTTTGACCCATCGGTTACTGAAAAGATGGGTGAATGCATCGGCAAAGAATTCCAGTCCAAAGGAGTGCATATCGTACTTGGACCGGGAGTTAATATCAAAAGACATCCTTTCTGTGGCAGAAATTTCGAATATTTCTCTGAAGACCCAAAAGTCACAACGGAAATGGCCAAAGGATTTGTTAAGGGAGTAAAGAAGAACGATGTCGGTGTTTGTGTGAAGCATTATGCGCTTAATCAACAAGAGTCTTATCGAATGACTTCCAATTCAGTTGTCGATCCGCGCGCTAAATACGAAATCTATTACAAGAGTTTCGCTGAACTGGCTAAACTTGATTTGGAAATGGTTATGTGTTCATATAACAAGGTCGATGGGGTTTATGCTTCCGAGAATATCAATCTGTTAAAAGAGGTTTTACGTGATGAATTCGGTTTCAAAGGCGTAATTGTTTCAGATTGGACTGCTGTAAACAATCGCAGTGATGCTCTGATAGCTACCCTTGATTTAGAGATGCCTGGATATATATACGGAGTACATAAACTAATAAATGATTTCAAAAAAGGTAAGGTTACCTTGGAAATGCTGGATAGTTCTGCGAAAAGGATCTTGGAGCTTGCGGAAAAATTCAGAAACCAAAAAGCTGTCAAGGTTGATTTGGAGAAACACCATCAAATCGCCGCTAACTTGGCTGCCGAATCAATGGTATTGCTCAAGAATGAAGAACATATCTTGCCATTGTCTAAAGGTGAGAAGATTCTAATAGTCGGAGAAATGGCTCAAAAGGTTCGTTATCAAGGCGGTGGATCATCAAATATAAATTCATATCGAGTTGATTCGATTACTGAAGTTTTGCTAAAGCGAGAAAACATTGATTATCTCCGTGGTTATGACATGGAAGCAGACGATATAAATCTCGATTTGACTGCCGAAGTAATAAATGCTGTAAAGCTATATGACAAGGTAGTATTTGTCGGAGGCTTGCCAGACCGTTATGAATCCGAGGGATATGATCGCGATCATTTGACGATTCCGAGAAATCAGGAACATCTGATCAACGCGATTTCCAAAGAAAACTCGAATCTTATTGTTTTGCTTGAAATCGGTTCGCCGGTTGTAATGCCGTTTTTAGAGCGTGCAAAGGCAGTTCTGAATTGCTACCTCGGCGGTGAAGCTATGGGTATCGCCGTTGACAGAATCCTTTTTGGAGAAACAAATCCTAGCGGCAGATTGGCTGAGACTTTTCCTGATAACGAGTTAGACATACCATCAAATGACTATTTCGCCACTGGAAACAATAACGTATTCTATCGTGAAAGCATCTATGTTGGTTACCGATATTACAAAACCGCAAACAAGCCAGTCTTGTTTCCATTTGGATATGGTTTAAGCTACTCACACTTCGAGTACAGCAATATTAAAGCAAACAAAACTGTTTTAAAGAGTGAAAATGAGAAATTGAAACTCACTATCGATATTACAAACAAAAGCAGTTTAGACGGCAAAGAGGTGGTATTGCTGTTTTTTGAACCCAAAAAGCCTAAAACTCCTCGACCTAGAAGAGAACTGATTGCTTTTGATAAAGTGATGATTAAAAGCGGTGAGACAATCACTGTATCGTTTGATGTCAAATTAAGCAATCTCAGTTACTATCATCCTAAGAAGAAAGCATTTGTCACTGACGACGGAACATACAACTTGCAAATCATGAAAAATGCCAATGATATCTTACTGGAGATTCCAGTGGAGGTCATTACTGGAAAGCCTTATACCGAATCCGTTTGGAACAAGTTAGATTCATATCAAATAAAAGGCGGACTGAGATTTGAAGAGGATGACTTTGAACGCCTCGTTAACATGAAAGCCAAAGGCGAATATGTAATTCATAAACGTCCATTTGATCTTAACAACAATATCGAAGATATCGAACACACATTCCTTGGTCGAATATTAAAGAAAAATATTGATAAACAATTGAACAAAGAGCTTGTTGGTCAATCAGAATCATTTAAGTTGATGGTCTTGAACAGCCTTTATCAGATGCCTCTAAGATTCCTTCCTAAATTCGCCAAGGGTAAAATAACGATGAATTTTCTCGAAGGTATTATGGAATTAATAAATAAACGTTTCTTCAAAGCTCTGAAAGTTATCTTCAGAAAGGACTGATACAATGAGGAAAGAATGGTATAAAGAAGGGGTTGTATACCAGATATGGCCTCGCAGTTTCAAAGACTCCAACAATGATGGCATTGGAGATATACCTGGTATAATTGAAAAAATACCTTATTTGAAAAGTCTTGGAATCGATATAATTTGGTTATCTCCTGTTTACAAGTCTCCAATGGAAGATTTCGGTTATGATATCTCTGATTATAAAGATATCGCGACGGAATTCGGCACTATGGATGATATAAAAAGATTGATAAAGGAACTCCATAAAGTCAAAATCAAATTGATTATGGATTTAGTGGTCAATCATACGTCTCATGAGCATGAATGGTTCAAGAAATCTGTAAAAAGAGAAGGAAAGTATACTGACTATTATCACTGGGAAGACAAAAAAGTCAATTGGGGTTCATTCTTTGAGAAAGAAGCCTGGACCTATAACGAGGACAGAAAACAGTATTACCTGCATCTGTTTGCCAAAGGTCAACCTGATTTGAACTGGGATAATCCCGATGTCAGAGAAGATGTAAAGAGCATCATCAAGTTTTGGCTGGATTTAGGTATTGATGGTTTTCGTTGTGATGTAATCAATCTAATTGCCAAAAACAATGCTCATCCAAATGGTAAATCGGCATTGTTTCTTAGGGGAAAAGAACATTACCTAAGTCATCCAAATCTTCATAAATATTTACACGAATTGAATCGAGATGTATTCTCAAAATATGATTGTTTCACTGTTGGTGAGACTGTCTTTGTCAATCCGCAAGTTGCCAATCTATTGACTAATCCCGAGCGTAAAGAATTAGACATGGTTTTTCAGTTTGACCATATTGCGGCTGATGCAAGAGTAGTCAAATGGTTCATCAAGAAATTCAAACTGATGAATCTTAAAAAGCCGCTTTCAAAGTGGCAGAACAAGTTGAATGGTAAAGGTTGGAATACGCTGTATCTCGAAAACCATGATCAACCTCGCTCGATAAACAGATTCGGTTCTCTAGACTATCGATACGAATCGGCTACAATGTTAGCCACAATGATTTACTTCCAACAAGGAACTCCTTTTATTTACCAAGGTCAGGAGATTGGGACTATAAACGCAGGATTCAAAGACTTGAAGACATATAAAGATGTAGAAACTCTTAACATCTATGATTTAGGGCGCAAACTTGGGTTTTCCCATAAAAGAATGATGAAGAAGATTATCTATATGTCAAGAGACAACTCGCGAACACCGATGCAGTGGAACGGCAATAAGAATTGTGGCTTCACTGATGGAAAACCATGGATTGATTATAATCCTCACAGTAAAGAAATTAATGTGGATAGTGATCAAAAATCAGATAAATCGATATTTAAGTTTTATCAGGAAATAATAAAATTACGGAAAATCCACCCAGTTATTGTATATGGACATTACAACGACATCGATTTCCACAATAAACAGATTTATAGTTATCGTCGATATGACAAAACAACTGAATTGATAATTGTCTGTAATTTTACTGATAAAGATATACCGTATGAAGAACGTAAAACCCATCAAGTAATCTTGCACAATTATCAAGAACATAAAGAAGGTTCTTTACAACCATACGAAGCAAGAGTATATTATAAGAAGTTGTCATAAAAAAAACGCCTTCCACATGGAGGCGTTTTCTATATACTATTCTCTGTCCAATTTAACTGCGGCCATTTCAGCTGCGTTAACCAATTGGTATGCAATTGGTGAAGCGGTCAAGGCTGGATGAGTTCCTGCTTGGAACATAACGATTTCTTCAGCTGTCATGCCTTTAGATATGAAGGCTGAGATTGCGTTTATCAATTCACCTGCAGAATAAGCACCATATAATTCTCCGC
>CALMFM010000007.1 GCA_937862575.1 uncultured Bacillota bacterium
AAATAGGTCTATGGCTGCTTGAGAAGTTTCTTTTTCCAATAATGGAATAATCTTCCCGGCTAATTCCAAAGTCTTGTCTCCATCTTCACGGACTTCAACCCATTCATTCAACAGGTCTTTCAACTCGCCTTTGAATGCGCCGTTTTCGTTGATGATGATGTTTTGCATACGGTCTCTGATCGTCTTATGAGCGATTCTCATTCCAAAGCCGTATTCAGCGTTATCTTCGAACAGTGAGTTGGCCCAAGCCGGACCTCTTCCGTCTTTGTCTACAGTATAAGGCGCTGCCGGGAAAGAAGCTCCGTAAATTGAAGAACATCCTGTAGCGTTGGCAACCACCATTCTCTTGCCGAACAATTGTGTAAGGAAGCGAACATAAGGTGTCTCCCCACAACCGGCACAAGCTCCAGAGAACTCGAAATAAGGTTGTGCGAATACTGCGTTCTTGTATGTGTTTTTGTCCAATAAACCGTCTTTTGCAGGAACTTCGTTATATAAGTAATCTGCTAAAACATGTTCTTGTCTATCGACGTTTTCAGTTAATGGAGTCATATGCAAAGCTTTTGTCTTGGCAGGGCATGTGTTGACGCAAACCATACATCCAGTACAATCAAGTACCGATATTTGGATGCGATACTTCAAGCCTTCAAGACCTTTACCTCTTGCGTCTACCCAAGTTGATTCAACCGGTGCGTTATTAACTTCTTCTTCAGTAGCTAAAATCGGTCTAATACATGCATGAGGACATGCGAATGCGCATTGGTTACATTGAATGCAGTTTTCAGAAATCCAAGTTGATACTTCTTCGGCTACACCGCGCTTTTCATACATAGTTGTTCCATTAGGGATTTGACCATCTTCAATACCCAAAAACGCAGATACAGGCAGGTCATAACCTTTGATTGAATTGACTACATCAGCGATATTCTTAACGAAATCAGGTCTTGTTTCATCAACTTCATTCTTGACTTCAAGATTTACCCATTCCGGTTTTACCGTTACTTCTTCCAAAGCGTCTCCGCCTCTGTCAACGGCTTCGTAGTTCATCTTAACGATGTCTTCGCCTTTACGTAAGAATGATTTCTTAGCGAATGATTTCATAGCTTCTTGAGCTGTCTCGAAACTCATGATTTGTGGATTCAACTTGAAGAAAGCTGATTGCATGATTGTAGAAACAAGTTTTACTTCACCTATTTCTTTTGCCAATTCATAAGCATGGATAATATATAATTTAGCTTGTTGCTTAGCTAAAATTTTCTTAACTTCATTTGGTAAGAATTCTTCGATGTCTTTGATATCTCTAGTAGTAGAAAGCAGGAAGGTTCCGCCTTTTCTGATTCCTCTGATCAAATCAAATCTGGTCAGATAACTTTCTTGTGAACAAGAAACGAAATGAGGATTGTTTACCAAATATGTTGAACGAATCGGGTTCTTTCCAAAACGTAAATGCATTCTGGTAACACCACCGGATTTCTTTGAATCGTAAGATGCATAAGCCTGTCCATATAGATCAGTATAATCACCGATAATCTTGGAAATGTTCTTAACAGCACCAACTGTTCCGTCGGATCCAAGTCCGAAGAACAAGAGTTCTGTAGTTGCTTTGTCCAAAGTATCGATGTTTTCAGTTGCGTCCAAACTTGAATTCAAGACATCGTCAACGATACCGATTGTGAAATGATCTTTGAATTCTCCATCGATATTCTTGAATACTGCTAAAATTTGGTTAGGAGTTGTATCTTTGCTGGAAAGACCATATCTACCGCCAACAATTTTAGGTTGGTTTTCTTGACCATAATACAATGATTTTACATCAAGATACAGAGGTTCTCCACCAGCGCCAGGTTCTTTTGTTCTGTCAAGAACAGCGATTGCTTTGACAGTCTTAGGCATAGCTTGGAAGAAGTACTTCTCTGAGAACGGACGATACAGGTGTACTGATAACAAACCTACTTTATTGTCCATTAGATTCAAGTTGTCAACTACTTCTCTAATAGTGTCGGTGACTGATCCCATGGCGATGATTACTTTTTCAGCCAAAGGATCTCCATAATATGTGAATGGAGCGTAGTCTCTTCCGGTTACTTTAGAAATTTCTTTCATGTAGTCGTTTACAACGTCAGCTACTGGTAAATAGTATTTTTCCTGTACTTCTTTTGCTTGGAAATAAACGTCATCGTTTTGAGCTGTACCCATTGTTTTAGGATTAGCCGAATTCAAAGCGCGTTTTCTGAAAGCTTTTACCGCTTCCTTGTCCAATAGTCTTTCATAGACTGAATAGTCCATTACTTCGATTTTATTAACTTCATGGCTGGTTCTGAATCCATCAAAGAAATGAAGGAAAGGAAGGCTAGTCTTGATAGCTGCCAGATGAGCAACACCACCGAGATCCATTACTTCTTGTACGGACCCAGAAGCTAGCATGCACCAACCGGTCATTCTTGCTGCATAGATGTCTTGATGATCTCCGAAAATTGACAATGCATGAGCGGCGATTGAACGCGCTGCGACATGCATAACGCCTGGAAGTAATTCTCCGGCGATTTTATACATGTTAGGAACCTTAAGAAGCAGACCCTGAGATGCTGTGTAAGTAGTAGTCAAAGCTCCTGCCACTAATGATCCGTGAACAGTACCGGCAGCCCCGGCTTCAGATTGCATTTCTACAACCTTGACAGGCATGCCGAATAAATTCTTCATACCATTGGCAGCCCATTGATCAACGAATTCAGGCATAGGAGATGACGGTGTGATAGGATAAATACCGGCAACTTCGGTAAAAGCGTATGATGTATAAGCCGCTGCCTGATTTCCATCCATAGATTCAAAAACTTTTTTTGTTGTCATAGAAACAACCTCCTAATGAAAGTATATATATAGTGATTTATAGTCCACTAGATATTATAACTTAAAAAGCGTTCAAAAACAATTGCAAAATTGTGATTAAAACGCTTTCTATTTTATGAAAATGATTAAATTGTTATAATCTCGCTAGGCTCATTCTGTCTCGCAACAACCAGTCGGTAGGATTCTATGTCTACTCCTTGACCGATAAAGACTTTGTTATAGGCGTCAAGAGCTTTGGTTTCAATGTTACATTCCTCGGATAGATGAGCGAGGATTATGTATTTGGTCTTGTCGCCTGCCAGGTTCAGCAATAAATTAGCTGAATCTTCGTTGGATAGGTGTCCTTCATCATCAAGAATCCTTCGCTTGAGAAGCCACGGCCGATTGCTTTCCAAGAGCATTTCCACTTCATGGTTGCTCTCGATGACATAGGCTTCCGCATTGCTCAAGAGTTCATATTTACGCATTGGAAAATAGCCTGTGTCAGTCATATATACCAATGATTTTCCTTCTTCAAAGAATCTGAA
>CALMFM010000008.1 GCA_937862575.1 uncultured Bacillota bacterium
TTATTTGATATTATTCTAACAAACATAGTTCAGCTTGTCAATACCCTTGGGAAAAATTACTTTGAATCTTTATCAACATTTAGAAGATCTAACTTACCAAACTCTTCCGGTGGTATATGAGTATGAGCAATAATTGCAACTAAAAACGAAGGAGATAACGATGTGTCTGGATCGTTTTTATCTGGATCAATTAACATGGCAATATTAAAGAGTAAACGACCAGATTTAAGACTGTTCGGAACATACACATAGGAAGCATGAAAATTCTGGCTTCGTATTCTTTCGTTAAACTGGTTTAACTTCTGGTCTAGAAGATAGATCCTGACCGCTATTGATCTTCTTAAAGATGATTTCCAGTCCTTCTTTGGTTTACCCGTTTCTGAACGCATCACCATACTCCTTTTTGATACTATCTGTTGGATGAATATAGATGCTGGTAGTAGCCAGATTGGCATGACCAAGCAAATCTTTGACCCCGACCAGACTTACACCCCTGTCAAGGCAGACACTGGCAAAGGTATGACGAAAAAGATGCGGTCTTACCTTTATTCCGGTGTATTTTCTCAACTTTTTGAACATATATTCTATTTTTGGGACTGTAAATGGTTGGCCGTCATATAGGACTAGCCATGATGGAAAACGAGCCAAGGAATTTGTTTGCCTAATATGATTGTATTCATGAATTTCGGGAGAAAGAATAAACGGGAAGGAAACCGTCCGAATTTTTGAACCTTTCCCGACAACTCTTATCTCTCCACCGGTTCCAGTCTCAGTATTAGGGTCTATGGTTATGTCGGTGTCCTTAAGATTGGCAAGTTCTGAAACCCGAAGACCAGTATAGTAAAGAATCTTAAGAGCGAGATGAGACATGATATTATCAAACTCGATTTTGAAGACATTGGTTCTAAAAAGTGTTTTGACTTCAGCTTCTGAAAGAATGGTTGGTGGGTTCTTGACCACCTTGACCATCTTGACTACCACCGGGGTATCCTTGAGTGTTCCCATCTCAACCAGGAACCCATAGAAGGTTTTTAGAACAGCTAATTTTCGGTTGGTCATTCTGGCACCGACACCAACTGTCATTATATATTCTGAAACATCCTTCTTGGTAGCCTCAACCAATGTCTTCTTTTTGGAAGACAACCATCCTGCAAACTGATTAAGGTCTCTGGAATATTCAATATCAGTCCTAGGAGACTGATGTCGCTTCTTCATATACTTAAAGTAACCATCCAGTAATGACTGATTATCCGTATTCATATCAGTATTCTCCTTTTCTAACAAATGTTATATTTGTTGGAATACACACACTTGCAGGAGTTTTATTTGATTTTTTTGGTACCTAGCAAATGAGCTGAATTCAAAAACATAGATTCTGCCATTTCTGGTGGCCACCCCATATCAGGAACAAGTAAACTGGCAAACTGGCCAGGTGGAACAGCACTATTATCAATCACCGATTTATCAATGACAGTCAGGGTAACCATTTCCCTAAATAAGAGAAGTTGGTCAATCTTGTCTATATAGTCATTGAACCCACCCATCATGGTACTAAGCCTCTTGCCAAAGAACGCCCTATGGATTGTGGTCATTATCTTTTTATCCAATTCCTGGAATTCTGGCAGGTTTAGTTTAAGTGGTCGTATCATGTCACCGGTATAGGCCTCAGCGGCATCATGCAATAATACCACCTGCTGGATAAATTTATCTTCATGACATTCCATCCTGCACCGGACAGAGTGTTCAGCCACAGAATAGAACCTATTGGTATGCCCGCCAAACCGACAAAGCATGGAGAGGGAATGGGCTATGTCCCTTATGTCTATGTCATCCGGTGTAAGATTGAACGGGTCAATGCATTTACCTGTAAAGGTTATCATTGTAGACTCACTCATTATTAAATAACACCTATTGCCAGGCTAGCTAGTATCTGGAGAAGGTTTAAGTATACAACAGCCGACACAGCTCCTACACCAAACCAGGCAATATCTCTCCTTTCCTTATAATATATCCATATCGCAAGCAAGGTTATCATGATAACCTTTATAATGATTATCTGGAAGATGCCTTCACCAAGGACAGGGTTTATTTCCTTACCACCACACCATCCTATGGCATAAACAGTGGTGGCAATATCAGCCAGGTTCACCCCTAACCAAATATACACCCATTTTTTATACCACTGGCTAATTTGTTTACCAATATACACTGGTCTTATCCTCCATTATGATAAAAGATTATCCAGTACCCACCTGCATAGACCCCACCCTAGAATCAGACCAGTCGGGTCTTGATCCTCATCATCGGTTATACCGGTTTTACCACACTCATCACAGATATAGGCGTTCTTAATTGGCATCTGTTATCTCCTTTAGCTTACAAAACTCCGGGAATATATTTTTTTGAGGCACCGGGCCGAACCCGAACCCAAAGGTTATTTCCTGACGGTATTTATTACACCAGTGAACAGTAACAAGACCATCTGTAAGCTCATGTCGTGCTGGGCATTGGCTACAGCA
Organism: uncultured Bacillota bacterium; assembly: GCA_937862575.1. Lineage (GTDB taxonomy): Bacteria > Bacillota_I > Bacilli_A > Izemoplasmatales > Hujiaoplasmataceae > 4572-104. The sequence goes on from CALMFM010000008.1 coordinate 2,520, forward strand.
GGTAATATCCTTGGTAAACCGTCTGACCATCACTTTGACCACCTTTCTACCAATATACAGACCAACATTATCAATATGTATAGCATATACAGGACTAAAAAGCCACTGGCTATGGTTATAATCAAAGTTGAATTTGAAAAAAGAATTAGCGTGAATATCGCTAACATGAAGATACCAGTGAAGTTAATAAAAGCATTAGTACCGAGAATCTCAGTATGTTTTCTCATCTCAGACCACCTTTTGTTATTTTGGGCTGGGGTCGACAGCCACTGATTACCATCGGGACTATAACTGGCATTTACCCTTAATCTCACAGTGGAAAGGGACAGCACCCTCTCGCCGCACGGTACATTTTGCCAGAAACTCTACGTGCAACAGCATTACTATTCTGCCACTGTCGACCCCAGATTTAGTTGTGAGCCAGGGATTTTTACCCTGGATGGTAGCACTTAGAAAAAGCTCTTAGGGCGTGTGCATCACCCAGTATTCTTTTTCCATCTATGCACCGTTTGTTACCTTGCTTAGGTCAGCGTCTCCACATTCCGCCACCCACAACTTCCATTGGCCAGTACAGTTTTGCGTCTGTTCTCATCCGACAGAAGCTATCAAAATAGCCTTTCGCTCTCCTGCCTTTGGTTTGGTATTACTGCTCATTCAACGGTTACCAGACCGTTTTCAGAGCTGGCCAACTTGTTCAAAATTTGTTCTTATCATACGGGGCATGGTAAGCATTGTTTCGGTCTAACTTTCCGATTCATACTACCCGTTAAATATAGCCCCCAGCCCTTACGAACTTTTTGAATACTAAGTGCGAAACTAAGCATTCAACTGGTTGCCCCGTATTTTACATTTTCC
>CALMFM010000009.1 GCA_937862575.1 uncultured Bacillota bacterium
AAATCCTTCGTTGGTTTTATCGAAGAAGACGGTATCAAACCTGATAGTTTTATCATCGTTTGTACTCCGAGCCATACCTATGACTATCATGTTATAAACAAAATTATTGAGTTGGGAATAAAACCAAAATATTTAGGCATGCTTTGCTCACCTGAAAAATTGAGGACCTATCTCGAAGCTACTTATAAAGAACATGGCAAGGATATTGATTTGAGCTATTTCTATGCACCTGTAGGTCTTGACCTAGGTGGGAATAGTCCGGAAGAGATAGCTATCTCGATAACTTCTGAAATTCTAGCTGTTTCTCACGGTAAACAAAATCACTCCCATATGAGGAGCGTTTATGGTACGGATTGTTACTGGGAAGATTGATTCCGGCAAGACGACTCGTCTGCTGGAAATCTATAAACTCTTAGGAATCGGTGATGGTTTTATCGCCAAAAAATACATGACTGGAACCGATGTTTTCGGGTTCAATCTAGTGAAACTCAGCACCAGTCAAGAGTATCCTTACATGATTCACGACAAACAATTGCGCAATCTCACAGGGAAAAAAAACGAAGAAGTATTCGCAGACAGAATCGGACCTTACCGGATATACAAAGAATCATTGGCTTTGATTAACAATTTTTATGAAGGTTTGATTGATTCTGATATTTCACCATTATATTTTGATGAAGTAGGAAAACTGGAAATATCAGGAAAAGGTTATTATCAATCAATAAAAGATGCATTGGATAAGAATATCGATATCTATATGACGATAAGAGAAGACCTTATCGAAGAAGTGATGTTGGTGTTTGATATATCGGAATATGAAATAATAAGCAGGTGATCTTATGTACGACATTGGTATCATCAACGGAAAAGTATACGTCGAAGGCGCATACAAGAAATTGAACATCTATATCAAAGGTGAATTAATCGAAAAAATAACCGATGAATCGCTGGAAGCTAAGGATACAATCAATGTCTCCGAAGCTTTGGTGTTGCCAGGATTGATTGATCCTCACGTACATTTCCATCTAAATCTGGGCAAGATGCATTCCCGTGACGATTTTTTATCAGGAACAATTCAAGCCGCTTATGGCGGTGTTACCACGATTATCGATTTTTTAGATCCTGTCGATAATCCGCAAGATTTGGAAAAAGCATATCACCACCGACTAAATGAAGCAGCCAATTCAACAGTTGATTATCATTTTCATGCGACCATAAAGAATCCGAAATGTAATCTCGAAGAGTTTGTGTTGAAGATGAAGGAATTGGGACTGAATTCCGTAAAATTATTCACGACCTATTCCGATTCCGACCGACGAACGTATGATAAAGAAATAATCGAATTGCTCAAATTATCGGAAAAATATGGTTTTCTCGTTTTGGCTCATATCGAAAATGACGAACTTATTAATCTGGATGATGAATTCAGTTTTCACGATCTTAACCGCTCAAGACCAACCATATCGGAAACATCCGAAGCCTTAAAACTTGCCGGATATGTTAGAGAACATGGCGGATATTTATATATGGTCCATCTGAGTTCCGGTTACACTTTGGAGAAACTAAAAACCGGATTTGCTGACATCTTAAACAAACGTTTCTTTATCGAAAGTTGTCCACATTATTTCGTTTTGACAGCCGAAGAGGTTCAAAAAGAAGACGGATATCTATATACACTCGCACCACCTCTTCGCAGTCGCGATGAGATGTGCAAGCTACGTGAACATATCGACAGTGTTCACACTATCGGTACTGATCACTGTGCTTTC
>CALMFM010000010.1 GCA_937862575.1 uncultured Bacillota bacterium
GAATATAGATTTATGTTTGGATAATCGTTCTCGCCTTGATAGATTATGATAGAGCGCAATGACATCGGGATAATGTTCGCAATCATCGCTTCGAAAAACAAGGTCGGATTTAACTGTTTATGCTTAGGAGTATCGTTAATCTGCTGGATGAAATCGGAGACTTCATTATGACTGTGAATCTCTTTTAGACTCATCCAAGAAAATATGGAAGTCTCTTGATGATTGGCAGTAACGATTCAAATTGGTACTTTAACCACAGAATGCAACTGCTTGCCAATAACATAACTCATGGCACTGAAATTTTCAAGATTATCGATACCTGATATCTTCCATCCGTGATTATTCTTCAATTCACCAGCCGTTTGGTAGTATTTGTTCAAATCGAGATATCGTACGTTCTTCTCGTGGTAATCGGCTTGATGATAACTGTCCTTTAGCGGCATCGATACATTCAATCCACCGACTACTAGGTAGATATCCCCGACCACGCATTGGTAGATTGTCTGTTCTTGTTTCTTCGTAAAAACAGTAAAAGAAAAACCTTTATCCCGATATGAGACAGGTTCCAGTTCGAATAAGAAAGTTTCAGAAGTCGTCTTAAGTTTTCTCGTTTGATCAAGGAAAGAAACATTGATTTCTATTCCTTTTTTACATTGGCCGAATATTCTAATCGGCTTGTCGGCTTGAAAGATCATGTTGTCACTGAAAACCGGCGACAATGTAAAGTGTTTTTTCATCGTGAAGTACCCCCAAAATGGCGCAAACTATATACATTATATCAAAACACTCGGTTTTTGTTAACCTTTGGTCGTTAAAAAGTTCATAAAAAAACATGGCGAACAGTTGTTCATATTTACATTAAAAAAGCTCCGGTTGTCGGAGCTTAATCAAACATTTTCTTTTTCCAGCGTTTGCCTTTTTTTACCAAATAGTGATCTTTCGCAAATTCCAAGGTATCCTTTATGCTTTCTTTAATGTCACGTGTTGTAAATCCGAGCTCTTTTTTTGCCTTGGAATTGTCAAATGAGTGGTTTGACCTCAAAACCTTGACACTATAGTGGGTAAATAGCGGCTTTTGTCGTCTTGCCTTATAGTACAACTCCGCGAAATAACTCATCGCCAGAATAAACCAGTAAGCGAGTTTTGTCTTGATTTTTTTTCTACCAGAATAGTCGGAAATCAGATCAAGCAATTCCTTTACGGTTATATCGTTTCCTGAAAGTAAATAGACTTCTCCATTTTCCCCTTTTTCAGCCGCAGAAACAATTCCATTTGCCAAATCCCGAACATCGACAAAATTATAACTGCCTTTGATATATGCGGTCAATCTACCCATCAGATAGTCGATAAAGATCTGTCCGGTATTAGATAACTGAAAATCATAGGGTCCGATTACTCCGGATGGGCATACGACTACCGTTTCCAAATCCTTTCCATTTGCATCCAACACCACATTGGTAGCCAATGCTTTGGATTTGGCGTAGTGGCCTTTGACCAACTTATGATAAAAAACAAAGGGTTCTTTCATCGTTACACCCTTAGGTGCTTCTTCAAAAGCGTGGACGCTTGACGTATAGATAAGTCTCTTAATTCCATTCTCTTGGCAAGCTTTTACAATATTGGTGGTTCCACCGACATTCACATTATAGATTCGCTTCTTCTTGCCGGTTCCAATCTCCACGATTCCGGCAAGATGAAAGACAAAGTCATAATCT
>CALMFM010000011.1 GCA_937862575.1 uncultured Bacillota bacterium
GTGAATCTTTATTGATTAGTTGCTTTGCCTCTGGTCCATCGCCTCTAAATATTTTTTGTTTCATTACGTCCTCCCAAACTTAGTATATTATATAGTATTTCTAAGTTTCTCAACGAATCGTTAACTCCTTCAATGTCATTATTTTCCCAAAACCAATACGCAAAATCGATATGTACTATTAGCATCATTACTATGATTAATTTCTTCTCTTCTTCATCTAACTTGATTTCTTTTTCATATCCAAATAAGAATTTGGTTTGAGATTTGATGAGATCGGTATTCTTATTATGAACAAGCAACTCTGCTAAAAAGTAGGCTATGTCATAAATATTACAGCCAATTATGCAAGAATCTAAATCTAGGACTCCTGTTATAGAATTGCCTTCGAATAAAACATTACCATAATGATAGTCACGGTGAATCATTTGTAGATCTAGTTTACTGAATTTTTCAGATAATGTTGATATCTCTTTTTCGGTTTTGATAAGAATATTATCATTAAAATTGGTCTTTAGTTCTTGTAATTCGGCTAATACCATATCATAAAAATTATAAGATACCTTCAACCCTTCCTTTATGTCTTTCACTGCCAAATGAAATCTAGCGAGGAAGTTTCCATATGTTTCCAGCATCTCGGCGCTTTGCTTTATGGATATTGTTTGACCTCTTATATGTTTATATAAATAGTAATATCGATCCATAAATTTGAAATGCAACTCTCGTCCTGATGTAAGTATGGGTCTTGGAGAATCAACATGAATGGCTTCAAGTTCAATTGATGCTTGTAAGATTGAAGGCAACTTTTCAGGACTAACAATTGACTTTAGTATGAATATATTTTTATCGCTTTCAACGAAAAAAACTGGATTGGTTGATTTTTTCTTCTTAATTGAAGAAATCTTCAATCCATAATTCAATTCTATTGCATTCGCAAGTTTACCAAACATTTATTCCCTCTCCAAATTAATTTCGGCTATAGCAACAGATATAGATGTTGAATACCGTTTCTAAAACGAAAAAGCCCAATACAACATAATAGAATGGAAGATATGTGAGATTGTAAATCTCATGATTATATAATCCTGTTTTGAAAAATAGCATTATGATAAAAGACATTATTGGCCAACCAATCAAAATAATTTTCGTGATTTTATCATAATATCCTTCTTTATATACTCCTGCATAAATAGCATTTATAGGTACAATCGTAAATGGTAGAATCATACCACCAAACAATATCACTTCAAAAGACTCAATGTCGGAACGAAAAAATAAAATGGAGAAAGTCATGACATCATTTTTCATCAAAGGTACAAATAGTAACCCGATTCCAACCACCCCGAATGCTAAGAGAATCCATTTATAAAAACTTATAGTATCTTTCATTCAGTAACTCCCCAACTACATTATATTTAATATTGCTTAGAATATATTATACAACAAATGGACAATTTGCACAAAGCCACTCTACAAGGTTTGGTATTAGAATTTATCTTATATTTTCCTTTTCCTTGTGTCATTGAAAGAAATCTCAGTTTGTGCTAAAATACGCTTGTGAATACTATAGGAGGTGTTAGTCTTGAATCATAAAGAAAAGATGCTTCTACTGACTGATAAAAAATATCCGCTATCAGCTAAATATGATCCCGAATGGATATACAATAATCGAAATGGAAGTCAAAGCCTTTGGTTGATTGAAGGTTTATGTCAGATTATGGATTTAACTCCAGGTATGAAAGTGCTTGATTTGGGTTGTGGAAACGCAATCACTTCCATATTCCTTGCAAAAGAATATGGGGTAAGTGTATTTGCGGTCGATGTAATAAATCCAACAGAAAATTTAGCTAGAATAAAGGATTTCAATTTGGAGAATCAAGTTTTTCCAATCCAAGCCGAAGCACATCGTCTCCCCTTCCCTAAAGGATTCTTTGATGCGATAATATCTATAAATTCATATCAGTTTTTCGGTACTGCCGATAATTATACCAGCGATTATCTATCTCACCTTCTTAAACCGGGAGGTCAACTGGGATTGGTTTTGTTTGGACCTGAAAAAGAATTTAACGGCGCTGTTCCTGATGTTCTAAAAGATAGTTGGTGGCCTGACTTTTACTTCTTTCATTCGTTGGAATGGTGGAAATGGCATATTGAGAAGTCTAGATTGTTCGATTTGCGAATAGGTGATGATATGAATGGAGATGGCGTCAGAATCACTCATATATGGTCAAAAGTAATGGACCATTTTGATGAATCTCCTACATATGATATCATGCGCTGGAATCGAATGGTGTTCATTAGAAATAGCTATTCCGCCAATGATTTTCGATTATCGAAACACATCTGATATTTCAACTAAAAGACTGTGCAGACAGTCTTTTATTTTTCGATTGATTTTTGTTGCTAAATTCCTATAAATGAGTATAATGATATTTGATTTATATTGGTGAATCAAATGAAAAAGGCAGCAAATTTCTTTACGAAGGATATAGTATTCTTAATCGCGTTCATTTTCGCGATTTTTTCTATGTTTTTAGTCGCTCCCAATCTAGGTTATATTGATTACATCAATACCACAGTTCTCATTATTATGTTTTCTCTTATGATTGCCGTCGCCGGAATGAAAGAAGCCAATCTTTTCAGCAAAATAGCCATATTTTTAACTTCTAAATTCTTTACAATTCGTTATATAGCGCTAGTTCTTGTAGTCGCAACTTTTTTCTTAGGAATGCTTGTAACTAACGATGCCGTTCTCCTGACTATGGTGCCGTTCACAATTATCGTCACTAGGCAAACAAATCAAGAGAAACATGCTTTGTTGATAGTAATACTGCAGACTTTCGCAGCCAATATGGGTGCTTCATTAACTCCTATGGGCGATCCTCAAAACATTTATCTTTATGCATATTACAACATCCCTTTTGGTGAATTCATCAAAACTATGTTGCCAATAACAGGAACATCGCTTATCTTATTGTTAGTAACAACTTATTTCTTGATTCCTAATGATTTTGTTAATCCTATCATGGTCTCACCAAAATTAGATAGAAAGAACCTTCTATTCTATTTCTTAATATTCGTCATTACCATATTAGCTGTCTTAGGTATAATTCCAGCTTGGGTTGCTTTGATAAATACTATGTTTTGGACTTTATTAAAATTCCGACATCTGTTCAAGCAGGTGGATTATCATCTCTTGTTGACTTTTCTAATGTTTTTTATCTTCACGGGTAACCTTAGCACTTCTACTTTGTTTTCTGACATATTTTCTGGGTATCTCAATACAAATTATAAAGTATTCTTTGCATCTTTAATATCAAGTCAAATGATAAGCAACGTCCCAGCCAGCGTCCTTCTTTCGCCTTTTGTATCAAGGGATTATGCTTTACCATTGCTTCAAGGCGTCAATGTCGGCGCAATGGGGACTCTTATAGCCTCACTCGCAAGTTTGATTACATTCAAATTTGTTTCAAAAGCCTTTCCCGAAAAGAAAAGGTTATATATAAAAACATATACATTATTGAGTATCATATACATGATTTTCATATCGGCAGTTGTTTTACTTTCCTACTAAATATAAATCATTTTGAAAAAGAGTCACTCTACAGAGCGACTCTTTATTTTTTTGTATTATATTAACTCAATATTGAAAGAATGAATTCCCCGAATTTCCTCTTCAAAGAATGTCATGGCGTTTCTTAAATTATTCTTATGATAAGGATAAACTTTCTTTTGGTTCAATTGGATGATTTTATTTAGATTTTGCCAATGCATATATCCCGTGTTTTTTAAATCCTTATGTTTATTGCTGAGAATGAAACTAATGAATTCTCTACCTTTGTAACGATGGTTTGCTTTCTTTTGGTCTCCAAAGTATTCAAGCAATATCTTAAGGTCTTTTGCTGCCCCAACGAGATCTTCGTTTTCAAATTTCTTTTCCATTGAAGATACCGATACTTTACTTAAGACTTTGTCTTCTTTTCTAATTGCTTTTTTAGGGTTTGGTTTGAACAATCCTTTAATTTTTTCTAATAATGCCATTTTATATTCCTCCCAGTCAGACCTTTATGCATGAATGACTCATATGTATATATAATATTACTACAGCCTTTGTTTTTCAAGAAAAATTATTCATATCAAACAAATAAATGTAATTATTCTTGAAAAACCATTTCGTTTTACCTTGGATTTCAACTTTTGTCAAGATTAGCGATTGAGTTCAATACTTCTTGCATTATTTCCTTATCGCAAAACATAAATAAATGTGAATCGTCTAGGACATATGGTTCGCCTTTTTTATTTACGACTAGTCCTCCTGCTTCCTTAACTAATAATAGTCCTGGAGCTATATCCCAATAATTTGTTACGTCTGTATAGAGCATTACAAAAGACCCTTCAGCCATAGCGGCCATCTCATATCCTAGGCTACCTAATATTCTTATTTTGATATCGTTTTTATATGAAAAAGCTATTAAATGCATAAATATGCTTTTGTCTTTTTCGGTCTGATGAGACAAGCCTACCATTGACATCAAGCGATTTGGTTGTTTGCCAAGTGAATAAACGGATATTTGCTTGCCATTTAAAAAGGACCCTTCTCCTTTTGTGGCATAAAATGTTTTTGAAATTGTCGGAACATGTATATAAGATAATACTACTTCTCCCTTGTCATACAAAGCGACTTGTATTACAAATAAGTTCAATTTATGAACATAATTACTTGTCCCATCTATCGGGTCGATCAACCATGTTCTATCCCCGAGTTCGGTATTGCGATTGAATTCTTCACTATGAATTCGGTCATCAGGAAATTGTCTATGAATTATCTTTATCAGTTCTTCTTCGATATAAAGGTCAGTTGATGTGACAACTTCATTTCTTTGTTTAAAAGTTATCTTTGTTTCATTAGAAACTGCTTTGTGATATATCTCCGGAACTGATTTTACCAACAATTCCAATTCTTTTTTATATTTCATACAAACTCCCCATATATGCATACATTTAATACCAAATGCTGATTTGGCATGTATAAACATTATACCAAATAGAGCAAATAATTACCCGTAAATAACTAAAAAATGCTTAATAATTCAGCTTTTGTTATTCCAGATAATTATTCAATGTTTAATAATTTCAACTTTTCCATAAAAAAGAAAATCACCTATTTAGGGTGATTATTCCTTTTCGCTCGAATAACTTGTAAATGTACATACTCCTTCTTGGAAAGTCGCGTCCAGATAAGCTCTTGCATCTCCATATGTATCAACTGAGTTCTGTACTATATTAAGCATGTCTTCATTTTGCAGTACATCGTTTGAATAAAATTCATACACAACATCGTCTTTGTATACATATTTGAAGGTATCTCCTTGAGGGCACACGGCTATAGTAGCGTCATCTGGAATTTCGTCGCTTCCGCAGGCGTTAAGCGCAAAAAGGCTGAATAATGCTAACGCGACAATTAGGATCTTTTTCATAGTCTCTCCTTATTTCTTAAGTTTTACAATTATTTTATATTATCAGTAATAATAATTCAACATATATCTTGAAAATGCAAGTCAGTAAATTTGAAAAGGTTCCTGTTTTAGAAACCTCTATAATTGACTCTCACACAAATTATTCAGTGTTGTTTTACGTATTAATTGGTTTTTTTTTGAAATTAATATTTAGAACCAAATTTAGAACAATGCCGACTAAAGCAGCCAAACTCATTCCGGTTAAAGATACACTACTGTTAAGATGTATCTCCGCACCCCCTAAGCCTATTACCAACATCGCTCCTACGATGATCAAATTCTTCATATCGGCCATATTGACTCTTTGTTCCACCAATACTTTTACACCGTTGGCAGCTATCAGACCATATAATACAATCGTTATCCCGCCTAGAACACCATTAGGAATGCTAAGGATGAATGCTTGAATGTAGCCGAAGAATCCCAACATTATTGCAAATACCGCTGCTAATCCGGTAACCCAAACACTAGCTACTTTTGTCATGGCGACTACACCTGTATTTTCACCATATGTAGTGTTGGCAGGTCCGCCTAAAGCTGCACTTACAAAGGTTGCGACACCGTCGCCAATTAGAGTATTGTCTAAGCCTGGATCTTTTAATAAATCTCTGTTTAAAATTTGACTTAATACAGTATGGTTCCCGATGTGCTCAGCTATTGTAACAAATGCAATCGGTGTAAACATCAAAACAGCAGATAAATTCATATTGTATGTTCCTACAAGTTTGAAATCAGGGATGATGAAAAAGTCCACTCCGGAGAATACTTCAGAAAAACTAACTACTCCCAGCGAAACAGATGCTGCATAGCCAACAACTATCGCTATCAAGAAAGGTATGATTTTTACAATCCCTCTAGTGTATATGCTTATGACAATAACAGTAACAAAAGTGATTAATGCTATTAATGGTGCTTGAAATCCGCCAGTGCCACTTAATCCGGCACTGTTGATTGCTACTGGCGCAAGTACCAAACCAATAATCATTATCATTGGTCCTACAACTACTGGTGGTAGAATCTTATTGATCCAATCTTTACCAACGAATTTGATAATAATTCCAACTACAACGTAAATAATACCAACAGCCATCAAACCGAAGTAAGCTGCGCTGAAGTCTTTAGTGCCATCAAGGTTTGTTACGGTAGAAGCTTGTATTGCCAAAATAAAAGCGAAACTGCTTCCAAGAAATACCGGTGCTTTAGCCTTGGTGAAAAAAATGTAAATAAGGGTACCTATTCCACTGGCAATCAATGTTACTCCTACAGGAAGTCCTGTAAGAATTGGCACTAAAACCGTCGCGCCGAACATCGCGAAAACGTGCTGCAAACTCATGAAAATCCAAGCAGCTATGCTCTTTGGTTTTTCATGCACATCTAAAATTATGTTGTTGTTCATTGTAATCCCCCACTAAGTAGATTTTTTTGACGTATTTCAATTATACAATAAATCATAAAAGAAATATATACTTTATATTAATCCCAATCAACTCACTGAGTAGAATATTCAAGAAGAATGCTTTGTAATAACTCTGGATCATCTGTAATGATTCCATCTGCGCCTTGTTCAATCAGATAGCGCATGGTGCTTTCATCGTTAATGGTCCAGTAATGAGCAGCCATATTCATCTGGTGCAATGTGTAAATCAATAATTTAGTATCGAGACGAAGTTCTCCAATCACAGGCAGATTATAGGACACCGGAACTTGAATAGCGGCGTACAATGGTTTATCAAGGAAAACTCCTGTCAGAGTATAAATAGGGATAACTAGGTCTTGAGTAGCTCCATAGCTGGTGGACATTAATAGGTCTGGATAGGTTTCAATCACATATTCGCTAATGTCATCAAACGCTGTGGCAACTAGCACATATTCTTCCAATTCGTATTCATGAATAAGCTGATATAGTGCATCCGCGGTTTCTGTTCTAGGCGCGTCAGCATCAGCTTTAATCTCGATATTGTATAAAATATTCTGTCCATACGATTGAAATAATTCTTCTAATGTAGGCAAATATACCAGTGCTTCATGCCATTCCTGCGAGTCCATGTCACGATATGGATAATCGCCTTCTGAATCTTGATATTGATATCCAAAGTTGCAAGTTGCATTTAAATACTCATATGTTTCTTCCCATACTACTGTATCACAATTACTATTGCCGATTGTGTTCCCTGTTTCATTTTGACCATGTAACAGAACTAAAACACCATCCTCTGTCATTTGAACATCCATTTCCAATACATCGACGCCGATATCAAAGGAATGCTGAAAAGCGGCCATTGTATTTCCTGGATAGTATGCTTGTCCTCCTGCATGGGCCATGACAAGCGGAACCCCATTCGCAATGAAAGGGTTGATCCTATCAAATTTAGGTTTTGGAACAAATACTAGTGATAAAGCAATGACAATTAATATTGAAAGTATTATAAGTAATCTTTTTAAATGTTTCATAAATACCTCTTTCAGTAACAATGATGTTATTATATCATAACCTTTATGTACAAACGAAAAATAATAATAATCTATGTGCCAAGGAATATTCCACAATTTAATTTAATTCGAAAACTAATAAAAAAATTCATTTCATAACAGGCGCTGATTTTGTCATCTAAAAATGATACAATATTTATAATACTAATAAAACAAAGATATGGGGGTAAATGATGTTTTGCAAAAATTGTGGTGCTAAAATAGCTGATGATGCAAAGTTTTGTGAATCTTGTGGCACAAAAGTAGGAGAAACAAGTTATACTGCTCCAAAACCTTTTGAAAAAAATTCTGTGGATGGCAGTCAAAACTACCAATATCAGAATTCAACTTTTAAAGGAGCACAGTATTCTACCGGAACTAGTGGAAGTGTAAGCTTTGGTAGAAAGAAAGGATTCTTCGGAAAATTAGTTGGATTTATAATTGTTGCGGTGATTTTGTATTTTGTGATTACTTGGTTATTCGGTGGTACTATCACCAATGCAAGAACTTCAACACTTATTGATGGAAATACATACGAGGCAGTAGATCCGACCGATACCTTTGCGACGAATACACCTGAGATTTATGTTTCTTTCAGAGTAAATGGAGTAGAGTCGGGAACGGTAATCGAGTCATACTGGTTCTATATGAGTTCTGATCCTATAACATTTATAGATTCATCAGCCATTACTTTGCTTGAAGATGCGAATGGACAATATGGATATTTCAGTATGTTAATGCCGACTAGCGGATGGCCGGTAGGCGATTATGATATTGATATCTATGTTGGAGACGAAGAATTTCCTACAATTACAGTTTCATTCACGGTTGAATAGAATCATTCAAAATAAAAAACAGTAGACATCAATCTACTGTTTTTTTTCATTTAAGTTTATGATAAGGCGTCAATCGTATCTTGAGAATAAGTAATTACAACCGCTGTTCCTAATCGATAATATAACATTCCAGATGTATCTTGCGAATCTATTGCACTAGTGAAAGTCTGTGCATCGGTTACTGATTCAAAGCCGATAAGTTCTGCCCATCTTTCAACCTGATTAACATATCCAAGATAAACCTCCAAGACTGTCACATCAATACTGTAAGTATCATTAACTGCATGAGAGTTGTAATACTCAACTGATTCAGCATCACGCTCGTCCAATCCGTAACCTTCAGCAATCAATAATGACTTTAACTGATCAACGTCCGTGTTGGCTTGAGCCTGCGTTGTTTCTTCATCTCCGTTTGGTGAAGTTGTTGCTACATCACAACCTAAAAATGTAAGTGAAACCATCATGACAATCGCCCATAGTAGTATTTTTCTCATTGTACCCTCCTTAAAAGTGTTTTTATCATTATATCATTTTTATAATGTTTTTTGTTCTCTTTACTCAAAAAATTTCTATGCATATACTATTACAAACACTGTTTAATATCCATGCCAATACAAATAAGTGTTTTTCAAGGTCGCTTATTTAATTGGCATATAGAATACAATTTTATCACTACTGCTTTCTTCAACCAATACAAAAGCCTTGGATACATCCCAGACTACCTTATTGTCTTTTATAAAACTTTGAAATTCTGTCGATACTCCTCCTGACATCAAATCATCATAACTTCCTTCAAGCACAGTAGCCTTAATCCATCTGTTGATTTCGAAATAAGCAATATCGGAAACTTCTTTTCGTTGATTTACATCAGCGTAATGAAAATATGTAACCATTAATTCTCCACGCTTAGTGATTCGCAGTTCAAATGTATATCTCGTACATTCTGAACCAAATGTATCAATAATCTTTGATTTTGCTTCTTCTTTTGTTTTGCACATAGTTACCGCAAGTGTCTTGTTAACATTATTTTGGATTTCAAAATGTAATTTCATATTATCTCCTCTATTTTTTTTTGTATATCATAATCAAACTAAGCATTGTTACTTTATTTCTATGTACCCTCTAAACCCTCTATCTTTATAATAACTATCAGCGGAATTATGAAAGATAAATGTGCGATTGAATCTACGATCTCCAAATATAGCTCCACCTAATATGCGAATATTGTTATCTGTTTTTAACCATGAAGAAGTCTTTTCATCAAGTTTATCTATTCTTTGTAGATGTAGATACATCGATTCGTCCACTACTTCAATTCCGATTTCTTCTGCAAGTTCTTCCACCGAAGAGTCCGGAGGAAAATTTTTTCTCGCTAATCTTGATTCTTTGTCATAGCAAAGACTTCTTCTTCCTTTAGGCGACTCAGAAACCATGTCAATGTAAAATAGTTTGCTATCAATTTCAACACAATCCGGTTCCCCACCTGTTTCTTCCATTTTTTCAATTATCTTAATATTCCCGAGATCTAACCATTTAAGGATTTTATCCCAATTTGCATTTAGGTGACGATAAGAGTTGTCTTCGAATCTTTTTTTTAGTATTTGAATAATATCATTCATAATAATACCTCTCCCAATTTAAAATACAATTATATTTTAACACACAAATCTGGCTTTTAATTCAAAGTCTCCCCAAATAAAAGATTGCGAATTATGATTTTTAGAAAAGAGAACGGATGATATCTCATCCGCTATAATTAAGTGTTTATCTGAGTACCTTTTTTATTGCGATTTTGAAATACCATGTCCGGTACATCATCAAAGAATGTTGGTCTCTTTACATCATTAATTGAACTTGGCCCTGCTTCTCCGTTCGCTTTAGCAGCTTCAACAGCATCTTCATAGACTTTATACCATAGATATAATTCTGCAGTATAAATTTGTTCTATTATCATTCCGAGACACCATACCAAAACGAACCATACCAGTAAGATTATGAGAAGTACCGGCCCAACTACCAATGTTCCATATGAAGCGGCCAGAATTATAATGATTACAGGAACAACAAACAATAGAGAAATCAAAGCTGAGATGCTAATTCCTGTCAACATTTCCATAAAGTGTTCCTTATATACTTTCTTGGCTTTCTGATAAGCCTCTTTAGGTTTGATGTCTTCCCAAGCCAGGGCGGCCATGATGAGCATTACACCCCAATGCAAACCGCGTCTTAATCCGCTGAGCAATCTGTGAATGATTTGTTGAAGAATTGACCTTCTTCCATTTTCTCCGCCTGAAACCATTGAATCTAATAATTGAATCAAGAATTGAATCAACGACCAAATCAAAATGATTGGTAAGGCTCTAAGTAAATCTCTTGACAGAGCTTCACCGATTGCCTTGCCTAGTCTCATATCCCCGTCTGTTTCATGTTGTTCAAGCAATTCCAAAATAATCAATTGTGCTAAAGAGATAAAGAAACTTGAAATGAATATCATAAGGAATGTTATTCCCAAATACTCTCCATCAGTCAAGGTTTGATCCATAACTGTAAAAATAATCACCCCGTTGACCAATAAGCTTGTGATTAGCGCAAAAAGCACCGGTATTAAGAAAATAGGCTTTCTGAATACAAACTTCAAAGTGCTGCTCATAATCTTAAATCCATTAGAAATGCGGTTGAACATCTTATTACCTCCATCAATTTATTTTATTAATTATCATTTGATTTATTTATATCTCTTAATCTATAATCTAATTCCCGTCATTAAGCCCTGAATCCATCGCCAGCAACAAAGCCCCCGTTGAATCCAAACCATTCTCCCAATACATCATACCGGCAAGCCCCATATCAATGATATAATCGCTCTTTGCGGCTATTGATCTCGGATTATCATATGATATAAATACGGTTCCGTCTGTGCTGATGATATACGGTACTCCTGCATTGGAATCATAATAATAGTTATAACTGCTATTGCCTAGATAATAGTTTGATATATACGTATAGGACACCGATCCCGCATTCGCCCATGCAGACCATGTTTGTGTGCCCGAATCATATGTTCTTGTTTGTTTTATTCCGTAGAAGGCGACTCCAACAATGATTTTGCTATTTGGTATACCATACGAATTGTATATGGCAACACTCTCTTCTATAGAACAACTGGTCAAAGTTTTACCAGCGCTGAATGTAGGGTTTGCGTATGAAGTGGATTTGCTTAAAGCGTTTTGATAGTACCCATTATTACTGACCATGCCATATGTCATCATATTTATGTAATCAAGATATTGATGGGAGTTTACCAAATCGTATCTTGGTGGTTGCCACATACCGCCGGCTATGGCCGCTGTGACGAGATGATTAGGGTTATTTGCTTTAACTTTCGTATAGATCACACGCATCATTTCAGTGAATAAAACCGCTTCATCAGTAGTAGGCGTCTCCCAATCAATATCAACTCCGTCAAATCCATATTGGTTTATCATCGTAACTATGTTATCTGCGAAAGTATTGATTCTTGTCGGACTTGAAGCGATTGAAGACCACTCTGAATCTGGTGCGATTGAGAATATTACCCAATTCCCATTTTCTCGTGCCTTAGGCATTATATATGTATTGATGTAACTTAAAACAGCTGTACCGGATAACGTTCCTACCGAATTAGCTGTAATAAATGCACAATTGATTATATCGAGCGTATCAAAGAATGAATCCGTAACCATATTGTAATCTCTATATATGTAGCTAGAAGTCAAAGGAGCACTCAAAGACTTATATCCCGCTATTGAAATATCATAGGTCTTATATAAGGTGTGTTGATCCAAATGTATTGTCGCATATAAACTAACAGACGTTGGCTGGTAAGGTCTACTATAAACGCCGGAATTACTAAGAACTTCCGGATTGCTGGACTCCCAGGAAATCGAGTAATCTTTGTATACAACTGGCAATGTAATATTGCTTGATAATTCAGATGGGATTGCATTAGTCAGAAACAATTCGACATCACTCCAATCTATAGAGTCCCATTTGGCATAAAGTGTGATATTTTCTGCCGGCATTGTTGAAAATACAAAAACCGTTGTTAATTCAATATCTATAAACCATCCGCCAAATGTAGAGCCATCTTTGAAAGGATCATCAGGTTGCTCAATGATAGTATTGAAATCCTGTGTAATTTCTGTGATTTCAGAACCGCCGTTTGATTCAAAATATATTGTATATTCATTGATAATCCATTTTGCATACAAAGTGATATTCGAATTAGGCTGAAATGGATTAGAGAGAATTTCTGCTTGAGGATCGTTAACCAATGTCCATCCTAAAAAGCTGTATCCGGCTTTCTCTGAACTTGGTAAAACAATGGAATTTCCACCAGATACTTCCATTGAATCAATTTCACTTCCTCCCAACGAATCAAAAGAAACAATAAATGTTTCTGTAGTTTCGATATAATCTGTAGAAGTGGCTGTTGTTGACTCTATAGTTGATGTAGTAATGGTTGATGTCTCAGTAGTGGTGCTAGATGTAGACTGATGAGTCGTACTTGGCAAAAAATTACAGCTGATAAATAAACTGCTAATGCCAACTATTAGAAAATATAAAAAGATCCTCTTAATCATATACTCACCTCCGTCTAAATAAAAATCACATGATGTTAATATATGAATTCCAAGAATATTATAACATTTATATTTGATATTATTCGGAATACAATCAAATGGGTTAATTTTTTCAGTTTTGATTAAAACAAATTTTTTACAGGTGTCTTTATCGCTATTCTATTAAATTTTCCACTAAATGGCAACCTTAAGCACACTCTTATGTTACCTTTTCCTGTCCATATAATCTTTCTCTGACAATTTGAACAGCTTGTTTTTCTCTAAGAAGATAATCCAAAGCAATTATCTCTAGGATGATGATTATATAGTTGGGATTTATATTCCAAGCAAGATAAAAATCAGCTTGATCCGCTTTTGTGATAAATTTAAAAGTATAAAGCAGCAAAAGATCTATGAAAAAAGGAAAACGCACTATATAAACGGGGCCAAAGAGAAAGAAGAATATTCCTGTCTCCTTCTTGAATTTAATCCTCTTATTTATTACAAGCCCATAAGCACATATATATATGCCGGTGAACATAGTGACTACACCAGTTATCAGCGCCATATCTGGAAATATATAGATTCTATACATATCCAATATAGCATTCAGAATTATCATCATGCTTATCTGTTTAACGCCAGCTATGTGTTTACCCATATAGTAAATGATTATGGCGAGTGTTGTTGTCACAGATGCATTAAGAGCCCAATATATGAGACGATATAGCTGCTCTGATATTATGGATGCTTGTTGAAGTTTATTTAAATATGGCTCAATGACAAAATTGGTAATAATGATAAAGAGCGTAAAGATAATTGGATAAAGCAGTCGTTTGCTCATTACTAACCTCGTAAAAGTATTTATTAAAATATTGATTTAAGACTAATTATCTGATTTGAATTACATATAATCTAAATATTTAACATTACAGAATCACAGTAAGGTACATATCCCATTTTCATATAGATACTATTTGAAGTAGGATTCGATAAATCAGTATACAAAGTAGCTACTTTGCCATCTTTTAGAATGTTTTTGGTAACTTCGGCAGTAACCTTACTAGCGTATCCTTTCCTTCTATACTCAGAAGGTGTATATACATATCCAACTGACTCAGTTGATTCAAGCGCTCTTGTTCTTGCAGCCATTGATACAATTTCATTGTCAACTTCTAAAACATATAAAGATTTATTGTTTATCTGATATTTGATACTCTCTTTTGCTTGTTCTAGGGTTAAAGATTCTTGAATATCTTTTGCAAAATCATATGCCCACACTACAAGTACTTCCAAGTCGCTTTCTCTTGCAAGCCTTACAAAACTATTATTTACTTTTTGTTCGATTACCTTTTTACATGAATATATTCTCTGATCCATTTTGGTAGTCAAATTTCTACCAGTGATCTTCTTATACATCTCATGGTATACATTGCATTGTTCTTTTGTCCCAATAATTCCCGGATATTCCACATTGTCCATGTATTTTACCAAATCATAATAGACATCAGCATTTAAAGTATTTGAAGCCAATATTAGGTTCTTGCCAGCTAA
>CALMFM010000012.1 GCA_937862575.1 uncultured Bacillota bacterium
ATGTATATCTATATGATTTTCGTTTATGAGTGGTATCCGACTTGGAAATCATGGAGAAAGAGTGTCGTGGTATTGTTTTGTATTACCGGACTTATGATAGCCTTCAGCAACATAACTGGTGAGAATCTAATGTTCATGCTTAATGCGGAAGGAACACCTTTTACCATCTTTGAAGGGCATGGATACATCTTATACTTGATTGGTGTAATCGCTATGTCGTTTGGAATAATGACTGCGTGGTATCTGCCTTTTGTCATAAGAAGTGCCATAATTAAGAAAAAAGTAGCGAATGCCTCATAAAATAGGCATTCTTATTATAATGATATCTGGTCTGACTTAGTCACGCCAGACATTCAGGAGGAAAAATGAAAAAGCTTAGTGTGTTTCTGTTTATCATATCGGTAGTAATTTTGACCGGGTGCGATTGGTTCTCCAGTCAAAAGACAACTACAACTGATTTTGTCGATCAAACTACCATTCATGATAATACTACAGAAGAAGAGATTCACTTAACCACCACGGAACAACTTCCAATAACAACGACTACCAATGGCGTTGTTGTCACCACAACTACAGAATGGGTTGACCAAACAACAACGGCGGCTGAGGGAACTGCCTCTTGGACAGAAGTTGCCAACGCGGTCGGCGTTGCTTATAATGAGGTGTTTCTAAGTCAATATTATAATTTCGATTGCTTATATCGGTATGATATGACTGAGTACGCTAGCGGTGGGGCGGTGATTGATTACTATCAAGGTGAACTAAACATCAGTTACGATTCAATTAACAATAAATCATATATTGCCGTAGAAGACACCGATGATTACAATCTAATGTATACTTTTGACTCGCAAAGAGATTTGATGTATTCCTATGTTATTGATGGCGGTAATCTGTATAAGGACGTCATCTATGGCGATGATTTAGGGGAATATTTAGATCTGCTTTTGTCGGAGGATTCTGGCACTTTTGTGGCAATTTATACTTTGTTTGAACTTCCAGAAACATCAGTATTTCAAGTGTTAGGAAATAATACTTATGGAATATCTTTTTCAATATATGATTTATTTGAGAATCACTATGATTACGCCGCTTATGTTCTGGGGTTGATTGAACCTGCGGCCAGTTCAAATGATTATTACGTAAATTTGGTTTTCGATTTAAACCATGGTATTAGATTGATTATGGAAACTAATAGATATCCGGTAGACTTTCTTGGGATAAAACTTTATACTCAAATATTTTATGATGAGCAAATGTATATAGTCGACAGTTTCGATCCCGAGACAATAAACGAGGAACATTATTATGAGACCACTTTCTCTGAACCTCAATATTGCGATCGTTCTTATGATGCAGACAATACTCACGAAGTATTAATTCTCCCTGAAACTGATAACTATTTCCGCTTTGAATTGGATTCTGGTATATACAATATCGACCTTTATTGGGATTTCTCCAATAAATTCCATAGTACTTTATATGATTCAGATATGATGGTAGTTCCTTATGATGGATTCTATCGAATTGAAGAAGGTGGAACTTATTATTTAAATGTCACAACTGATGAAGACGATGAAACTAGATTGGAAATGACATTCGTTACCTATCCGGAAGAACAGGTCGGAACAGTAGACAGTCCAATCCTTTCTGGAAATGAATTAACTGGATCCATCGCCATGGGTGAAAGAGCATATTATTACTTGCTTACCGACTCTGAGGCGGGATACTTGGAGATAACAATGACAGATGGTGATTTTGGCTGGATTTGGGTTTCAAATGGGATTTCTACCAAGATGTTATGGGTTTCTGATAAAGTAGGTTTCATCGTGGAGGAGGGACAAGACCTTATAATTATTCTTAGCGGAGAATTTGAGGTTTTCAACTTTACCGTATCTTGGGAATTCAAGGAAATTCCAGAATTGATTACCGATATCAATTTGATGCCGGAAAACATTATCGGTTCACGTTCGATTATCGCTATCGGCGAACCCGATTACTCACAAGCTATCAAGTTTATAATAACGGAAGAAGCAGATTACTCGTTGTACCCGTTCTTTGATAGCGTTCCTTATATGGATTTCATTTTCACATCACAATTATACGATGACCAAGGAACTCTGCTTTTAGAATATGAAAATGATATTGAATGGCATCTGACACCGGGAACATATTACGTCATCGTTACCGGAAACGGATCTGAGACATTTATATTAAACTACGTCATTACGAAAATAACACCATAAAAAAAGGCTTCCGCGGAAGCCTTTTTGTTTGCTATAACTCATATTTTACGTCGACGTATTCAACTGGTTCCTTACTCTCGAAACACTCTCTACCAAATGCCTTAAAGAAATATATCTCATAAGCAGAAGATAAAAGACCAATTAAACCGGAAATTACCAAAAGGGAATTTACTTCATTCAGTTGAACGACTATCTGCGTCAATGATGGATACACTGCATCGACAAGAGCCGGATCAATAAAGTCATTGCTAACTAAAGAATAAAGGAAATCAGCCGTTGATATCACCAAGAATACAACCAAGTATTTTGTGATTGTGGTTGGATCAGGAAATAGTTTCTTTCGTCCTCGAAAATTCATGCGAATACTCTCGAAAAATTCAATTAGAAGCGATAGAAACTTAAATGCGATGTAAAACATGACACCCATAAGTAAGAAATACAATAATCCAACAATGAATGCCTTGACTATAATCAAGATACCCATATACCCTAAAAAAGCAGCTAAAAGCCCATAGATTCCTCTTGCGATTTTAAGATAGACCAAATAAACATTGACAGCTTTGGCAGAAGCGAACACCTTCAATCTCTTGGAACTAATAAATACCACAATCTTTATAAATGGAATGATTAGTCCTAAAACCATTGCCAAAACAAAAAGAATCGTAATAAAGGTTGTATTTAATCCGACAGAATCTAAATCTATATTTAGAAACTTAGACATTACAAAAGCCAAGTAACCAAAAGCAACCACATCAATCAAGATGAAAATAATCATTTTCCAACCTGTTGTGAAATGAATCAAACGTTCTTGTTGAAAATTAAAATCTCCTAGTTTTGAAACAAATGGTTTTATAACTTTCTCGGGAAATACAATGTTTTCATTTTCTGCACTATAATCTCTCATTAAATCCAATTCCTCCATGTAATTATTTCATGAAATAGATGCTAATCATCTAAGTAGATTTAGCAAATATATCATATCTTGAAATTTACTATATCAAAAAGGAAGACAATTATCAATATAATGATTAATTTTAATCAAAATAATATTATTCATTTTGTTTTAGATACATTATATTTGTAAAAATAAAGAAAGTTTTTGACCAAATACTGACTTATTTCGCGATTAAATATAAATACACATTATTAAGTTAATTGGAAATTAATCCATTAAAAAAGGCTTCCGAGGAAGCCTCTTTAATCTAAAATATCGATATAGTCAGGAACAACACGCTCAACAAACTGGCAATTAAACTTACTACGGTAATCTGGGTGTTGATTGATGGACCAGCAGTATCCTTGAACGGATCGCCTACGGTGTCACCAACAACTGCGGCTTTATGGGCATTGGATCCTTTTCCGCCATGATTACCGGCTTCAATGTATTTCTTTCCGTTATCCCATAGCCCACCGGCATTAGACATGAATAAAGCCAATAGAAGACCACTGACAATATTACCTGTCAAGAATCCACCAATTGCATATACACCGCCAAAGAATCCCACAACTATTGTAATTACAATTGCGAACAATCCTGCGGGAATCAATTCTTTCAATGCGCCTTCAGTGGCTATCTCAATACATTTATCTGATTCCGGCATTACGCCTTCTTTGCCTTCAAGAAGTCCCGGTATCTCTTCAAATTGACGATGAATCTCCGCAACCATTCTTTCGGCATTGCGATTGACTCCAAGCATTAACATTGCACTGAACACTGCCGGAACTGAGGCGCCGACCAGTAAGCCGAAAAAGACCGCAGGATTCATAATATCGAAACCTTCCAAAGTAAAGTTTAGACCAAGATCGATTGCTGCCGTATTTACTTCGGTTATAAAAGCACCTAGAAGTGAAGTAACTGTAAGTCCAGCTGCGCCAATCGCAAAACCTTTTGTTACTGCCTTGACAGTGTTTCCAGCAGAATCGAGTTCATCAGTTATTTTGATTACTTCTTCACCAAGGCCGCCCATCTCAGCTAAGCCTCTGGCGTTGTCGACGATTGGACCGTAAGCATCATTGGAAATTATCATTCCGACGATTGATAACATTCCGACTGCGGCCATGGAAATACCGAACAATGGATGATCAGGAACTAATTTATAAGCGACAAATGCGCTGATTGCGATTCCAATCATTGCCGGCAACACAGATAAGAAACCATAGCTTGTTCCAGAGATGATTGTCAAAGCTGGACCGGATTTTGATGCTTCCGCAACTTTTCTAACCGGACTCTTTTCATCATTGGTGAAGTAGTCGGTAGTTATACCGATAACTACACCGACGAATAAACCGACGATAGCGGCACCGTAAATGCGCCAATCGAAGTTGAATATCCATGTTGCCAAACCAGTAAGAACAGTGAAAATACCGGTTGTTAAGTAAGTAGATAGATTCAAAGCTCTTGTAGGACTTCCTTTTTTGCCCATCTTGGCAAACATGATGCCAATGATTGATGAAAGAAGACCTAAAGTCGCATAGACGAAAACCATTGTCACATAATTACCGCCAATAGCACTGGCCATTACCAAAGCGGCTGCTAGGGACGCAACATGAGAGTCAAACAAATCCGCTCCCATTCCGGCTACGTCACCAACATTATCCCCGACGTTATCGGCGATTACAGCCGGGTTCCTTGGATCATCTTCCGGTATGCCGAGTTCAACTTTACCAACCAAGTCAGCCGAGATATCGGCGGTCTTGGTAAAAATACCACCGCCGGCTTTGGCAAACAATGCCAAACTGGAAGCTCCAAAACTAAAGCCAAGAATCATT
>CALMFM010000013.1 GCA_937862575.1 uncultured Bacillota bacterium
AGCGTTAAGACTTTCCAGTTCCTTTTTGTGAGTATCGTGATGAATAATACCAATAATCTTGCCTTCAGGGCCAGCGCTTTTTCTGGCTTGATATGCGCATAGAACTCCTGATTTTCCTGCGGCTCCCAAAATCAAGACTGTGTCCCCTTTTTTCACTAGATTGGCTACTTGTGCAGGTGCTCCCGCAACATCTAGCGCAGACAAAGCTATATGTGGAGGCATATCGCTAGGTATTTTGGCAAAAATGCCTGTTTCAAATAAAATTGCTTGTCCTTCAATGTCGACTTGATCTTTATTCATATGAATAGCTAAAATCTTGTTAATTTTGAGAGGAGTTAAAGACAAAGAGACCAAAGATGCGATTTCGTCGCCAACAGCTACATCTTTATGAATGTCTTTTCCAACTTCTTTTACAGTCCCAAGCAACATTCCGCCACTACCAGTAACCGGATTTTGCATTTTTCCTCTTTGATTAACTATCTCCAGAATCATGTTTTTCATCAATTCAGGATCTTTATCACAAGCATTCTTGATTTGAGTGAAAGAGGCTGAGTCTATATTTAATGTTTTAACTTCTATTAGGATTTCATTATCCATGCAAACCATATTATTGTCTAATTTTTCAGCTGCTTGAGGCAACGTTCCCAGAGGGTAGATAACTCTGTGTGTTCCATATTTACATAATTTTTCCATTTTTATTCTCTCTCCATTTTCAGTATTCTTCTTGTTTCGGCAGGAGAAGCAATTTCTCTGCCATATTTTTTAGCTATATTGACCACTTTTTCAACCAATTCACGGTTTGATTTCGTCAACACGCCTTTTTCAATATAGATGTTATCTTCTAATCCTACACGAACATGTCCTCCGTGTTTGATAGACAATTCTGCTAAAGTGAATTCGAATCTACCGATTCCAGCCACAGAAAAAGTGGCTTCGGTTGGAATACTGTCTTTCATAAATAGAAAGTCGCGTTCCTCACCAGACATTCCGCCTCTTACTCCCAAAACGAATGAGTAATGCAGATGATTTTTGATAACATTTTGTTTAATGAACCTCAGGGTGGTGTCTATATGGCCTTTCTCAAAGCATTCCATCTCATATCTAACACCCAAGTTATTCATTTTCTCAGCGAAATACTTGATATCATTCTCCGTATTAACGAAAATGTCGTCTCCGCCAAAATTTAAAGTCCCACAGTCTAAAGTCGCCATTTCCGGATTGATGTTCAAGACATCTAACCTTTCATCGCGAGACATTCCAACGGCTCCACCAGTTGAAACTTGAATGATTACATCAGGACATTTTGATTTAATTGCATCATGAATCTGTCTGAATCTTTCTTTATCTTGGGTAGGTGTGCCATCATCATATCTTGCATGCAGATGAATGACCGATGCTCCAGCCAAATATGCCTGATAGGCAGATTCAACCATCTCCTCAACTGTGTATGGAACTGCCGGATTAGATTCTTTAGTAACTTCTGCGCCGGTAATAGCGCAAGTGATTATAAGTTTATCCATTATTTCTTTGTAAACCTTTCGGTACTATGCATGTTCCAATCGCATACGTTGTCAAAATTTTTTCTTCAAGAACATCGCAAGCGCTTGGTGCTATATCAGGTCTTGATGCGATGATTTTATAGCAGTGAAACTCAATTTTTCTAGATGTGTTTCCTTCGTTTATAATTTCCGCTTCAATTTCTAGAAAATCGCCAGAATAGATTGGCGCTAAGAAATCTACTTTCTCATATGCTCTGAATAAGCCTTCATCTCCGTCACGACGAATAAGAAGTTCAGTCGCGGCATCTCCAAACAAAGCCAAAACTTTGGCTCCATCGACTAGATTACCACCATAATGAGCGTCATGGCTGGACATTCTTACTTTAAATGTTGTTTTCATCAGTTTACTCCTTTCATTGGAATAACGTTATCGATAATCAATTCTGCTTCAGTGCTTTTTATAATGTCTTCTACTGTGTAATCCGGATGAACTTCCAAAAGGTGTAATCCGTCTTTTTTAACTTGCATAACCGCCATTTCGGTTACTATCATGTCAACCTGATGAGCGGCAGTCAAAGGCAAAGTACATTTTTTAAGAATTTTTGATTCGCCCTTATTTGTATGTTTCATGGCTATGATGACCTTTTTGGCTCCGGTCACTAAGTCCATAGCTCCGCCCATTCCAGGAACTTTCTTTCCAGGAATAATCCAGGAAGCCAAAGATCCTTCTTGGTCTACTTCCAAAGCACCTAACACAGTTACATCTATATGTCCTCCTCTTATAAAAGAAAAGGATGTGCAAGAATCTATAAAAGCTCCGCCTTGTAAAATGCTGGCACCTAATCCGCCGGCATTAACTATTTCTTGTTCATCTTCGACAAGACCGCCTAACCCAATGATGCCATTTTCTGCTTGGAAGGTGATATTTTCATCTTCTGGTATATAATTGGCAACCAGTGTAGGAATTCCAATGCCTAGATTGACCAAATCTCCGTCTTTTAGTTCAAGCGCTATTCTTGAGGCTATTATTTCTTTATCAATCATTATACTCACCTACCAATATGTAATCCACAAAAGGATGTGGTGTTATTACGTTTTCTGGATCAATTTCATCTACTATCTTGCGTGGCTCACAAACAACAGTTTCACAGGCTGTTGCGATTATCGGGTTGAAATTTCTCATGGTTTTATTATACCTAAGATTTCCATAGCCGTCTGCAATCGCCCCGCCTACAAGAGCCAAATCCCCTCCTAATGCTTCTTCAAGGAGATATTTTATACCCTTGACTTCGATAATTTGTTTTCCTTCTTCTACAATTGTATCAAGCCCAGTTGGAGTCAATATTCCTCCTAATCCAGCTCCATACGCACGTATTCTTTCCGCCAATGTGCCTTGAGGGACCAGTTCAACTTCCAATTGTCCACTTTGCATTAGTTCTCCAGCAACCGGATTGGTGCCGATATGAGAAGCTATGAGCTTTTTGACTTGACCATTGGCAATCAATTTACCGACACCAAGTTCTGGGTATCCTCCGTCATTACAGATGATAGTTAGACCTTTTACCTTGGATTCCACAACGAGATCAATTAATCCTTCCGGAGTCCCATTAGTTAAAAACCCTCCAACCATTAGGCTCATTCCATCTTTAAGTAACGCTTTGAATTTCTCTCCATTTATGAAACTTCTCATATGTTCTCCTTCCTAGGCGGCATGATTTCTGCTTCGCCGATAATTACGGTATCACCGTTTTGATTAGTCGCAACACAATCAAATATTACTCTGTTTCTTTCAAGAATTAACTCTTTTACTGTGACTTTAGCGGTGATTTCATCTCCAAAATAAACCGGTTTTGTAAATTTCAGTGATTGTTTGGTATAGATGCTTCCCAAACCAGGTAATTTCACTCCAAAGATTGAGCTAAAAAGAGAGCCAACCAGCATTCCATGCACAATTTGATGTTTAAACATGGTCTTTTCAGCATATTCTTTATCAACGTGTGCCGGATTGAAATCTTCGGATACTTTCGCGAACATCAAGACGTCCGACTCAGAAAACTTTTTTGTCGTCTCGCTGCTATCGCCGATTTTCAATTCATTAATTGATAGACTATTCATATTCCCTCCTGTAAAATAAAAGAGCCATTATATTATAAAATATAACAGCTCTCCATTGGTTTAATGGCAATACTTAAACTGTGTGTTTAAATATCAAGACAATGACCATTACGGACTGATCATCTCTTTCGGCAGCATGTTCCTTCATCCATCGAGAAAGCCCGATTCCTATATCCGGCGGATTACCGACATGTTGCGCCTCTGTGAAACATATTTAATTACATAGTAATTATACTGAATAATGTAAGCGTTGTCAATATCAAAATGGCTATTTTTAAGCCATAATCGCTCAAGCAGTCAAACCGCTTGAACAGTTGGCTAAACCTTATGCTTCTTCTCCCAGTAAATCCATGCTTTTCTAAAAATTTCTCTATCATTTTCGTATGTTATATAAGCTTCAGCTTTCTTGGGATTCATAAATTCCGCAGTTCTTAATTCGCTTTCTTGAATCTTAATTTCTTCACCTTCTGCTTTCCCAACGAAGAATATCACGTCTTTCATGACGCCTTCTGCGGGTGAATATGTAGAAACTTCTCTAAAGCCTTTATCCAGTTTGACGGTGATGTTTGTCTCTTCAAGCGTTTCTCTAATGGCCGTTTGCATTTCTGATTCCTTTGGTTCTACATGACCTTTTGGAAATGACCAATGTCCGTGTAGCATTCGAACTAGAAGAACTTCATTTTTGGCATTGAAAGCTATGCATCCACAAGATTTTTCCTTTTTCATATATCTTCCTCTTTCTTTCAAATCTTGAATAGTATGAGTTCATCGGTCTCGACAATGTTGAGATCCTCAACTTTGGACATATCGCCTTCAAATATGCGCATTTGCCCATCCCTTATCAACCCGATTGGAATATATTTTTTGCTTGATGAATAGAAAATGTTTATCATGAATTCTTTTACAGAGCCAAATCTAATTGGCAAATTCTCTTTGATGTACTCGTCAACCGAAATTATGAAAATATTCTGATCGTCTTTTCCTGTGGTGTCCGATCTGATTGTTAAAAGATTCTCATAGAATGGCGCTGTTTCTTTATATAAAGCTAATTTGCTGAGTAAGAGCGATATGATTTTGTTGGAAATAATCGTGTTGTTGATATCGAAATCCTTGATGATGTGGTCGTTTTTCGGGTCGAGTAATTCAACGATTATGTTAATGTCTTTTCTATTGATACTACCTTGTAAATAGATTAGATTTTCAATTACGTTCGCATCTAGACTTTCAATTTCCTGAGATTCGTCGCTGAGGAGAACTATTGTTGTTGGCTTATCGGATTTGTTTAGTTCTTCAACAACTGTTTCCAGTCCATTATCGTCAACGAATTTAGCATTGAAATCACTTTGATATAGTTCCTCGTATTCTTTAAACGATTCCATGATAAAACTTAATTTATTGTTCTTGCCAACAATGAATACATCCATATTGCTTGGCTTGATCACTCTTGCCAACTTTATTTTACTTAGTTCGTATTCTTTATGATCTTGAATATTCTTGATTTTTGAATTCAAAGATAAAACAAATAAGTCGTTCCCCGATTTTGTCAATGGAATAGCGTGAGAGAAATGTTTCAAGCAATCTTCAAAATCCATATTCTCTATCATGTATACTTCGGAATCGTCAAATGAGAATAGTGAAAGATAAACATCTTCCATCCTTGGGTCGATTATGGTTTGAGCGATTATCTGGCCGAGTCTTCTGTCAAAACAGATTGGCAAAATCTTGTGCTCGTGCAATGTGTTTACAACCTTGGCCATTGTAAGTATTTTCTCTTTGGTTTCAATGTTTTTTATTTCGGCCACAATTGGCGGATCATAAAGAAAATTGATTCGACCTATTCCAAGAATTATTTTAATCACATTCAAATCCGATTTTGACATATCTTTTATTACTGATTTGTGAGAATCCTGATTCATTACTAATATGGAGTTTGCATTTTCAATTGATATCTCGTCAAGATCCGAATACAATAACGGGCTTCCACTTTTAACAAGAATATTGATGTTTGATAATTCCTTATCGTTGTGTTTTGCATCATTCAACGAATTGATTATTTGCTTTTCCGCAAAAGATTTGTCAATATCGGCTAAAATGACCACTTGGATTCCTTTTTCTTCCATATGCAACAAGTCCGCAACCAATTCTGGTACCTTGTTGTTCCAATTAAGAATGACGATGTGATTATCCAAATATATTTTGCCGGATCCTGATTTTTTCTTTTGGAAATATTCTTTAATAGCATTTGTTGTTAAAGCTATGATTGTACCTGTAAAAAGTATCATTCCGATAACCAATACTGCAACTGCCAAAATCAATAGATTTGGATTGGTTATCTGTAATATGGCATTTGGAGTAAGCATCCATTTGAGACTGCCGTTTGTAAAAGCGTCGATGAATCCGTCAAACGAATCATCGATACCTAAAGCTATTAAGGCTGCAACGCATAAGATGAGGATGTTCAATAGCGCCATTATACTGATAACGAATAGCATCGGGTGCTTATAGGTCTTGACACTGAGGAAGCTGCGAGCCTTTAACAATCTATCTTTGATTTTCTTCACAAAAATCACATCCCTCTATGAATTATTATATTATCATTTTCCAATAAAACAATAACTCCCGAGAAAATGAACGTTGATATGTTTTTTTTATAAAAAATAAAAAAAAGCGAATCAATCGCTTTTTCCAGTAAAATGGCGGAGTAAGAGAGATTCGAACTCTCGCGCCGGTTCCCCGACCTACGCCCTTAGCAGGGGCGCCTCTTCGGCCTCTTGAGTATTACTCCAACAAAAACAGCCAGCCCTAATATATTACTGTATTTTGGGCTAACTGTCAACTGTTTTTTAATTTACATAAGTTTCGTCTTGCTTCACTTCATCCGCAACCGGTTTTGGTATTTCCTTCTCTACCGGCGCCTCTTTTGGTGGCTGTTTTTCGGTGTTCAATTTCTTAGAAGTTTCGCGATATTTTTTATATCCGCCATAACCATCATATCCAAGATATACGGCTCCTCCCAATGCAAATATGAACAATGCCCATATCAGCAGACTTATTATGTCAACACCAGTGCTGTTCTTAAGAATCGTTAAAGTCAAGACAACTGGACCCAATGCAAAGAAGATTAGATGCATCCAGAACTTTGTAGCTTCAGTCTTCTCGTCAAAATAATACATAGAGACCAAATAGATAACGCTTCTCGACAAGAGGAAGAAAGCCAATAAGTACCCATACATCGCAATCCAGAAATTGTCTGACCATTTTCCGGAAAATGCTACAAAGACCATTACGCCTCCGATTATGAAATCAAAAATGATTTCAATAAGGTTCATCGTCCTAAGCACTTCTTTTTTAAGAGTCTTCATCAGTGGTACAACCCGTAAAGCCGAGAATAAAATGACCGCAAGACCAGTTGTGGCATAGACTACAACTCCCGAATTCAATAGCATCAAAATACCTGCGGCTATCAAAAGCGCTGCTAAAATCCATTTGACAGCCCAACCGTAACCGAATTTAAGTTTTCCCATATAAAAAACCTCCTTCATTTTTCATATATCAACCATATTATATTACAATCGAATTCAAAATGATAGCGAGCTATATAATTTAAGTCTAATTAATGAATTCTTGTTTCCCGTCTGGTTTTATCATGGATAACTGAAGTCTTTTTCTATTCAAATCGACTCCCAATACCCATACTTTGACTATATCTCCAACCCCAACAACTTCCAAAGGGTGTTTGATATACTGCTTGCTCATTTTAGAGATATGAACGAGACCCGCTTCCTTGATTCCGACATCGATGAAAGCGCCAAAATCCACGACATTTCTAACAGTGCCCTGTAATTCCATATTTGGTCTCAAATCTTCCAAAGACAACAATTCACTCTTTAATAGCGGTTGTGGAAACTCGTCACGCAAATCTCTTGTAGGGGCTATAAAGGCGTCCAAAATATCTTCAACGAGTATGATGTTTTGATTGAGATCTTTTGCCAATCTTTGTTTATCACAGTTGTTAATCAACAACTGGCACTTCAAAGACCCAATCTCATCTGCGTGTAGGTTCAAATGTTTGAGAATTATTCCTGCAAGTTCATAACTTTCCGGATGAATTGGAGTCTTATCTAAAGGGTTTGCCGAATTAAGAATTCTTAAGAACCCAACTGCTTGTTCAAAGGTTTTCGGTCCCATGCTATCAACGGATAATATGTTGTTTCTATCTTTGAAAGGGCCTTTGGTTTCACGATAAGTTACTATATTTTTTGCCACTTTCGCTGATAACCCGGATACATACTTCAAAAGCGAGAATGACGCCGTATTGATATTAACGCCAACCCGATTAACTGCTGTTGAAACAACGAAATCCAATGATTCTGTCAATTTAGCCTGTGACACGTCGTGCTGATACTGTCCTACGCCTATTGATTTCGGATCTATTTTGACCAATTCACTCAAAGGATCTTGCATTCTTCTGGCTATACTTACTGCTGATCTTTCTTCAACTTGAAATTCCGGGAATTCTTCTCTCGCCAATTCAGAAGCTGAATACACTGAAGCTCCAGCTTCGCTAACAATTACGTATTTACAAGTCAAATGATAATCTTTAATAATTTCCGCAACGAAAGCTTCTGTTTCTCTCGAGGCTGTTCCATTGCCAATTGCGATGATGTCTATATCATATTTTTTAACAACAGCTTCAATCAATTTCTTCGCTTGATCTACTTTTTTAGGATCAGCTTGTCCACCCTTTGAAGCTTCGTGAGGATATATAACACCTTTTGCGATAAACTTTCCATAAGAGTCGATCACCGCAAGTTTACATCCGGTTCTAAAAGCCGGGTCGATGCCTAACACCATTTTTCCTTTAAGAGGCGGTTGTAGTAATAAAGACCTCAAATTTTCGGAGAAAATATGAATTGCTTGATTTTCGGCTTTATCTGTGAAATCACTTCTTATTTCTCTTTCGATCGAACCGCTTATCAATCGCTTGTATGCGTCTTTAATTGCTTCTTCAACCAGTGGTACAACTAGAGATTTCTTCTTTCCAATTATCTGTCTTTCAAGGTATTGGGTTATTTCTTCTTCAGAGATATTAATCTTAGCTGTGATAATCTTTTCTTTTTCAGCTCTGTTTATCGCCAATATTCGATACAACTTGATATTTTCTAACGATTCTTCATAATCATAGTAATTTTGATATGTTCCGTATGGGTCATCAATGTCTTTCTTTGATTTTGTAGCTATGGTTCCATTGTTATTTGTGAAATCCCTAATCCATTTACGGAAATTGGCATTGTCTGATATGTTTTCCGCAATAATATACTTAGCCCCTTCAAATGCTTCGGCGACATCTTTTACCTCTTCATTGATAAATGGCTCTGCCAAAGAATCCAGATTTTCAATATCCGGAAATTCCATGATAGCTTTTGCCAATGGCTCCAAGCCTTTCTTAATTGCTTCGGTGGCTTTTGTTTTCTTCTTTTCTTTGTACGGTCTATATATATCTTCAAGGTCGACAAGTTTTTCACATTTAAGAATATCGGCTTTTAGCTCTTCCGTAAGCATACCTTTTTCGTCAATCAATCTCATGATGTCTTCTTTTCTCTTTTCGAGATTCTTACCGTACTCGTATTCCTTTTCGATAGCCCTGATCTGCTCTTCATCCAAAGAGCCGGTCATTTCTTTTCTATATCTGGCGATAAAAGGCACAGTATTTCCTTCTTCCAAAAGGGAAAGGACAGTTTCTACTTGTTTGACTTTTATTCCTTGATTTTCTGCTACTTGTTTAATTAGATTTTCGTTCATGTACTCCATATAATCACCATTCCTAACTCTTATATTTTATCACAAATACAGCGGTATTACAAAACAAGAAATGCCTAATTCATGCATTGACAAATAAAAAAACCTTTGCTGTTCACAAAGGTTTCATTTTGTTAGTTCAAACAGTTATTCATTCAAAGCTTCGTAAGTGCCATCCTGGATACTTTCAAGTATGTTCACAACATCAGTTGAGCCTGTATATACTGCATTGAATTCTCCGTCAACAACAATGATAATCATTGGAGTACCCAATTCTTGCTCGTCGATAGTATCAAGGAAAGTCGCAAGCGCGGTATCGCTGTCTGTCATATTGTCAACATTAGCTAAGAAGAAGAAATCTTCGCTGCGGTTCAAACTGTTTCCTATTCTCAAAACATCGATCATGATATTTGAGCAATTGGTACATGTATCCGAGTACAAATATACTACATAATCTTGTAAGGCTTCATCTCCGCCATTTGTATATTCGAATATGCCGTCATATTCTGTTATTGCAGTATAATGCTCGTAAGTTTTCCATTGTGTTGCTGCATTATAAATAAACGCCACTGCTACTAAAGCAAAAACAGAGAGAATAATTCCCATTATCACTTTAAGAAGTACAGTTTCTGCGTTTTGTTTTTTAAATCCTTTTTTATATGTCGCCATATTCTCACCTCAGTATAAATATTTTACTTTTTTTTATCGTATTTTGCAAGAAAATTTTGTCTTCATCAAAAAAACTACACATTTTCAATAATGCACATGCCGATGCAGTAATCTTTTTCATGAGATAGTGTGATATGAATCTTCAAAGTTTCGATGTTTGGTTCAATGATTTGTGGCATTCCGGTCTCGTCATTGATTATCGTAATATCTCTCATGCCAACTCGATAATTTGTGCGACCGATGGCCTTTATTACCGCTTCTTTTAGAGTAAATCTTCCGGCTAAAAATTCCAATTGACGAGATTCTAAAGAAAAACTATCGAATATTTTTAATTCTTGTTCGCTTAATATTCTTCTGGATTGCTCTTTTTTAATTCTTGATACCTCAAGGATATCAACACCGATTCCTACAATCATTTAAGATTCTCCTCGATAATTGTCTGGTTAGCCAAGTCCTTTATGGCACGAAAACGATGATTTAATGCTGACTTGGAAATCTGTTTTCCGAAATGTTCAATTGAAGCGTAACTTAGTTCTATCAAAGTAGCATCTTGATAGGTTTTTCTCAGAAATATTGCTTCAGTCATGCTTTTTGACAAATTCTTATGATATTTTTCAATTATCTCGATTTGTTCAAGTTGTTTAATTGCGGCATCCAAAGCTTTCTTCTCGTTAGCTAAATCACAATTTATAACCCTGTTAATTGAGTTCTTGAAATCTCTTTTGATTCTTGAATCTTCAAATTCAAACAGTGAATTGCTAGCGCCGATAACCCTCAGAAAATCAGCTATTTTTTCGGCTTCTTTCATGTATGCGATATACCCGCGTTTGTTCTTGGTGACTCTGGCATTCAAATCAAAGTGATTGGCTAAATCTTTTATCACTTCCGCTTGCACTTCAGAGAAAGCTTGGATTTCCATATGATAAGCACTAGTTTCGGGAGAATTTATCGAACCCGTAGCCAAAAATGCACCTCTTAAATATGCTCGTTTGTCGCACTCTTCCTCGATGATTCTAGCGTCTACATCTTGGAAGAAGATTGCCGATTCATTAATCAAGGATAAATCTGTTAATAGATAATCAACCTTTTCGGAAATCTTTACTATAAAAATATCGTGTTTTCGCAATTTCTGTGATTGCTTTTTCAATAAAGTAAGATCAATATCGTACAGCGATTTCAATAAGATCATGAATCTTCTGATTACGGCATTATTGGTGCTTTGAAAAACAAGGTTCAATCCCTGGCTGTTCTTTTCAATCGAACCGCCAATATGCAAAAGAGCCGACAATTCGGCCCGATTGCAGCACTCTGCTTGCTTAATGCTCTGAAGTTCGGTTTTTATCTCACTTGAAAATGACATTTTTACTCCTTGGTTTCTTCTTCTACAATGCTTTCTTTCTTATATCCGAAATATCCGGGAACAGTACTATAGTCATGCCCTTTTCTTTTGATTCTGATGTATGTTGATAAAGCCAATCCGGCAGTTATCATCAATACCGATGTCACTATGGCTGACTTGAATGTCATGCCTAATAATTCGAATGTCAACGGATCGGTTCTCATGGTCTCTATGAATATTCTTAATCCACCATACCAAATCAAGTAAAACGATAATAATTCACCAAAATGTATTTTCTTCCATCTTCTTAATATTAACATAATTCCGAATCCAATCAGATTAATACTTGATTCATAGAAAAAAGTCGGGTGATAATATCCAGTTAAAGGTTCAACTGTTATCGAATGAAAGGCTCTAGTTATATACATGTTATTGACAATGAATTCAGGAAGGTGCAAAGTATATCTTAAATAATTGAATTGTTGCTCAAGCGTCAGGTTTGCTATATAGTTGGTTGTTCCTCCGACAAGACCACCATGTGCTTCTTGATTAAAGAAATTTCCCCACCGGCCAAAGGCTTGAGCTATTATGAACCCTACAGCTACAATATCAAACACTTTGAATATGTCGATTTTTCTTTTCTTTGTAAAAAATATAGCGCAAATTAGAGCCGTGAAGAACGCTCCGTGAATAGCCAGTCCTGCCAGTCCAAAACTCGAGAATATTACTTCGTGATTAATAACATCGAACCCGATGACTTGCCAGAATGTATCCAAAGGATATCCAGGCACATAGAAATCAGCCCACTCAAATGCTACATACCATAATCTGGCTCCTAAAATCGCTACTGGCACTATCCATAAGAATCCATCAATCAAATCGTCCTGTTTGATTCCTATTCTTTTGCTTTCTCTAAGACCGATAATTAAAGCTACCGTGATGCCGCTTATGATAAAGAATGAATAAAACACTATTGTTCTGTCAAACACAGTCAAAAGTCTGTTATCTAATGTATAAATTGCTTTAATCTCTGTGTCTCTATCAATTGAATCAAATTGACTTTCAAACACAGACCATCTAGTAAAATAACAGTTTTCCTTATTGTCCGGTTCGTCCGGAGGAATAATCTCACAAGCTTCTCCTGCCGTACAAGTCACACTTTTCAATACGGTGCCGTCATAATCGACAAATGTTACTGTGAATTCGTCAATT
>CALMFM010000014.1 GCA_937862575.1 uncultured Bacillota bacterium
ACTAACGAGACCACCACAGAAGATGTTTGTGTTGTCGATCCTTTCGCACCTGAATGCTTGACTGACGATAATATCGTTTTAAGTTACGCTGACTGGGGCGATCAGGAACTCAATCAAGCTTTGATTGATTCCTTCATGGATAAATATCCTAATATCACTGTTGAACTGAGACAGGACATAACAGGTTCAGGAGCTGAATTCACCGGCAATCTAATCAATGCTCAAGCTGCTGGCATTCTTCCTGACGTTTTCGCAATTGACAACGTCCCTACCGGAATCGCCAACGGAATGTTGTTGGACGTAGCCGAATTTTGGGATATGGATCCTGATACTGACTTGGTTTATCCGAATATTGCCAATACAGCTGTCTACAACGACCTGAGATTGGCTATACCTTCTTTCCAATTCATTAAAGGTATTTATATCAATATTACATTGTTCGATACTTATAATATCGATTTACCGGAAAAGGACTGGACTTATGACGAGTTCATCGCTTTGGCGATTGAAATCAGACAAGCTGGAATCAACGACCATGTCTATGGTATCGATCCATGGTATGGAGATCTTGACTTTGAAGCAATATTCCCTACGCAAGACAATACCAGTGTAGGATATCAAACTTGGGATGGAACTCAATTCCATTTCAATTCAGCTGCTTGGATTGATGCTTATAACACAAAACTTGATCTATGGGATCAAGGTGTCGTTGCTGCATACACTGAAGAGGAAATGGCTGAACTTGGTGATATCTGGCCTTGGTATGAAGGACTTGTCGGTATGAAGATTGATGGTTCATGGAACTTGTGGATGGTTGACCAAATGTATGACGAGAAGAACATCGAAGTTGGTTTCTGGCCATACCCTGGCGGTGACGCTGGACAATTCCCTCCAACAATTTTGGACTACCAATGTGTTTCTTCGCAGACCTCTCATCCTAAGGAAGCTTATGCATTGGCGAAATGGATGACTTATGGACGCGATGGCTGGTTGACAAGACTTGCTTTAATGGATGAAAGAGGCGACTTCTATTTGGATCGTTTTCCAATCGCTGATTATCCTGAAGTTTGGGCTGAAGCCGAGTTATACATTGATTACATCGAAGGTTTACGTGAAAGCGTTGATTTGTTCGAATTTTCAAAACCTGACGTTGACAAATGGTTACCGGGATACAAACAATTCTGGGAATGGGTTGGCAACGAGGAAAATGACTATTGGAACAGAATCCATGACGGGTTAGTTACACCTGAAGTGTTCGCAGCCGATTGGGAGACTAAGATCAATCAATTGGTTCAAGAATCGATAGCTGCCATAGGACAAACAGAAGAATAAGTTAATAGAGATGGCAAGCCGAGGTGAAGCGCTGTGAATAGCATTTCACTCCAAGCGTCTAAACACGGCTTGCCATTATTCTTATTATTTTGGCTATTTAATTTACCGGGGGTTACAAATGAAAAATGCTTTGAAATTCGTCTCTAAAAAGAAATATCTGATATTTATACTGGCGTTGTTGCTGGTATTTGTCGTTTTCTCAATCAACGCTGATTCTGATATAAGTTATATAACAATCGAAGGAGATTCGATTTCTTTGACTGAATATTCAGTTGACAGCTACAGTGTTGTTACGGAAAATTGGCATTCAGCCGATACTGAGACTATTACGACAATTAATGCCGAGGATATGGATGACAACTATATCGACGGCGCTGATTATGGCTATGAAGAAAATATTTTACTCCTTAATGAAGGTGACTTTATTGAATTCGACTTCAATGTCGTTACATCTGGAGCATACAATATAATAATCGATCATCAAGATCTTACCGGTAATGTTTTACCTAATGAAATTTCTCTGTCCATTAATTCGGAGTTTCAATATGAGGAAAGCAAAGTTATCGAACTCCCTGTTGTTTGGGGATTTGAAACTACCACTTTCTCTTTTGACCGATATGGAAACGAAATAATTCCTAATTCGATTAAGTCCGATGAATGGAATCATAATTATCTTCATGATTCTACCGGACTGAATTCTCGCCCGCTTATGTTCCAGTTTTTGACTGGTAACAACACCATTGCAATCGAATGTGTGGCTGGAGAAATATTATTGGGCAATATTTATATCACGCCAGTTGAAGTGCTGGCTACCTATTCCGAATATCTGGAATCAAATACCGGAGAATTGGCTGAGTCATTGATAAGAATCGGAGCGGAAGAGTTGGCTGAAAAATCTAATCCTTCAATTACCTTGACAAGTGAGAGAGATCCTTCCGCAACCAATTATGACACAAAATACCTGAGACTCAACGCCATCAACGGATATAGTTTCCGTTCCGGGAACGATGAAATAACTTATAATGTTGAAGTTAGCGAAGCCGGTTATTACTATCTTGCCTTTAAATACAAACAAGACTACCTAATGCAGATGCCTGTTTTCAGAGAGATCAAGATTGATGGAGAAGTGCCTTTTGCGGAAGTGGCTGCTTATCCATTCCCGTTCTCCGCAACTTATCAAAATATCGTTTTGAATAACGGAGAAGAAAATTACCGTTTCTATTTCGATGAAGGCATTCACACGGTGTCTTTACGAGTTGTTCTCGATCCGTATCGAAATGCTTATGAAAATATCATCGGTGTCATGAATGAGATAAACGAATTATCTTTGGAAATCAAACAATTGACCGGGAATACGAGCGATCGTTATCGTACTTGGAAATTAATCGACTATATTCCTGATATCGAAGATAGATTCGACCGTTGGCTTGAAACTCTTAATTCAATTGTTGTTGAACTAAGCAAATATTCTCATCAAAAGAATCCTGCCCAATTGACCAATCTAAATTTAGCTATCGACAGGCTTGAAACATTGAGAGAAGATGTCGATGAGATACCTACAAAAATGGTAATGTTGGCTGATGGTTCAAGCAGTGCCACTCAATTCCTTGGAAGCACCATTCAGGGTTTCTTGGAAAACGGTCTTGATTTACAAAGCATCTATCTGACTGGTTCAACAGAAGATATTCCGAACGCCAAAGCCAGATTCTTCCTGAGAAACTGGGAAAGCATCAAGCGTTTCTTCCTGTCGTTTACCGCCGATGAATATTCGGTGACTGACGTTCCAGAAGGAACAATCGAGGTTTGGGTAAACCATCCTCGTCAATACATTGAAATTATGCAGATTATGATTGACAATGAATTCACACCGACTACTGGTATTGAAGTTAAACTGTCAATCATGCCTGACGAAAATAAACTTATTTTAGCTAATTCATCCAATTACAGTCCGGATGTAGCCTTGGGAGTCAATCACTGGATTCCATATGAATTCGCCATTCGCGGCGCTTCATTGGATCTAAGACAGTTTGAAGGCTATGCCGAACTTGTTTCGCATTTCTCTCCGGGAGTTATGGTTCCATATGCATTTGAAGAAGGTGTGTTTGGAATACCGGAAACCCAAAATTTCTGGGTCACTTTCTATCGAACAGATATCTTTGAAGCTTTGAATTTACCTGTTCCAGACACCTGGGAAGAAGTGATTGAAATCTTGCCGGAACTGCAAAGATACGGAATGAATTATTATGAACCTTTAGCTTTATTTAAAGGATTCAAGCCATTCGTGGCGACGATACCTTTCATCTATCAATTTGGTGGGACTTTGTTTAGTGAAGACGGAATGAGTACGCTTATCAATTCGGATGAAAACCTTCAAGGTATTCAATTGATGACTGATTTGTTCACCGTTTATAACTTGCCAAAAGAAGTTCCTAACTTCTACAATCATTTCCGTTATGGAACACTACCGATTGGAATAAGTGATTTGGCCACATATTTACAACTGACGATAGCGGCGCCGGAAATAATGGGTAAGTGGGATATTGCCTTGCATCCTGGCGTTGAAAACGGTGAAGGAGAAGTCGAAAGATGGGCGGCTTGTGGAGCGCAGGCTTCAATGATTCTGTCCAATTCCCAGTTGCAACAGGAATCATGGGAATTTTTGTCCTGGTGGATGTCCACCGAGGTTCAAACCAATTTTGCTCAACGTCTCCAAACCACATATGGAACCGCCTATTTCTGGAACACTGCCAATCTTGACGCCTTTGCCAATTTACCGATTCCTTCACAACACAAAGAGATTATACTCGAACAATGGGAATATGCTTTGGAAGCTTCAAGAATACCTGGATCTTACATGGTGGAACGTGAAATAAGCAACGCATGGAACACAATCGTTTTTGACGACGCGAATCCACGTGTTACTTTGGATGAGGCTGTAAAAACCGCCAATAGAGAAATCCTTTATAAAATGGAGGAATTCAATTATGTCGAAAATGGTGTTGTAATCAGGCCGTATAACGTACCGACCATCTACAACATCGAATATTGGCTGACGGAGCGTGATGACAATGCTTAGTAAAATAAATAAACCGGTATGGTTCATCACTCCGTACGTAATATTATTCACTGTATTTATCATAGTGCCGGTCATTATCGCCATGGGATTGTCATTTACTTATTTCAATACCATCGAGACTCCGGAATTCATCAGTTTGAAGAACTTCATCGAGTTAGTAACGAGAGATGAGGTTTTTATGCAATATGTTCTACCTAACACCATCAAATTCGCGTTCATTGTCGGTCCGCTAGGATATTTAATGAGTTTCATCCTCGCTTGGATGTTGGCACAGATACCTCACAAGCCAAGAACTGTATTGGCAATCATCCTTTATAGCCCTTCCATGACTGCCGGTATTGCGATGACTGTTGTTTGGACAGTGCTGTTCAG
Organism: uncultured Bacillota bacterium; assembly: GCA_937862575.1. Lineage (GTDB taxonomy): Bacteria > Bacillota_I > Bacilli_A > Izemoplasmatales > Hujiaoplasmataceae > 4572-104. Next base: position 4,781 of record CALMFM010000014.1, read on the forward strand.
TGGAGACTCGACCGGTTATCT
>CALMFM010000015.1 GCA_937862575.1 uncultured Bacillota bacterium
GAGCATTTATTACCGCAGGTGCGGGCATCATCTTGTTGTCCATTCTACCAACATCTCTTTTATGGTCCCAACCCCGGCAATACCGATGACCGCTGTCCATCTATCTTCGTCTCTATTTATTAAGTATTGCAAGTTACTCATTGCGACAAGTATTGTCAAGGCGTTTTCTTTGCGGGTTTCCAGGCATGACATGTTTCGCGGCGCCCAAATGGCGCCCACCCATTTTGATCTCACAAAAATACCTGAATTATTCGCAATACTTAATGATAAATCATGCCAAAAAAGAACGCCCCGTAAATACTTGTTTACAGGGCGCTTAAGTGTAGCCCCTGATGGACTTGAACCATCGACCTTCGGATTATGAGTACACTGAACATGGCTGGTAATCAGTGTGTTATGAGGCAAGGTGACCAAAAAATGACTATAGTTTTATAGCGAATATTTTAGCGCTTGTTTTGGAGGGTTTTGTGGCGGGGGTGTTGAGGGTTGTCTCCTGCCTGTTTCCTCACATGTGAAGATACTTCTTTTATGAGTTGGTGGGGTTTTGTATGTTTAGGTATCGAATTAATGAGGCATCTGACATGAGAAATACTATCCTTAAAATTATTGTCATTTTCTTATTACTTGATTTATCCTTGTGTATTGCGGATTCCGAGAACTGGGATCATTTTATATATGGGGGGAGAGATATTCACTCAATAGCTCAAGATGATTCTATAATGTGGATAGGAACTGATGTTGCTCTCATAAAACTCAATATGAACACCGGATCAAAAAAGATTTTTGATAAGTTCAATGGCCTTCCCAGATGTCCTGTATCAGCAATTGAAATTGATAGCGTTGGAAATGTTTGGCTTGGTACAGGTGATTTTTGGTCTTACGAAGGCGGGAATGGATTAGTCAAATTTGATGGAGAAAACTGGGAGATTTATAACGGTAATAATTCCGGAATGACCGAAACTAAAATCTGGGATCTATTGTTCGATAGTTCTGGGAATCTATGGATCGTTGGTGGAGGATTATTTGGTTGTTCAGTAATTCGTTTTGATGGAACAACTTGGACAGATTTTAATGACCCGGCTTTCCCAAACAGAAGAGCATATTGTGTTGAAGAAGATGATTTGGGTAATATATGGATTGGCACTGCAGGAGGATTATTGAAATATGATGGTAGTAAGTTTACACTTTATAATACACAAAATTCACCTTTAATATCAGTTCATGTTCATGACCTTATATATTCAGACGGGAAGTTATGGATGGGATTATTCGGTGGCGTGGTTTGTAAGGAAGATACCATATGGAAACACTGGGACTTTGACGACTCGAGATTACTTCATAGTGTTCGTAGTCTTGCCATGGACAAGGATGGATGTGTTTGGGCAGGCACCCATGAAGGGTTAACAAAGTTTGATGGAACTTCATGGCAACAGGATACTTCTTCACCCGTTAGTAGTATTTGGCGTTTATATTTTGATGATAAAGGGGATTATTGGGTCGGTAGTTATGTTGGCTCATATGGTTTAAATAAGGGATTATATAAAAAACATAATGATAAATGGACATACTATAAGACATCAACAAACGATTTGCTAACAGATCAAATAAATTGTGTTTGTGCTAAAGATAATATTCGATGGTTTGGAACAAGCTCTGGCTTGTTAAAATATGATGGGAGAAATTGGTATTGGTTTGATGAAAATAATTCAATTCTTCCTTATTCATATATTCAGGATGTTGAGTTTGATAATGAAGGAAATTTGTGGGTGTCAACCGTTGGACCATATACAACTAATGAAAGTCCATATGGTGCACTGATTAAATATGACGGATCAACCTGGAGTCAAATTAATCTTGGCAACTCTGGTTTAAACACGACATATGTCCATTCAATATCATCATCTAAATTGGGAATGATCTGGCTCGGTACTGATGCTGGAGCAGCTTGTTACAATAATGGTATTTGGTCAACATTTACAACTGCTAATTCAGAAATACTTGATAATTGGGTATACGACGTTTGTCCATTAGAAAGTGAAATTTGGTTTGGCAGTTATTATGGTTTATCGAAATTTGATGGATATGGCTGGGAAACGATTACAAGTGCTGATAGCATATTACCTAACACTGTTGTAATAAATATCGAAAAATCTGACAACAAATTATGGATTGAGACTAGAGCTGGTCTTGTAACATATGATGGACATGATTGGGTTACATTCACTTCATCTAATTCAATTCTACCGGATAAATATTATTACTCACTCCTTGTTGTAAATGAAGATGTTTGGGTAGGAACTGCAAAAGGACTTTTTAGATATCATGATTGTAACTGGATTAAATACTATGCTGATAATTCAGACATACTTGGAAATATAATAAGTGATGTCGCTTCAGATGGTTATGATAATATCTGGATTGCTTGTCCGGATCAAGGCATCTCGGTTTATAATGATAGTACTGTAATAAGCAGTATATCTTATCACCAAAATCAAAGAATACCTCAAAAATATATATTAAGCCAAAATTACCCCAATCCCTTTAACCCGACAACAACCATTGAATTTGCAGTACCTGAACCTCAGCATGTTAAACTTCAGATCATCGATATAACTGGCCGTTTAGTCACAACACTTGTTGATGGATATAAAGAAGCTGGAAACTGGTATGTTAAATGGGACGCCGGTGATTACAACTCAGGCTTATATATCTATCGACTTCAATACGGTGATAAGCATATTTCCAGGAAGATGCTATTGATGAAATAATGTTAATACAAGAGGCATTAATAATGAAAAAGATTATTTTTTTGCTGGTTATTGGTATGCTATTCATCTCATGTTTCGAACCTGAGGATGAGATTATATCTGATGGTGTTCAACGGCTTGTAATAGACAATGCTTTTTATGTTAATAATTTATTCACTTGTAATGTCCAATTCGATTACTACGTTACGGAAGATACGTGCCTGGTTGATGGATATGGACTTGATTTTCGGGATGGTTTTCAATGGGTTCGTATGTCATACGGGATGACACAATGTATTCCCGGTACTCGCTATACATTTAATAACACAATTAGACATAGAGCAATTTTACCACCAATCGTTGGAATGTACGGTTATCCTTTGCACGAAAATGACAGCTTGCTTCATGTGGTTGATACGCTTCTG
>CALMFM010000016.1 GCA_937862575.1 uncultured Bacillota bacterium
CGATTCAGTTCCTTACATCGCCGGATTACTTGATGAACATAATGATACTTGTTTCCTTATGGGGAAGCATGGGTGTCGGTTTCTTGGCTATGTTAGCCGGTATCCTAAATATTGATCAAAGCCTTTATGAAGCAGCTTATGTCGACGGACTCAAGAATCGTTGGCAAGAGATTTTCTATATTACAATTCCGTCTATGAAACCGCAGATGTTATTCGGTGCGGTCATGGCGGTGGTCGGCACCTTCCAGGCTGGCGCTATCGGCGTCATGCTTTCCGGCGCCAACCCGACACCGCAATATGCGGGTCAATTAATTGTTAACCATATCGAGGATTTCGGATTCATCCGTTATCTGATGGGCTATGCCTCGGCAATTTCCGTGGTATTGTTGTTACTGGTTTATGCCATTAGCCGCACTACCTTCAAATTGCTGGGAGAAAGGGATTAGGGGGTGAAGCAATGGCTAGTTTTAGCGGAATGAAGATTAATCCTTCCAGATTCCATAAAAGTCAGATTAAATTCTTTGCGGTATTGTTACCGATGGCATTGTTCATCGCTTTGCCAATAATCTTTATTGTCAGTCATGCCTTCAAACCGGAGAATGAATTGTTCGCTTATCCGCCTCGTTTCTTGGTCAAAGTACCTACTCTTGACAATTTCCGCGAGTTGATAACAATTGCCTCCGAATCAGGAATACCTTTCAGCCGTTATTTGTTCAACAGTATCATTGTCACAGTAGCTGGAGTTTTTCTGAGCGTACTGTTTACTTCTTTGGCAGCTTACGCTTTATCTAAACTTAAGTTCAAGGGTAAGAAAATGCTTTTTGAAATCAATACGATTGCTTTGATGTTCGTGCCTATAGCTGTAACGATACCGCGTTACCTAATTGTAGCGAACATGGGTATGATTGATTCTTATTGGGTTTTGATCCTACCATTGATCGCTATGCCAGTCGGGTTGTTCCTGGTCAAACAATTCGTTGACCAGACACCGAACGAACTGATAGAATCGGCTAAAATCGACGGGGCTTCGGAAATGCAGATTTTCTTTAAAATAATTGTACCGATAATCGCTCCGGCTATCGCTACCGTGGGAATATTGTCATTCCAATTGTTATGGAACGATGTTAGTGCCTCATCATTATACATAAACGATGAAAGAATGAAGACTCTGGCATTCTATTTCTCGACCTTAGGTGCGAGAACCGGAAATACCATTGCCGGACAAGGCGTTATGGCCGCAGCCAGTTTGATCACTTTCGTACCGAATATCGTGATCTTCATCTTCCTGCAAGGAAAAGTCATGAATACCATGGCTCATTCGGGTATCAAATAATGAAGAAGTTAATAACAGTCCTTTTACTTGGACTTATCACATTCGCTACTCTCGGTACGGTGGTGAGTGCGGAAGAATCAGGTGTCAGGTACAATACCTTCACTTCCAGCAACGGACATTATGTCAGAACGCAAACTGCTTATATAGCTCTTTCAGAGAATGATGATATCTATGGAGAAGAGTTGAATACGCCAAATGATATTTTCATTGACGATAACAACTATGTGTATGTTGTTTCAACTGATGCTTTTTCCGGAACGGGGAAAATCATCAAATTCAGTCTGGCAAGTGAAGAAGTCACGGTTTTAGGTCAAGACTTTTTAGTTAATCCTACCGGCATCTATGTCAATGAAGACGGGTTTATCTATGTCTCAGATAAAGATGCTTATACTGCTTATAAACTAGATTCAGACGGTAATGTCTTGGTTGAATATGTTCAACCGACATCACCGTTGTTTGGCGAAATAGATTTTCAACCTCGGAAGATTGTAAGTGATTCCCGTGGTAATGTTTATATTCTCGACAACGGGTCGAAGGGATTATGTCAGTTTACCAATGACGGCGATTTCTTGGGCTATTTTGGAACTAACATCATCCAACCTTCATTCAGAACGGTGTTACAATACACCTTCTTTACCGATGAACAAAGAGAAAACCTATTTCATATCGCTCCACCGGAAATTTCCAATATGGCGATTGATAATCGTGGCTTGATCCATACCGTCAGTCTTGGAGTAGAGGATTATGGAGTCAAACGTTTGAATATCAGCGGAGACAATCTTTTGCCGGAAATGCTGAATGATTTGGATTTGGTCGACGTTTATGTCGGACCAATCGGAAATATTTATGCCATTTCCAAATCCGGTTTTATTTCTGAATATGACATAGAAGGCAATCTTTTGTTCAAATTTGGCGGACAAGATGTTTCCAATCAGATCAAAGGTCTATTCAATATTCCTAGTGCCATCGCGGTAGATGACAGATACAATATCTATGTTCTCGATTCCGCAAACAAGGAATTACAGATATTCATACCTACGGAATTCGCTTCGTTGGTCCATACGGCTCTATATTATTACCAACAAGGTCAGTACATCGATTCCAAGGAACCTTGGGAAGAAGTTTTGAAGATGAATGATTTGTTCGACTTGGCTCACAGTGGCTTGGGTAATGCTTATTTCAGTCTAGGCGACTATGAGAAAGCCTTGGATGAATATTATATATCCTACAATCGTTCTGGCTACAGTGATGCTTATTGGGAAGTTAGAAACCTGTGGTTGCTTGACAATGTCCAAACCATCCTTATTATTATGATTGGATTCATGTTGCTATATTTCGTCAACATGAAAGTCCATTTCATGCGCTTTGTGACGGTTCCAATCAAAAAAGGATTTGGTTATGTGAGAAAGAAAGTTAAGGTCATTGACGAAATGTTCTTTGTGTTCACATATCTTAAGAATCCGGCGGACGCTACTTACGACATCAAGCGCAAGAATCGAGTCTCGATGTTTTCCGGAACCGTTTTGTTATTGATATATTTCTTGTTCTATCTAATATATATCTATGGATTAGGATTCCTATTCAATACACGCATAATCGCTGATATCAATCTAATGGAAGAAGCTTTGAAGATTTTCTTGCCTCTGTTTTTATGGGTTATATCAAACTATCTGGTTAGTTCAATCAGAGAAGGAGAAGGACGCTTTAGAGACGTTTATGTAACAACAATATTCAGTCTTACTCCAATAGTATTGGTATTGCCGGTAGTGACGATTTTATCACATGTATTGACCTATAACGAGGAATTCATTATCACGATGTTGATGGCTGTTGGCTTCATGGCTACGGGAATCTATTTCTTCGTGATGGTCAAGGAAACTCATTATTACCAAGTCGGCGGCACTATCGCCTCGATATTCATATCTTTCTTTACGATGATCATGCTCCTGCTTGGAACCATCATCATCTACATATTGCTCAACGAATTGGTTACTTTGATTCGAGATATCATAATGGAGGTGTTCTATCGTGTATAACATCATTAAAAAAATGTTGATATTGATGACGCTTTCTTTGGTGATTGTTTTCACTGTTCAAGCATTGGAAGTGGAATACATCGAATCGGACATTCAATTCGACAATTATCAATTTATCGAAGATGCCAAGTTGGCTTCCTCAAGATATACGAGACCAGACGACTTGTCGGCTGTGGATCCGGCTTTCTATGTTGCGATTACATCAAGTGACGAATTGATACTGGAAAACGATAATTTCCAACTTTATTATGACGAGGACATTGTGTCCTTCAAGATTTTGAACAAGTCGACAGGCTATGTATGGTCA
>CALMFM010000017.1 GCA_937862575.1 uncultured Bacillota bacterium
AGATCGCGGGTTCAATTCCCGTCCGGACCGCCATTATTAGGCTCTGTAGCTCAGTCGGTAGAGCAAAGGACTGAAAATCCTTGTGTCGGCGGTTCAATTCCGCCCGGAGCCACCACTTTCACCTTTGCGAAGCCATTTTGTTGGGCTTTTTTTATTTTTATAAGTAAATTTCCATCATTAACACTACTATAAATTGAATGGATCATTTCAATGTTTGGATTGACAAGAAATTATATGATCTAAGGAAAGGTAGGTTAATGAAATGAAAATCAAATCCATGTATCAATTTGCTAATGGGCAACTTTTCAAAACGTTTTTCGAGTCAATCGAAAAGATGAATTGGAAAATTGAAAAACAACTTCTTAAAGAACGTGTTGAAAGATATAACAAAACTTACATATTTCAAATGTTTAAAAAGCAGTTTTATCAAGAGAATATATCAATTTGGCCTTTGAAAGAAGAGGAAATAATCACTTGGATGGATACATTATCCATAATTAGGCGAACAATAGATCAAATTGAGATAAGAGGTTTGGATACGGATAGATTAGTCATTATCATGGAATATCCATTGGTTTTTGGTAATCATATGCGCACAGACTACTTATTGATTTATGAAAGAATGATTATTGTTCTTGAGTTTGGAATGTTTAATCAAGATGAAAAGAGAAGTGAGGAAAGATATACAAAAAAACTTCAAGATTCAATTAATCATCGACAAGTTTTGGCCAATATGATTGATCCTAGAGTCAAAGTAATCAATTATGTTTTAGTTTATCGTCCCGAATTTGATCGATTGAGTAATACTACCATGAATGAAAATATTAATTATAACAACTGTGAAATAGGTTTACTTTCTGATTTTATAATCAAAAATACAAATGAGCAAAATTCGATTTCAGCGATATCACAATTAGAGTCAATTAATATTTTTACATAAATTATCATTTTTATTGAATTATTTAGCCGATATGTTATGATATAAATAGTATCATGATTTGAAGTTCAAATAATTTTAAGGAGAAAGTATATGAGTGAGAAAATAGGTATTGTTGTGTGTGGTAATTCTGGCGTTGATTACATGAAACTTGATTATCCTGTAAAACTAATTCGTTCGACGTTAAATTTGGGTGGCAAAGAGTACGAAGATTATGTCGATATTCAAGCAAAAGAGTTTTATGACATCATTAATGCAAATCCAGATATTGATGTTTCAACATCACAAACATCTACTGGTAAGATTGCAAGCGTTTATGAAGAATTAAAGGATGAAGGCTATACTGATATTATTGCTGTAGTAATCTCATCAAAACTTAGTGGAACATATCAAGGTGCTATTCTAGCGAAAGACATGGTTCCTGGAATCAATGTCTATGTCATTGACTCAAGAAGTGTGTCCTATGGTGAAGCATATCTCGTGCTTGAAGCGATTAAAATGATTAAAAACGGAAGTAAAGTCCGTGATATCATTGATAAATTAGAAAAAATAAGAGATAATATATACATCTATGTCCTCGTTGACACATTAAAATTCTTAGTGAAAAATGGTCGTTTATCAACAACCAGTGGCTTTTTAGGTACATTATTGAAAATTAAGCCATTGTTACATATTCAACGCGATGGAAGTCTTGTTCCATTCGAAAAAATTCGTACGACAGGTAAAGCTCAACAACGTCTTGTTGAAGTTGTATCCCATGACATAGAAGGAAAAAATGTCGTTATGTTTATTGTCTATACGAATAACCGTGAAAAAGCAGAAGAAATTAAAGCTCAATTCTTGGCAGTTCGTCCCGACATTTCTGTAGAAGTTGTACCATTAACACCTGTTGTAGGTGCCCATGCAGGTCCTGGAACACTTGGTGTAGGATATATTGTATTATAATTCAAGGGGGTTTGAAACATGGTCTCTCCAAAAGAGGTAATCAACGAGTTGTTAGTCGACGTTTTCAATCATATACTGAGCATTGAGTCAGGTGTATTGAAACAACGAGGTGTCAAAATATCGATGACTGAAGTTCATGTATTAGAAGCGGTCAGAAATGTGACGACGCCTACCATGGGTAATGTTGCTGCGAAACTTAGAGTAACCTTAGGTACATTAACAACATCAGTCAATGTCCTCGTAAAAAAAGGATATATCCAAAGAGAACGCGATGAATCAGACCGACGTAAAGTATATTTAAAACTCACCGACATTGCACATAATGTACTAAAAATCCACGATGAGTTTCATGATGAAATGATTGACTCACTGTTTAAAGATTTAGATCTTGAGAAGGATGAAGTTTTGATGAAGTCCCTCGAAAACATCAGTCAATATTTCAAAAATCAGTATTAAACACAAAGGAGCAATAATTTTTGCTCCTTTTTTAATGATTTTATTAAAAGTTAAAAATACTCTTGATTTATAAATTATATATTATATAATTTTAAGAGTGTGGAGGAATTATGAAAAATTATACATTCGGAATTGATGTTGGAGGAACAAACATCAAAATGGGGTTATTTAAGATAACCAAGTTTGAATTAATTGAAAAGATTGAAGTATCAACACCTCATACTGATCATGAAAAAGCTATATTTGATGTAGTAATTAGGCTGGCTGATGAGTTACTTCATAAGTATGATTTATCTTATGAGGACGTTCAAGGTTTTGGGTTTGCCATACCCTGTCCAGTAAAAGATGGTTACGTTGATATATGCCCCAACCTGCATTGGAAACATATGAATATAGTCGAAGCGATGCATACTCGTCTACCCGAACACATCAAAATTGCTGTTTCTAATGATGCGAATATAGCAGCTTACGGTGAAAACGAATCACTAGATATTCCCCACAATAACGCGATATTCTATACCTTAGGGACAGGCGTTGGTGGAGGAATCATTGTTGAAGGTGAAATTATAGAAGGAAGAACTGGAGCAGGTGGCGAAATCGGGCATATGCCGATATTTGAAACCGATGAAGTGTGTGGATGTGGAAACAGAGGATGTCTTGAACAAGTGTGTGGGACAAAAGCCATTTTAAACAACACTCGTAAACTCATACCAAACCATCAGACAATCCTTGACAGTCAACATTTAACTGTGAAAAGCATCTTTGATGCAGCTAAAAAGAACGATCCTGTTGGACTAAAAGTTGTTGATGATATGGGGAAATATATCGGTTTAAGTGCAAGTATACTCGCGGTAAGTTTAGACCCTGATGTCATTATTATTGGTGGAGGAATCGCCAAAGCAGGTGATATTTTAATCGAGAGTATAAAAAAACATTA
>CALMFM010000018.1 GCA_937862575.1 uncultured Bacillota bacterium
ATTGGTCCTAGCACTTGTTGCTTTAGTCCATTGAATGTAATATGCATCCGCAGAATTAAGACCAAGTGATGTATACACACTTGAATCAAGAGTGAAAGTATAACGGTCAAATGAGGCATCGGATAATATACTTCCATCCAATATTGTCCAGTTGGTTTTATCAGTCGAAATTTCCAGAGAAACATAGCTGTTAGCATCTGTTCCATACTTGCCAACCATAAAATTGATTTCAGCCAAGTTGGTGACTGTGAATTCAGTTCGAACATAACCGTTTTGCATACGAACACTTTTTGCGTCTATTTTCTGGTCGTTCGCTAAACTGCCAACAAGTGCATTATATAAAGTCCAAGATTCTCCATTTGTGAGTATAGTATTATCAGTTAATATGTATGTTCCTTTTGAAGCATCCTCGAATCCTGTCGAATAATACTCTTCAGGTTCACTTGTAGTGACACCGCCTCTGGTATCGCTATACATTGTGACAAAGTCGCCTTCATAATCTTTTAATATCAAATACGCTTTGACATAATTGTAATTGTTCTTATCGAACGACATCATAAAGATGTTGGTATCAGGCATCTTGATGAATCCCTGATGGATACCGATTCCTTCGGTATCGATATCAAAATCAGGAGTGTCATAAGATATCATTCCCCATTCAATTAATGTAAAATCATCAGGCACATAGAATCTGCTTGTATAACTGTAATACCCGGTCCTGACGGCCAGATCATCACTCATTGCGATGTATGGGGCGTCAGAGACGGTTGTATCTGTATAGACTGCTTCTATTGTCCTATCTGATAAGATTTCAAATGAATCAGTGGCATTTCTACTTATGACTTGTCCATCTTCTTCCCAATGACTGAAACTGTAACCGTAAGGTGCTGTATCAGCCGTTGCGGTTACAGTACTATTGAAAATATACGTTCCATCTCCACTTCCGTTTGTAACATTCAAGATGAATGTCGTGGAAGTGTCTATTTCATATTGTAATGTGAAGACTGTGTCCTCAGTTATATTTGTTAAGGAATTATCCCATTTTGAAGAAGATATTACATATTGAGGTTTTGTAGGATAAGTGATGGATGGATCCGTTGCATCACCACCGTTGGTGATGAACTGGATATCAAGCACTTTTCCATTTGTGTCTCGGAACAAAGCAATTGATTTAGTCGTCGAATGGAACAAACCTTGGATATCCATTTCCTGATTGACGGTGAACGAATGTCCTAAGACGAAGCTTTCTTCCAAAACATCATTCACTATCCAATATGCGAATGAATAGTTCTCTTGACTGCTTAAAGCCGAATCCAAGGACAAAACGGATCCGTATTCGGCTCCGTTTACATGATCTACCAAGGTATCGTTGTCAAATACTGATGTCACTGTGATATCGATTGTCTTGGTATCAAGACTGGATAAGCCTGTGACCGCTCCAAACAACATTGTGGTTATAAGTATTAATCTTTTGAGTGGGAACATGATGCACCTCTTTTGTGATTATAAGGAGCCATCGCTAGGATGACTCCTTATATTATAACACGTTTAAAATATAGTAATAACTACGATATCCTAACAAATGATAAATGATATCCCAAATACACAAAAGTATCAATAGGAAAAACTGACCAATACAAGGCAGGGTTATAAGCAT
>CALMFM010000019.1 GCA_937862575.1 uncultured Bacillota bacterium
TGACTCCGGAAACAATATAGATGCTTTTTATGTACCTAAAAAGATTTTCCAAGCCAGTCTTGATGACCTAGACCTAATCGGTCAGGAAAGAAAAGAAATACATCGGTATATCTTGAATTTCCTGAAGAGCTATTCAAAAGAAAACTACATAAAAGGTCTATATTTGAGTGGGCTTTACGGCTCAGGTAAAACTTACATATTGGCGACCATTGCCAACGAACTTGCAAAACAAGGACATCATGTAACCTTCGTATATTACCCGGATTTGGTTAGGGAATTGAAATCATCAATTGGATCTGACAATTTCGAAGATAAAATCGAAACACTTAAGAGAACCGAAATATTGTTTCTTGATGACATCGGCGGAGAGACAGTAAGTCAATTCATTCGAGATGAAGTTCTAGGCCCGGTATTGCAATATCGTTTGCTTGATCAAAAGCCGACATTCTTTTCATCCAACCTAAAAACCAAGTCTTTGGCAGATGCCATGTGTAAAGATGAGTCCGATTTGGAGAAGACGAAAGCTTTTAGAATCATGGAAAGAATAAGGAGTTTGGCTGTTGAATTTAATTTGACCGAAAAACCGCATATTTCTTGACATAAACACAAAAAGCATTATAATATTTATATAAAGACAGAGAAGAGGACAAGATTGTCTTAGAATCAGTTCCAAGCGAGCCCGGAAAGGTGAAAGCCGGGTAACCGATTGAGTCAGTTACCACCTCGGAGTCGACTTCTTGAAAGGAGTCCGTTGCCAGCGTTAATGGGTTGAGTGCTTATTACGATAAGAACAAAGGTGGTACCGCGATAATTCGTCCTTTTTGAAGGGCGATTTTTATTTATAAGGAGGAAACATTATGATCATCAAATTGCCTGGTGGAAATGTCAGAGAATATGAATTGGCAAAGTCGTTGTTTGATATTGCCGGTGACATTTCTCCATCACTTAAAAAACGTTCAATCGTGGCTAGATTGAATGGTAAACTAGTCGACATGAATATCGTTGTCGACAAAGATTCGGAAGTTGAATTCATCACGGATTCAGATCCGGAAGCATTGGAAGTTTTGAGGCATTCATCCGCCCATCTTTTGGCGGAAACGATAAAGACATTATATCCGCACGCTCATTTCGGAGTGGGACCGGTCATTGAAGACGGTTTCTATTACGATATCGATTTGGGAGAAGTGGTCTTATCAGAACATGACTTACCAAAGATTGAAAAAGAGATGCAAAAAATTGCCTCGCAAAACAGCGCTATTGAAAGGGAAGTTGTATCCAAAGAAAGAGCTTTGGAGATTTTTGCGGATGATCCTTACAAGGTCGAATTGATAAAGGAACTTCCTGAAGGCGAAGAAATCAGCATCTATAAGCAAGCACACTTCACTGATTTATGCCGCGGCCCACATCTTCCTGGTACAAAATGGATCAAGAACTTCAAGTTATTGAGCCTTGCCGGAGCTTATTGGCGTGGAGATTCCAAAAACATCCAGTTGACAAGAATTTATGGAACTGCTTTTTTTACAAAAGAAGAACTTGATGAGCACCTGAATCTGTTGGAAGAACGGAAAAAACGTGACCATCGCAAACTAGGAAAACAGTTGGATTTGTTTATGCTCAGTGAATACGGTCCAGGGTTCCCATTCTGGCTTCCAAATGGTATGATTCTTAGAAGAGAACTGGAAAACTTCTGGTATAATGTCCACTTAAAAGAAGGATACAAACTTATTCAGACTCCAATTATGTTAAACAAGGAATTATGGGAGATATCCGGTCATTGGGAAAATTACCGGGAGAACATGTATATTTCAAAGATTGACGAACAAGAGTTCGCCATCAAGCCAATGAACTGCCCAGGCGGTATGTTGGTTTATAAACGCGATATTCATTCTTATAAGGATTTTCCTCTAAAAGTCGGTGAACTTGGATTGGTCCATCGCCACGAGGCTAGTGGTGCGCTTAATGGATTATTTAGAGTCCGTAACTTCACTCAAGATGATGCCCATATATTTATGACTGAAGACATGATTGTACAAGAGATAAGAGAACTTGTGAGATTATTTGATTACATGTATAGAATCTTCGATTTGGATTATCATATAGAATTGTCAACTCGTCCTCAAGATAAATTTATTGGCAAGATTGAAACTTGGGATAAAGCTGAGAAAGCTTTAGCAGATGCACTTGATTCAATGGGCAAAGAGTATATTTTAAATCCTGGAGACGGCGCATTCTATGGACCGAAACTTGATTTCAAATTAAGAGACTCAATGAAACGTATTTGGCAATGTGGAACTATCCAATTGGATATGAATTTGCCGGAAAGATTTGATTTGACTTATATTGATGAGAAAGGCGAAAAGCAAAGACCGGTTATGCTACATAGAGCTTTATATGGCTCAATTGAGAGATTTATCGGTATTTTGATTGAACACTATGCTGGAGCTTTTCCAACTTGGTTGGCACCTATTCAAGTTAAGGTAATACCAGTCAACAACCAGTATCATTTGGAATACTCCAGAAAGATTCTCGATGAGTTGAAGAATCTCGGTGTCAGAGCGGAAATAGACGAACGTGACGAGAAGCTTGGCTACAAAATTCGCGAAGCACAGACTAAGAAGATTCCTTATCAACTAGTTATAGGTGACAAGGAAGTGGAGAGCCAGGAAGTCAATTATCGCAAATACGGCGAACAGGAACAATTCGCAGTTTCTAAGGAAGATTTCTTCAAGAAAGTCGTAGAAGAGATAAATAACAAATAACAGTAGGACCCATACTGGTGTTTTTGAACACTCGTGTGGGTCATGTTTTTTAAGGAGATGAAACGTATGGATCTTATTAAATGGTTGCTAGATGGCGATGTTGCTATCGCATATCAGACAAAAAGAGACTTGATTGGTGTTGATGATCATAAACTCAAATCAGCGATAAGCGAACAGGGATTTGGTAAAAGATTACTTGATCTGCAACAAATTGATGGCCATTGGGGCGGTGGTTATTATAATAAGAAATGGATCAGCACACATTATACTTTGATGGAATTGAGAAGGTTGAATATCAATCCCACTCCAGGAATAATGAAAGCCGTAAACATCATACTCGATAGTTACACCACTGAAGACGGAGGAATAACTCCGAGTCCTACGAGATGGAAAATCAGCGATGTATGTATGAACGGCATGTTGCTGCACGCCTTCGCTTATTTCAAAGCCAAAGCTGAAAAACTCGAATCGATAGTTGACTTCATTTTGTCCCAGCAACTCCCTGACGGCGGCTATAACTGTGAGTACAACCGTCCCGATAAAATTGTGAAGCACAGTTCGCTTCATTCCACATTATCTTTAATTGAAGGGATGACCTCTTATCTAGATCAAGGATACTCATATCGAAAAGACGAAATTATAAAACAACGTGAAATGGCCATAGAATTCATCCTAATGCATCGCCTGTTCAAGTCTGATCATACAGGACTGATCATCAAGAAATCATTTTTGATGTTATCCTATCCTCCGCGATGGAAGTATGATATTCTAAGAGCTTTGGACGCGTTTAGAGAGGCTAGAGTGCCGTATGACCAACGAATGGAAGACGCTCTTGAAGTTTTGATTGAAAAAAGAAGAAAAGATGGCACATGGCCTGTGCAACAAAAGTATCCCGGACAAGTTCATTTCGATATGGAAAAAACGGGTGGATCAAGCAGAATGAACACTCTAAGAGCATTGAGAGTAATAAAGTATTACCAGCCAGAAAAATTTGGTAAATTCGGTCTTCAAGATTCAATTCCAGTTTTGTAGATTTAAATCTCATAATAAAGATAAAGGCTTGATTTTGGACAATCAAGCCTTTTTAGTCGAATTATCATCGATAAAATCTGAATTCGGGTCAATGTATATTGTTTTTTGATTAGTATATGTTACATAAGAACCTTGATGACCAGGGACTTTTTTGATGTTGCGGATTCTGGTATAGTCGACAGGGACAGAACCAGATAGACGACTTCGTGAATAATAAGCAGCGAGATTCGCAGCCAGCCTGATGGTCGCCTCTTGAAGCTCAGTGTCGCTCGATACGATGACATGAGATCCAGTCTGGGCTTTTACATGGAACCACCACCAGTCCTTTTTTGCTAGTTTATGAGTCAGATAATTGTTTTGAAGATTATTCTTTCCCACCAAAATTGAAATACCGGTATTGTCCAAGTAAGTGTCATAATTTGGTTTCTTCCACTTTGATTCGCCTTTTTTTCTTGGAAGGAATCCATTGCTTGATAGCTCATCCTGAATCTCCAGCAAGTCAGCTAACAAATGAGTGTTGTTGATTTGATTGTATATCTCATCCAAATACTCAATCAAATCGATGGTTATCCGAACTTGTTCTTCAATATAGGTGACAGCCGTCTTTTGTTTCTTGTATTTGGTATAGTATTTATTGGCATTTTGAATTGGATTCAATAAACGATCTAGTTCAATATCAATGTCTTTTTCGAGTTCATATGAATAACCGTTGTATTGAATGTCTCCGCGTTTGATTTTGTGTTGGTCGGTTATGATTATATCACCTTTAATCCTCCAAATATCGCTATCCAAAGCATTGTGTAAGTCAGTGGACAATTTCTCCAATTTGTTCTTTTTCCGTTTGAGTTCTTGCTTGGTGAAAGTATTAAGATATTTATGTATTTGTTTGACTCTTTCGATAGCTGAAGCCTCAGAAAAATAATAGTCAAGCAACTCTGACAAATCGTTGAAATGCTTCTGGTCCTTATCGAAAAGGTCGAAATAATAGAAATCGGATTTATTACCTAAAGTCATGGTTGGATTGACTTCTTCACTCATGATTTTCAGATATGTTTCGAACAGTAATTTGGGATTGTAATTTGCTTCTTGTAACAAGTATTTCGCTAATAACGGTGAAAAACCTCTTATGTTTTCGACAATTTCGTTTATAGAGCGTTCGGTCTTGAGAAAGTCCTCTATTAGATTATACTCATCAGGAGAAATCTTCGAGTCTTCAGGCAGTTTATAAGTAACACCATTGACAATGGTTCTGTCGGCATTATCGAATGGTGATATATGGTTATATGCATTGATGATAGTATGATTGAAATCTGTCAAAATCAAATTTGTATAGCGACTGAACATTTCCATAATCAGGTGCAATTCAACTTTATCACCGATGTCGTTGGTGCCATCAACTGTGATGTCAATGATTCGGTCATAATTCAAGGTGCTAATGTTTTTGATGATGCCGCCTTCCAAGTGTTTTCTTAAAAACATGCAGAATCCGCCAGGAACATAATCCGAAGGGAAATTGTTTTTTGTCAGATTTATTCTTGAAAGTGAAGTTGACAACGAAATGTATAGGCGATGATTCTGATTATTGGCTCTTACAAAAAACAGGAAATCGGTCTTTCCCAATTGGGAAATCTTTTGGATTCTTCCTGTTATCAGTTTGAAGTTCAGCTCTAATGCCAATTTTGATAAGAAACGGCCATCTATGCTCATATTATCACCAAAATCATTATATCACACATCAAATAATAATTTACTATTTAAAGTATTTGTGTTATGATATAACATAATAATTATAAGTAATACTATCTCAGATCGGGGGGGTAATCTTGAAGCTCAACGAAAAAGGGCTATTGGTGATAATCAGTGGTCCGAGCGGTGTCGGAAAAGGCACCATTCGCAAGGCGCTGTTTCAGATTCCGGACAACAATTTCTGTTATTCGGTCTCAATGACAACCAGAGCGCCGCGAGAAGGTGAAGTGGACGGACAGGACTATTTCTTTGTCTCGCGTGAAGAATTCGAACGCAGGATAAAGGACAATGCCTTACTTGAGTATGCGGAATTTGTTGGAGAATACTACGGAACTCCGCTTGATTACATCGACAAACAAATGGAATCAGGTAAAGAAGTAATCGTGGAAATTGAAGTTCAAGGCGCTTTACAAGTTCAAGAAAGAATTCCGGAAGCAGTCTTTATATTCATAGTTCCACCATCAAAAAAAGCTTTGATTGAACGTTTGGAGAAAAGGGGAACCGATACTCCTGAGAAAATCAAGAAAAGAATCGAAAAAGCTGAAAGAGAATATTCCCTTGCTTATAAATATGACTATATCGTCGTCAACGACGAAGTGACGAATGCAGCGGATAGAATCTATGCAATCATCCGCGCTGAGCATGCTAAGACCGAAAGGTCTATCTACAAGTATTACAAACTCATGGAGGGTAAAGAATGATCAAAGAAAAAGATTTGGCAAAATTACAGGAAATGAAAGAGGAAATTAACCATAATTACCGACCGGTACAAGGAAATCGCTTTGGAGACTATGTCTTCAGCGGCGATTTGGATGACAGCAAAAAGAAAAAAGCTGTGCTCAAAAACACCGAAGGATTACGTTATCCTTCAATCGATGATCTCCTCGAAGTAGTTGACTCAAAATACAAATTGGCATACATCGCAGCCAAGCGAGCCAAAATTATCAAAAAAGACGATTATTCTTCAGTAGAGAACCGTTGTGTCAAGCCGGTAGGCAAGGCTCTAGAGGAAATTCTCGAGAAGAAAGTAACCGCGAAATTTTAACAGCTTCGGCTGTTTTTATTTTCGCTTTCCCCTTATAAATCCCTTAGGATTTATGTTATAATATATTTTAGTTTGGAGATGATTTTGTGAATTATACGGATACCCTGTTGGCCCAAATGGGTCTAGAAGACCAGATAATCAGCGAGTATTGCACGGTAAGAAAAGTGGAGGTTGACGAAATATCGGAAACCTGGATTTTTGATTTGCTCTTCACACAGACAATTCCGATTCTCCATTATCGCAATTTCATTAATCATCTTTTGAAGTTGCCTGAATCAATCGATAGTATAAAAAAAGTCGATTACATAACTGAATTCCTTTATGTTGATAAAGATATGGTTTTAGAGTATTATGATTTCGCAATTGATGTAATCTTGCTTGAAAATAAAAGAGTTATGCCACTTAAAGAATATCCTACTGATATTGAAGACGACATAATCAAGATATTCGTTCCGCAGGGTGCCATCAGCGCCACAATCTTTAGAACGGAAATAGAGACAGAATTGCATAAGAACGGATTTCCTTGCCGAGTCGAAATCGTGATTGACGATTCCCAAATTACAATCGACGAAACAATCAAAAATGATATCGCAACTTTCGTTGAAGCGAATCATTTTGAATTCGACGAGGAAATTGAATATGTTTATTTGACAAATGGTGGTGAAATAAAAGATTTTTCACCAATCAAATCAATTCCAAATACGGATATTGAACTAGAGGAATATAAAGAAAAGCATGGCGGAAAAGCAATTATTTCAGTTCAAGGAGTAGTAGTTTATCAAGAGATAGTAGACAACAGAATTTCTTCTGTCAAGACTGTTATTTCCGATGGAGAAGATTCCATTTTCCTAGTTAAGAAAAATCTGAAATCAGAAGATCTTGATTTCTTTAACCAAATTGATAAAGACTTTGGAATTAAGGCAAGATGTTACGCTCAATACGATACCTTCACTCAAGAAGTAGTACTCGTTCCGATAGCCATTGCCAGATCCAACAGACCAATCAAAACCGATTCCCGTGAAGACAACGAACCTGAGAAAAGAGTTGAACTTCACCTGCATACAAAAATGTCTGCTTTGGATGGAGTCAATGATATATCTGAATATGTGTCAAGAGCTAAATCATGGGGACATAAAGCGATCGGCGTAAGCGACCACGGATCAGTTCAAACTTTCCCAGAGTTATTCAATATGACCAGAGATGGTTCAATAAAACCATTATTCGGTTTAGAAATGGTTTATGTGGATGACGAAAATATCTTCATAACCAAAGGTGAATCGAATCTTTTACTGTCGGAAGCTACCTATGTGGTATTTGATATTGAAACGACGGGATTGTCGGTCTCATATGACACTTTGATTGAAATAGGTGGAGTCAAAATCAAGAACGGAACGACTTTAGGTAAATTCTCTGAATTGATAGATCCGCATCGGGAAATATCAAGGTTCACTGAGAATCTAACCGGAATAACCAACCAAATGGTTCAGGGAAAAAGAGTTCTGAAAGATGTATTGAAGGACTTTTATGACTTCGCTAAAGATTGCATATTAGTAGCTCACAATGCTGAATTTGACCTTGGTTTTCTTGAATACAATTATCGCAACTTTGCCATTGCAAACAAGATGAATCCGTCAATCGACACTTTGGTATTGGCTAAGGTAATGTTGCCTGAAAATCGCAGGTTTTCACTAGATCGCTTATGCAAGGAATTCAAGATACCTTTGGATAATCATCATCGTGCAATCAATGACGCAGAAGCCACAACCGAAGTATTCTTGCATTTATTGAAAATGGTAAAAAAGCAAGGATTCAATCGCTTTCGCGATATTAACCTGATGATTGATAAATCCAAGGTTTATACTTATCCTTATCCTACCCATATAAATTTGATGGTCAAGCAACAAGCCGGTCTGAAAAACATGTATCGCTTATTGTCTGACGGTCTCACAACCTATTATGACAGAGATGCAAAACTACTTCGAAGTCAATTGGAAAAATATCGCAAAGGTTTATTGGTATCCAGCGGATGTTTCAACTCGCATTTCTTTGAAATAGCTATGAACAAAACCAGAAAAGAATTAGTTGAAGCAGCAAGGCTCTACGATTATCTAGAAGTTCAGCCACCAAGTTATTTCGTCTATTTGTCTGATGAAAATCCAAATTGGAAAAATATGGTTCAAGATGTTATCAGAAAAATTGTTGAAGTTGGACGTGAACTGAATATTCTTGTAGTCGCTACTGGTGACGTGCACCATTTGGATCCGCGTGACATGAAATATCGAGAAATCATGATCAATACACCAGTTGTAGGCGGTGGACTTCATGATTTATATTCGAGAAAAAACAGACCTAATCAGTATTTCATGACAACAGAAGAAATGTTGGAGGAATTTGCCTTTTTAGGTCATGATACTGCTCAGGAAATTGTCGTTACAAATTCCAACATCATAGCTGATTCGGTAGAAGATATCATTATCATACCTGATCAGTTGTTTGCACCAACAGATGAATTCTTGGCAGAACAAGGAGTTCCATCAATCAAAGCCAAAGTTGAGAAAATGGTCAATGAACGTGTCAGACAGATTTATGGAGATCCACTACCTGAATTAGTTAAAAAAAGAGTGGAAAGAGAATTGAAAAACATTATAGAACATCAATTCTCAACTGTATACTACATATCTCACTTACTAGTTAAAAAGTCCTTAAATGACGGGTATTTGGTTGGGTCAAGAGGATCCGTAGGAAGTTCTTTGGTAGCTACCTTGATGGATATAACCGAAGTCAATCCATTACCGCCGCATTATGTATGCCCTAAATGTCATTTCTCAGCATTCAAAAAAACAAATGATGAAAAACAAACGTTTGGGGAAAGTGAGTTTGAAAAGGAATACTCAAAAGTCTTTGACAATACAGACTGCGGTTGGGACTTACCAAAAACCAAATGTCCTGTTTGCTCAACTGAGATGATTAAAGATGGACACGACATTCCATTTGAAACATTCTTAGGATTCGAAGGAGATAAAATACCGGATATCGATTTAAACTTCTCCGGAGACTATCAAGCCATAGTACATGAATATATTCGCGAACTATTCGGGAAGAACCATGCCTTTAGAGGTGGAACAATCGGTACTTGTGCGGCAAGAACTTCATACGCTATGGTTAGAGATTATTACGAAAAAATCAATGATGCCAGAGCGGAAAGAGGCATGGAAGCCTTTAAGATTCGCCGCGCTGAGATGGAAAGACTTGCCAGAGGAATAGAAGGAGCCAAACGAACCAGCGGACAACACCCTGGCGGTATCGTAGTCGTTCCAAACACAAAAGAAATCTATGATTTTACACCTATACAATATCCGGGAAATGCGACCGATACAAGTTGGAAAACAACTCATTTCGATTATCATTCCATTGAAAAGAATCTATTCAAATTGGATGTTCTTGGACATGATGATCCAACGATGATTAGATACTTGATGGATTTGGTTCATAAGAATCAGTCAGAATTCCCATTCAACAATCCAAAAGATATTCCGGTAGATGATCCGGATGTTTACAAATTATTGTCGGGAACTGAGATTATCAATCTAAAAAAAGAGGACATTGCAAGTGATGTTGCTTCATTTGGAATCCCTGAATTCGGAACCAGTTTTGTCAGAGGAATGTTGACAGAATCAAAACCTAAATCCTTTGCCGAACTTGTCAAAATATCAGGTTTATCCCATGGAACTGACGTTTGGATTGGAAACAGTCAAACTCTTGTAGTCGGTAGCAATAAAACCTTCGGTAAAGTTGACTTTAAAGATATCATCGGTTGCCGTGACGACATCATGGTTGACTTAATCGGCTTTGGTATGGAACCGACAATAGCCTTTGAGATTATGGAATTTGTCAGAAAAGGCAAAGCTGCGAAGAACCCTGAGAAATGGGCGTCATATGCAGATGTCATGAGAAACAGTCAAGTACCGGAGTGGTATATCTGGTCTTGCTCAAAAATCAAGTACATGTTCCCTAAGGCACATGCGACCGCTTATGTTTTAATGGCCATGAGGATTGCTTGGTTCAAGTTGTATAAACCTATTTACTTCTATGCAGCATATTTCTCTAAAAGAGCAGCTATCTTTGACGTTGACGCTTTACATAACAATTATGAAGGCATATCTCGTAAAATTGCCGAGATTAAAGAGCTGGGTACAAAAGCCAGCGACCGTGACCAAAATCTTCTGACTGTCTTGGAACTGGCTTTGGAAATGGTCAAACGCGGATTCACCTTCAAGCCGATTGACCTATATAAATCGGAAGCTAAGGATTTTGTAATCGACGAAGACAGAAAATCATTGATTTTGCCATTTATTGTTGTAGAATCTTTGGGAGATAGTGTCGCAGATACGATTATCCAAGCTAGACAAGAAAAAGAATTCATTTCCAAACAGGATATCAAAGACAGGACGAAATTGAGCTCTACTTTATTCGCAAAACTGGAAGAACTCGGCACTTTCGACGGGATGATCGAGAAAAACCAGATGTCATTGTTCGATTTATAAAAAAAACAACTATTCATCATAAAAACTACAAAATATTGTGTATAATATACATTGGTAACAAGGAGTGATTATCTATGAGAAGTACAAACCCGGTTTTTAGAAGTGTTATAAACCAAACCTATGCCAGCGATACGCCGGTAACATATGCAAATGTGGCATTTAAGACCATATTCTTGATTGCGATGGTTGCGGTAAGCGCATTTGCGACAATTTATACAGGATATGTTACATATGGTATGTTGATAGGCGCTTTTATAGTAGGATTTATATCTGTAATTGTCGGAACCAGATCAGTCAAGCTGTCTCCTTATTTTTCTGTGATATATGCCCTTTCTGAAGGTGTTATCCTCGGTACGGTATCTTGGATGTTCCAATCAGTTTATGAAGGCATTGTCCCAACTGCTTTATTGACGACATTGATTGTAGTATTCATAATGATGCTGCTGTATTCTTCAAGAATAATCAAGGTCTCACAAGGATTTGCGTCAGGGATTGTTATTGCCTTGGTTGCAGTAATTATTATGTCCTTCTTAGGCATCTTCTTGCCATTTGGAACCGGATTCTATTACTTGATTGTCATTGCTTCTGCAGTCTTGTCAACTTTGTTCTTGTTGCTTGATTTCAGGAATATCGAATACTGCGTCGAGTCCGGAACTGATGCAAGATATGGTTGGGTTCTCTCTTTAGGCCTTTTGGTGACGATTGTATGGATTTACATCGAGATGTTAAGACTTTTAGCGATTTTCGGTCGCAGAAGATAATATTGCCTTGAATAATCCTTAATTATTGATATAATAAGAATATAATAAAAAAAACGTTGAAGAAGAAATAGTAATCAGGCTTGGTTGTTCCAAGAGAGGAATTCAATTTGGTGCGAGTGTTCCGGATGACTGCTGATGAATTCACCTTCTGAGTGAGATTAATAATCTCCGCCAGCCTGCGTTATGGGCTCCAAGTGCCGGTGATGCCGGAACTAAGGTGGTACCACGGTTTATTCAAATCGTCCTTTAACGAGGACGATTTTTTCTTTAATAGGAGGTCTACATGGAAAAGAAACTTAATAAACTAATCGAGGATATGTTATCAAGATTGGATGGAATCTCCAATCTAAATGATCTCAATTTACTCAAAGCGGAATATCTAGGAAAAAAGAGTGTATTCAATGATTTGATGCAGGAATTGAAAGAAGTTCCTAAAGAGGAAAAACCTCGATTTGGTCAGATGATTAATGAGGCAAAAAACAGAATATCAGATTTCTTGGAAGAGAAAAAGACGGCTTTGGAGAAACAATTGGTCGCGAACAAACTAAAAGATGAATCAATTGATGTCACCCTTCCGGGAAGGAAGATGAATCAAGGTTCTAAACATCTAATTTCTCAAGTTATTGAAGAAGTCGAAGATATCTTTTTAGGATTGGGATACACTGTCAAGGAGGGTCCGGAAGTAGAATCAGACCTGTACAACTTTGAGATGTTGAATTTACCAAAAGATCATCCTGCCAGGGATATGCAGGATTCTTTATATATCTCTGAAGAGAGATTGTTGAGGACTCATACTTCACCTGTTCAAGTCAGAAGTTTATTGGAAAACACCAATCAAGAGCCTTTGAAGATAATCTGTCCTGGCAAAGTATATCGAAAAGATGACGACGATCAGACTCATTCGCATCAATTCACTCAGATAGAAGCCTTGGTTGTTGATGGTAAAGCAAGCCTAGCTGATTTGAAAGGCACTTTGCTATTCATAGCTAAAAAATTATTTGGAGACGAACGAGAAATCAGATTAAGACCTTCATTCTTCCCTTTTACCGAACCAAGTGTTGAGGTTGACGTATCTTGTTATAAATGCGGCGGCGCCGGCTGCAGCATGTGCGGTAACACCGGTTGGATTGAAATATTGGGAGCCGGAATGGTCAACAATAACGTTTTGAGCGCCGCCGGATATGATCCGGAGAAATTCCAAGGGTTCGCCTTAGGAATGGGAGTGGAGAGAATTGCTATCTTGAAATATGGTATTGACGATATCAGGGCGTTCTATACAAACGATCTTCGTTTTAATAAACAGTTCAGGGGGAAATAATAATGAAAGTATCAATGAATTGGCTAAAGGAAATGGTTGATATTGGTGACGATTATAAGCTACTGGAAACCAAATTCAATTTAATGAGCCAAGAAGTAGAATCTTTATATAAATTGATTGATATCGACAATCTCGTTATCGGTCACGTCAAAACTTGCGACAAACATCCGGAAGCGGATAAACTTAGTGTAACAACTGTCGATGTTGGTGACGAGGTCTTACAGATAATCTGTGGAGCACCAAATATCGCTGAAGGACAGAAGGTAATCGTATCGAAAGTTGGAGCTTGTTTGCCTGGAGATTTCAAAATCAAAAAATCAAAAATCAGAGGTATTGAATCGAATGGGATGATCTGTTCCTTGGAAGAACTTGGAATCAAAGAATTCGATTCTGAAGAAACGGGAATCTATGTCTTGGGTGACGATGCCGAAACCGGCCAAGACCCGCTTAAATATCTACATCTGGATGATTACGTACTGGATCTTGATTTGACTGCCAATCGTTCTGATTTACTTTCCATGGAAGGCGTCGCCTATGACGTTGCTTGCATGCTGGATAAGGAATATAAACCTGTTCAACATCAATATGAGACAAGACGTGAAGAAAATACTATAAAAGTATTTACCGACACTAAAGACTGCCTTGCTTATTATGGACAAGTCATCGACAATGTTAAATTAGGACAAAGCCCGTATTGGCTGAAATCCAGACTGATAGCTGCGGGAATAAGACCGATTAGTAATGTTGTGGATATAACCAATTATGTCATGTTGCAATATGGACAGCCTTTGCACGCTTTTGATTATGACAAAATTAGGACTGACAGAATCCTTGTGAGACACGCTAAAGAAGATGAAACATTGATTACTTTGGATGGACAAACAAGAAAATTGCTTGCGTCCGACATTGTGATAACAGACGGAAAATATCCAATTGCCTTAGCTGGAGTAATGGGTGGCAAGGAGACTGAAGTCGGAGAAGGAACAACCAAAATATTGTTGGAATCGGCTTTCTTTGATCCGCTATGCGTTCGTAAAACATCAAAGCGCCTTGACTTGAAGAGCGAATCTTCATCGAGATTTGAAAAAGGTATCGACCCTGGTAAAATCAAAAAAGCCATGGATTTCGCTTCAGAGTTATTCATTAAACTGGCTGGTGGTGAAGTTGTAGGAGAATACAGTTTCTTCGACACGACTCAAAAAGAACCATCAGCAGTGGTTTTGAGTTTAGAGAGATTGAATCAGGTTACCGGACGTGAATTTACGGTTGGCGAAGTGAAGTCCATTTTAAAGAGACTAAATTTCGATAACCATGTATCGGGAAGCGATGTCTTTAGAATTGATGTCCCTACTCGTAGACAAAACATGTTTGGTTACCAGGATATTATTGAAGAAATAGTAAGAATCAGTGGATATGACAAGATACCTTTGACAATACCGGCAACACCGACATTTGGCTATCTAACCAAGACTCAACAACTGAGAAGAACTGTAAGGAACTACTTTGTAAATAATGGATTCAATGAAACTATTTCATATAGTCTCGTAAACGAAACTCAAGCAATAGAATTCGACCAAGAAAAATTATCTATTGTCGAAATCATGAATCCTTTGAACAAAGAAAAATCCATTCTTAGACATTCTTTGATTCCAAGTTTACTTGACATCTTGCAATACAATAAGTCAAGAAAAATATCGGATGTGTTCTTATTTGAAATTGGTAGATCCTATCGCGAGGAAAAAGAAGTTGAATACTTAAGTGGTCTCATAACCGGAGTATATCAATCAAATCTGTGGCAAGGCAAGAAAGAAATCGCGGATTTCTATTTGCTGAAAGGAATTATCGAGGGAATGCTTCTGAGATTGCATATCGAGAATTATCGAATTGTCAAAGCTGAAAAGCCACTGTCTATGATGCATCCAGGTATGGTTGCCGACGTATTCATCGGGGAAGAATATCTTGGTTATCTGGGTAAGTTGCATCCACAAAAAGAGATGGATATGAACTTGGATAAGACATTCATCTTTGAATTCAATTTCGAAATATTATCATCCGCTTATAATGATGATTTAGTAATGGTGGAAATACCTAAATTTCCAAGTGTGTCCAGGGATTTGGCCATTATTGTTGATAAAGACTTAACTGCTGAAAAGATTATTGATGAAGTCAAGTTGGCTGGAAAGAAAACACTTAAAAATGTGGAAATATTTGATATCTACTCAGGACAAGGAATTGCTTCGGATAAGAAATCTATAGCTTTGTCTCTTACTTTGCAGAATGTTGAAAAAACATTGGAAACCAAGGAAGTTGATACGGTTGTTGAAAGAATAATCAAGCAACTAGAAAATACAATCAATGCAAAATTGAGATAAGAAAAGGCCATTAATTTGGCCTTTTTGTTTTTAATGTATTTATCATGGAAATATGATATAATCGTATTAAATGGGGGAGGACTTATGAAGAACATTATTGAAGTAAAAGATCTTTTCAAAAGCTACGGCTCAGTCGAAGCGGTCAAAGGAATCAGTTTCTATGTGGAAGAAGGAAGCTTGTTCGCTTTTTTGGGACCAAACGGAGCTGGTAAGAGTACCACAATCAACATACTATCAACCCTCCTTACCAACGATTCGGGATCTGTAGTCGTAAATGGGAACGTGTTGGGAGAAACTGATGATTTGATTAGAAAATCAATCGGTATTGTATTCCAAGACGGGGTACTGGACCTTTTGATGACCGTAAGAGAAAATATCGAAACCAGAGGAAGTTTTTATGGATTATCAAAATCAGAATTGAACGAACGCATAGATTTTGCTTTGGAAGTGACTGGAATAACTGATTTAGCAAATAGAAGATATGGCACTTTGTCTGGCGGTCAAAAACGCAGAACTGATATCGCAAGAGCGTTGATTCATAGACCTAAAATTTTATTCTTAGACGAACCTACAACTGGTTTGGATCCGCAAACAAGAAGAAATGTGTGGGAGACCATCAAGAAACTACAGGAAAATGAAAATATGACCGTTTTCTTGACCACTCATTACATGGAAGAAGCAGATGAAGCCGATTATGTAGTTATTATCGATGAAGGTATAATAGCAGCCAAAGGGACACCAACATATCTTAAAGACACATTTTCCAAGGATTCTTTGCGCATCAAGGCCATTAACGATAAAAACATTGAAAAATATTTAAAAGAAAACAAAATAGATTTCACAAAAAAGAATGATCTCCACATCATAAAACTTGAGAAGACAACAGACAGTATCAAAATACTTAAGGAAATTGAACCAGACATCGAATCTTTCCAAGTCTTCAATGGCACTTTGGATGATGCATTCATCGAAGTAACTGGAAAGGAGATCAGAGGATGATAATTAATTTAATTAAAAGAAACCTCCGTTTGTATTTCCGAGATAAAGCTACAGTCTTTTTCTCAATGCTTGGCGTATTTATCATTATTCTTCTTTACCTGACTTTCCTGGGTGATATGATGGTTGGGTATGCAACGGCAGAGTTCAGCGAAGTACCGGGTATAAATGTAAGGTTTATGATGGATAGTTGGATTATGGCAGGAGTTATATCCGTAGCCACAATCACAACTACCTTGGGTTCATATGGTACTATAGTATCTGATAATACAAGTAAAGTCATCAATGATTTCCGCGTATCGCCAATCAAAAGATCGACTATAGTAATGGCTTATATTGCCAGCTCCTTCATAGTTGGGGTTATTATGAGTATTGTGTCACTTATTTTTGGCGAAATCTATATAGTCATTTCCGGCGGAGAATTAATGAGCGTTTTGGGTCTTATTAAGACTTTGGGAGTCGTTATGGTGTCGGTGATGATGAGTTCATCGGTTATATTCCTAATTATCACTTTCATCAAGAGCAATAATGCCTTTGGTGCAGTGAGTACAGTGTTTGGATCAATCATTGGATTTCTGATGGGAGTTTACATTCCAATCGGAAACCTTCCTGAAGGCTTACAGTCCGTAATAAAATTCTTCCCGTTTTCACATTCGGCAGTAATATTGAGACAAGTTATGATGAGTGAAGCTGTAGACCTTTCATATATGCCTGAACAATTCATTTTATTCACTGGAATAAACCTAAAAATAGGAGAAACAACTTTGACAATACCAATGCACATACTTTATATGTTGGGAACCGCAGTGATATTCTTTGTGCTTGGGGTATTGCGCATAAATAGGAAAAGGAAGGCTTAGATGTTAAATTTTTATGATTTTACAATAGAGCGTTTGCAAGAATACTTGACCCAAAACGGATTCAAGTCTTTTAACGCTGATCAAATCTATAAATGGGTCTACGAAAAAAAGATAATAAATTTTGAAATGATGACAAATATTTCCAAACCATTAAAAGAATTTTTGAAAGAAAACTTTCTACTTGAGGATTTGGAAGTGCATACCGTGCAAGAGTCATCCGATGGAACAGTGAAGTTCTTATTTAAGTTAGGCGACGGTAGTCTTATCGAATCGGTATTGATGACCCATGATTACGGTAAAAGCATTTGTGTTACATCTCAAGTAGGCTGTAACATGGGATGTGCATTTTGTGCATCTGGACTTATCAAAAAGGCTAGAGATTTAAAGATTCATGAACTTGTTCGTCAAGTGACTTCCGTCGAGAATCATCTCAAAATCAAAATTACCCATGTTGTTGTAATGGGAACTGGTGAACCGTTTGATAATTATGATAATGTCATTGATTTCATTAAAGTCATAAACTACAAAAATGGTCTCCAAATAGGTTCAAGGCATATAACAGTATCAACTTGCGGCATTGTCCCAAAGATACTTGAATATGCCAATGAACCTATAAAAACAAATTTGGCGATATCGTTGCACGCCGCCAATGATGAATTACGCAATCGATTAATGCCTATCAACAGAGCTTTTCCTTTATCTGAAATAATAGATGCGTGCAAAGAATACTTCAAAATATCAGGAAGAAGAGTTACTTTTGAGTATATATTGTTACACGGAGTTAACGACAGTATCCAACATGCAAATGAGTTAAGCGACCTGATTCGTGGGATTAACGCTTATGTAAATTTGATACCTTACAATCCGGTGAACGAGTTCAGATTCAAGAAAACCGATTCTCAAAAAGCATCTGATTTTTATGCACAACTGATTAAAAGAGGAATTAACGCTACTTTGAGGAGAGAACAAGGTTCGGATATCGATGCCGCTTGCGGACAGTTGCGTTATAAAAAAGAAAACGGTATCTAAAAGGAAAAGTAGTTTGATTTTTACCCGCTGTAATGGTAAAATATGTGTGATAATTTTGAAAGAAAATAAGGTGATATTATGAGACAAGAAATAAAAAGAATCGCTTTGCTTACTGGAGGCGGAGACTGTTCCGGTCTAAATGCGGTTATTAGAGCGATTGTAAAATCAGCCATTCTCAAGCATAAGTGGGAAGTAATAGGATTCAAAGGCGGATACCATGGTTTATACATGGATGAATATATGAAATTGGACCTTCAAACAATTTCAGGAATCTTCCATCAAGGCGGAACAATCTTGAAGATGTCCAACAAGGACAATCTATTCAAATATAAAGTGACAGACGAAAACGGTAAAGAGGTCTATAAAGACGTTTCCGATATCGCTATCGCAAATCTAAAAAGACACAACATCGACGCATTGGTAATCATCGGCGGAGACGGCACTTTGACTTCTGCACGCGACTTCGCCAGAAAAGGCATAAATGTTGTTGGGATTCCTAAAACAATCGACAATGATGTGCCGGCTACAGAAATCACATTCGGATATAGAACTGCACTTGACCACATTATGCAAAGTCTTGATGCATTGCATACAACAGCTTATTCACATGATAGAGTAATGATTTTGGAAGTTATGGGTAGAAATGCCGGTTGGCTGGCTCTTGAAGGCGGGGTCGCCGGATCAGCTGACGTCATTTTGATACCAGAAATTCCTTATGACATAAACAAAGTTGCACAAACGGTCTTTGACAGATATAACAGAGGTTCCAAATTTACAATAATCTGTATATCCGAAGGCGCTAAACCTGTCGATGGTGACGTTACAATCAAAGCTATCGATAAAGATAGTCCGGATTCAATCAGACTCGGTGGTGTAGGCGATTTGCTTGCAAAACAACTTGAAAAGATAGTTAAACCAGTCACTGGGCAAGATATTAGACTCACTACTTTAGGATACATTCAAAGAGGTGGAGTTACAAACACATTCGACCGCGTTCTTGGAACAAAATACGGCTCATATGCAGTCGATATGATTGCTAACAACGAATTCGGAAGAATGGTCATCATCAAGAATGATCGGATGGATTCTGTAAGAATCGAAGAGGTTGTAGGTTCAGGAAATACAGGACAAACCAGCACCGGCGGCGCTAGAATTGTTAATCCTCACGGGGATTTGGTTTGTTCAGCTAGAGATATTGGAATCACATTTGGTGATTAATAAAAATATAGGAGGATATTTATGGAACTGAAAGGAAGCAAGACAGAACAAAATCTATGGACTGCTTTTGCAGGAGAATCACAAGCAAGGAACAAATACACTTTCTATGCTTCAGCTGCTAAAAAAGAAGGATATCTGGAAATATCCGATTTCTTCCTGGAAACAGCCGGAAACGAGAAAGAACATGCGGAAATCTGGTTCAAACTACTTCATGACGGAGGTATCCCTACGACAGATGTCAATTTGAAAGACGGAGCCGCTGGAGAACATTACGAGTGGACTGAAATGTACAAAGGATTCGCTGAAACAGCCAAAGAAGAAGGCTTCACGAAAATAGCATTCTTGTTTGAAAAAGTTGCGGCTATTGAGAAAAGACACGAAGAAAGATACTTGAAATTGCTGGCAAGACTGGAAGGCGATTTGGTATTTACATCGGATAATGATGAGCAAATTTGGATTTGTGGTGTATGCGGACATATCCATGTAGGCAAGAACGCTCCAAAGTTATGCCCAGTCTGTAGTCATCCTCAACAACATTTCAAAAGAATGATCGAGTCAATTTAATATTTTTTGAAGGCGAAAGCCTTCTTTTTTTGCTTTTTTTGGTATAATATATATACATACTCAAGCGGAGGCATTTATTGAAAATAGGTAGAATCATAAAACTTGTCGGTGGTATTTATACAGTTCAGGATGAAACTAAAAAAAAATACGCTCTAAAACCTTTGGGGGTTTTTAGGCATAGAAACATTTCGCCTAAAGTAGGCGATATAGTAGATTTTGACAATGATAACATTACAAACGTCCACGAACGTCTAAACGAATTATATCGGCCGATGATAGCCAATGTCGATCAGGTTTTGATAATTACTTCTGCCAAGCATCCAAATTTCAGTTTCTTATTATTGGATAAGTTTTTGGCAATGGTCGAAGCTTTCAGCATCACTCCTGTCATAATAGTATCCAAGATTGACCTCATGACCGAGAAAGAGTTAATTGAACTAAAGAGCCAACTTTCCTATTATGCAAAGTATTTTAGAGTAATATATTACAGTTCAAAAACCGGAGAAGGACTTGATGAAATACTAGAGTCGACTACTGACAAAGTCAATGTGCTGGCTGGACAAACAGGAGCTGGGAAATCATCTTTACTTAACGCAATTAATCCAGAACTTGATTTGGAAACAGATGAAATATCCATGGCACTTGGTCGTGGCAAACATACCACAAGACATGTGGAGATATTCGAGTTCGGCCATGGGTATATTGCAGATACTCCTGGTTTCTCAAAACTTGAATTTCTCGATTTCAAAGCTGGTGATCTAAGATTTTATTATCCGGATTTTTTTGAAAAAAGCACTGAATGCAAGTTCTATGAATGTACACATACTCATGAACCTGGATGCGAGGTTAAAAGACAAGTCGGCATAGGAGAAATACCAAAAATCAGATACGAAAATTACCTAGATATTTTTAAAGAAATTGAAGCTATTAAGCCTAAATATAGGAGAGAATAACATGATATGTTCGCCATCGTTTTTAAGTTGCGATTTTACTAGACTGGAGTCAGAAATACAATCCATTTCCAATGCGAAATGGATTCATTTTGACGTTATGGACGGTAAGTTCGTGCCTAATTACACTTATAATCACACGATGTTAAAGGACATTAAACGTTACTCAAATCAATTCTTTGATTGCCATCTTATGATTGCCGAACCAGAGAATCACTACGTGAAATACATCGAAGCCGGAGCGAATCTAATAACCTTCCACTTGGAAGCTACAACGGATCCGTTATCACTTATCAAGAGCATTCAAAGAAAAAAAGTAAAAGCCGGCATTTCCATCAAACCAAATACAAACATATTGACACTTGAACCATATTTGTCATTAGTTGATTTGGTTCTCATCATGAGTGTTGAACCTGGTAAGGGCGGACAAAAATTCTTGACAAACTCGTTGGATAAGATAAAATATCTTAATCAAAAGAGAATAGAAAATAATTATGGTTATCTGATAGAGGTAGATGGTGGTATTAATTTTCTTACTGCGGAATCAGTGAAAAACGTCGGGTGCGACGTGATTGTGGTAGGATCTTTCATCTTCAATAAGGACAACCGTGAAGAATTGATATCGGAGTTGGAAAATGTATGATAAAGTAAAAATATTCGTTGGACCGAAAGACTACGACTTCCGCCATCTGTACTTCGAGGAGTCGGATGAATTTCTTATCGGCGTTGACTCAGGGCTTGAATATCTAGCAACACTTAAAAAACCTGTAGATTTAGCAGTTGGCGACTTTGACTCAATCGATAAGAAGATTTTTGAAGAGATAAAGCCAAAGTGTAATCAAATCATTAAATTGGATAGAAACAAAACAATGACCGACCTAGCCTATGCTTTGGATTATATCTATAACAATATGGATTATAATTCAATTGAAATATACGGCGGCATCAGTGGTAGAGTTGATCATTTTCTGGCTAATGTTAACCTGATAAAAAAATATGATTTTTCTATGCGTGATGATAAACATCATATTTACATGTTGGGAAAAGGGAAACATAAAATAAACAACTATAAGAAATATATATCATTTTTTGCGATTGAAGATTGTTATAATCTTTCAATCACTGGATTTAAGTTCTCTTTAAATAATTACTATCTCAGCACCAATGACTCTCTTTGCGTTTCCAATGAAGGCGAGAGTGGTGAACTAGAGTTTACAAAAGGAAAAATACTAGTCATCTCCACCGATGACTGAGCACACAATTATTTCATGAAAATTGAAGACGTTTCATGATATAATAACCAAGAGAGGTGATATGGTGAAAAAACTATACATATTTATGACTCTTCTGATTTTGACAGGACTTCTTGCCGGTTGCACTGGCATTTTTGACACTGTTCCAAATGATGAAATCACGTTCTATACCAGTAGGAGTACAACTACTACGACAAGCAACACCATCGACAAGGATTTGGTGATTTCTGACATTTATGAGATGATCAGAGCACAAATCTATGAAGACGTCAAAGCCGATATTTTGGAAAATATCTCTGAAGAAAGATTTGACGAGATGTATGCCGATATCGTTGCAGAATTGCTTTTAAAAGTCGATAGTGGGGAGATTGAGTTGACTCCTAGTTCAATCATCGATATGATTAAAAACGTTGAATCAACTAAATCCAGCGCCGTTGTTGGCGTTACCGTATATAATAGTTACGGAGTCCAGCAAGCGATTGGTTCTGGCGTAATTTATAAACAAGTCGGCGATACCTATTATGTAGTAACTAACAATCATGTTGTCGAAGAAGGAGTTACATATGAAATTCGCTTCGAAGACAGCACGACGATTGGTGCAGTATTACGGGGTGTTGATACTTTAGTCGATTTGGCTGTACTGTACTTTATCTCGGATGAGGAGTTTGCAACAGCTGATTTCGGAGATTCTTCAATGGTTCAAAAAGGTGATGTTGTTTTGGCAGTCGGGAACCCTAGTGGATATGACTTCTATGGCTCAGTCACTATGGGTATTGTATCCGGTCTAGATCGATACTTTGACGTCGACAACGACGGAATAAACGATATGTTCGTCAATTATATCCAACATGACGCGGCCATCAATGCCGGAAACAGCGGCGGGGCTCTATTCAATATGGATGGAGATGTCATTGGCATCAACGTCATCAAACTGACCTCGACCGAGATCGAAGGAATGGGATTTGCCATACCAAGCAATCTTGTATCTGCGATTTGCGATGATATCGAAGAATATGGATATTCACTTCAAAAACCTTACATGGGAATTAATTTCATCGATATTTGGGGTTCAGAAGCATATTTCACTACCAATGGAATTACTCTTCCAGAAGGAATTACAAATGGTTTTTATATCATTCAGGTTTATTCCGGCGGAAGTCTGTATGGTTATGTTCAAGCAGGAGACATTATCGTTCAAATAGCTGACATTGAGATAACAACGGCAGAAGATTTTGCCTATGAATTCTCTAAATACATCGTCGGTGACGTAATCTCAATCGTTATTTATCGCAACGGCGGGTATATGACTATTGAAGATATTACCTTGAAGGCGAGGGTGGATTAATATATGAAAAAAACTATGATATTTATTTCGATATTAATTTTGACGATAATCGCGTTCTCGGCAAATAAAGTAATTGGCGTTACAACTACTACAACCTTGGCTGACACTAATATCTTTGATGAAGGCGGATATTACTATTATTCGGATTATCAAGAATTGATTAGCCAAGTTTATGAAGACGTATATGATCAAATATATCAAGAGATTTACTCGGAAATCATGGATGATATCAATGAGGAATTCTACGAACAGATATACAGTCAAGTTGAAGAGAATTTAGCGGATTTACTGACATCCGAACAATTGAAATTATATATTGCGGACTTTGAAGACCAAATCCATTCTGTTGTATACATTGCCGAAAGAAGTGTTTTTGGAGTCTCCGCATATACACCATCTGATGGAACCGCCATAGGTTCGGGTGTTGTATACAGATATGATGAATTAGCTGATGTGTACTATTTGATTACGAATTATCATGTAATAAGAAATTATGTTGAATATCAATCGAGTTCCGCTATCGATAAGAATGAGATAAGTTTAGATTTGGTATTTGCAGATGGAACAAGTGTCGAACTTGACATACTCGGTTATGACACAGAAGTCGATTTGGCAGTTCTTACTTTTAGTGGTGTAGGGCTAGACGATATTATCGTTTCAGAGTTTGAAGATGAAGCGAATGTTGAAGCAAGTGATTTTGTTTTCGCTGTCGGTAATCCAATCGGATATAACTTCTATAATTCAATTACCATGGGGATTATTTCCGGAATTGATAGAAAAGTTGATATCGATCGCTATGTTGACTACATCCAGCATGATGCAGCTATTAACGGTGGTAACAGTGGCGGACCAATATATAACATCTACGGAAAAGTAGTTGGAATAAATGTTTCCAAATTAGCTGATATTGAAATCGAAGGAATGGGATTCGCCATCAATCTTGATTTCATTCAAAGAGTAATTTCAAGAATCGAAGCCGACAATATGCCTGTTAATACAATAATGCCTAGAATAGGTGCTAATTATTACATCATAGCCGATAAGATTGATGGAACAACAGTTGAATTGCCTTCACTTACTGTCGGCGGTCAGATATATACTGAACTAGTCTTGGACTTGCCTACGGGAGTATATGATGGCTTGTTGATAAACAAGATAATCAGTGACCAGACTTTGGCAGGTATACTTGGTGTCGGAGACATAATTGTTGCGATTGACACTTATAACATTCATGACAAGGAGAGTTTCCTTGAATACTTATATACTCATTATGAAGCCGGAGACATGATTACAATCCATTATTACGATTTTGATGAAACTACTTTCCAGTATGAAAACACGATTTCTTCAATCACAATCGAATTAAAATAAAAGAAAAAGCAGAGATTACTCTGCTTTTCTTTCTTTTGGTAAAAATTAAGCTCTGTTGACTTTTCCGCTTCTTAAAGCTCTAGCAGAAACGTAAACTTTTTTAACTTGTCCATCCTCATCAACAACTCTAACCTTCTGTAAATTAGCCTTCCACAATTTTCTTGTGGCGTGCATAGAATGGGAACGTTGATTGCCAGACATGAACTTCTTACCGGTCACACTGCATTCTCTTGGCATGATATCACTCCGTTTCTGTTAAGATTTCAGCATACAATATTTTATCATATATTTGAAAAAAAGCAAGGATAAAAAAACAATTATTTATTGATATTACTTTGAAAATCAAAGTTATTGCAATTTTGTATCCGATATGTTATAATGCTATTGCTTTTTTTTATGATGAAAATACCTGAAAATGTACAAATAAATTCAAAAAACTCAAGGAGATTTAAATTATGGCAACACATCAAATTGATGGAAACCAGTTTAAGAAATTAGTATTAAATGGCAGTATCAGGCTTAGAAACAACATGAATTACATCAACGATCTCAATGTATTCCCTGTTCCAGATGGTGATACCGGATCGAATATGTCGGCTACTATGTCAGCCGGAGCCAAGGCCATCGAAAGCCTAGATGAGCCATCCATTGGTAGCGTATGTAAAACTTTGGCAAGAGGAATGTTGATGGGTGCACGAGGCAACTCCGGAGTAATCCTATCTCAACTTTTCAGTGGTGTGGCTAAAGGCTTAAAAGATTATGAAATTGCCGATCCTGTTGTATTTGCCGATGCACTTAGAATGGGTGTTGAACAGGCATACGCCGCTGTTATCAACCCTGTAGAGGGAACCATGTTGACAGTATCAAGAGAAGCAGCTGATAAAGCGGTTTCCATTGCTCATTCTGTAACAGACTTCGAGCAATTATTCGAAGAGTACATCGTGGAATTGGATGCATCTTTGGAAAGAACACCGGACTTGCTACCGATTCTAAAAGAAGTCGGAGTAATCGATTCAGGAGCCGCAGGCTTTATCGAAGTTGTAAAAGGTATGAACGACGCCTTGAATGGCAAAACATATCAATCAAAACAAGAATCAGGAGACTACAAAGTCAATCTGACCAATATTCAAAATGCTGAAGGTGAAAACTTTGGTTACTGTACTGAATTCATCATGCAAATCGAGAAGATGAACGAATTCAACCAAAAACAATTCACAGAGATGATCCATCCTCTGGGAGATTCTTTGGTAGTTGTACAGGATGAAAACATCCTCAAAGTCCATATTCATACATTGACTCCTGGCGATGCATTGAATCTTGCACAACATTACGGATTCTTTATCAACATCAAGATAGAGAATATGAATCTACAACACACTGAAGTGTTAATTCATCAGGAAATCGAGCATCAAGACGAGTGCGACTGCGGACATGACCACAGCCATAGTGTAGCTCCAACAATGAAGAAGAAGTACGCTATCGTTGCCGTCGTCAACGGGACAGGACTAAAAGAGACATTCATCGAAATGGGTTGCGATTACATTATCGAAGGCGGTCAAACCATGAATCCGTCTGTAGAAGAATTCGTTAAGGCAGTTGAGCAAATTAACGCTGATCACATCATCATTATTCCTAACAACAAGAATGTTCTTTTATCCGCTGAAACAGCTGCTAAAATGATTGAAGGCGTCGATGTCAGAGTATTGAAAGCAAAAACGATTTCTCAAGGCTATGCCGGACTCACGATGTTTGATGCAACAATGGATATCGATGAAAATCTTGAAGAGATGAACAATTATATCCAAAATGTCAAGACAGGTGAAGTGACTTATGCAATCAGAGACAGTGTCTATAATGGCGTGGAAATCAAAAAAGACCATTTCATGGGAATATTCGATGGCAAGATTGTAACTAGTAACGAAACCAGATTGCAAACATGCGAACATATCCTTCGTGAAATGATTGACAAGCGCACAGAAATAGTGACTATTATGTATGGTGTTGATGTTGACGAGAATGAAGTGTCAGAATTGGAAACATACTTAGACGACAACTTCTCTGTCGAAGTTGAAATAATTTCCGGTGGGCAAGACATCTACTCATACATTATAACAGTTGAATAGAAATCTTTAGAGGTATTGTTAGATACCTCTTTTTTTTATATAATATTACCAGTATGGAGTAATTATGAGCGAGCTTAAAAATATCAAAGGTATCGGTCCTAAGACCGAAAAAAAACTTAATGATATCGGAATCCGGACAACAAACGATTTGTTGTTCTGTTTTCCTGAACGCTATGAAACCTATGATTTAGATGCTTTTGAATCGATTTGTCTAGACAAGGAATTGAGTTTGCCGGTAATTGTTACAAAAAAGCCAAAAGTCTTTTTCATCAGGAAGAATTTGGACAAAATGTCTATGGAAGTAGAGATAAATCATTTGTACTTTCAAGTTCATATATTCAATCGACGGTTTTTGGCACAAGCACTTGAACCTGATACAGAAATCGTAATTACCGGCCGTTTTGTTAATAATCTGTCAAACTTCACTGCCAGCAACATTGTTCTTAGGAAGAATTTCCACCCGGGAATTGTTCCAGAATACGGGATTAAAGATATCAACGATGCAACAATCAGAAAAGCGATTCACGAAGTTCTTTCAACTAAGAGGGAACTCCATGAACCACTGCCTGAGAAGTACCTTAATAAAAGGCATATACCTAACATCAATGACCTAATTGTAAAGATACATGAACCGAAATTAGAATCAGACATATTTGAAGTAAGAAGAAGAATTGTCTATGAGGAATTACTTGATTTTGCATTGCGAATTGAATCTCTGAAAAGATTGAACAGCAACATCGTTTCTGTTTCCCGAAGATATGATATAAATTTAGTAAGGGATTTCATCTCCAAATTACCTTTTGAGTTGACAGACGACCAAAAACAGGCTACAAACGAAATATTCAAAGATTTAAAAAAGGACCGGCAGATGAATCGTCTTTTACAAGGGGATGTCGGTTCAGGAAAAACAATAGTCAGTGTCATTGCCAGTTTGGCAGTTGTTACATCAGGAGCTCAAGTCGCGATTATGGCTCCGACATTAGTCCTTGCCAAACAACACTTCGATACCTTTAAAAAATATCTGGATGGTTATGGTGTCAAGACAGTATTATTGGTATCGGAAATGAGCAATGCCGATCAAGAAACAGTCAGATATCAGATAAGTCATAACAAGGCGGATATCATAATTGGAACTCATAGTTTGATTCAAAGCAGTGTAGATTTTCATAATTTAGGATTCTTGTTGATTGACGAACAACATCGATTTGGCGTCAATCAAAGAAAAGAGCTTCGAAAAAAAGGAGTGACTCCAGATATTCTCTTAATGAGTGCCACGCCAATTCCGAGAACTTTGGCGATATCAATTTATAAAGACATCGACATATCCTTTATTCGAGAGAAGCCATCAGGACGCAAAGACATCATAACTGAGATTGTAGAATTTGAGAATCTCGATAGTCTGTTAAAAAAAGTAACTTTAGAAATAGATAATGGTCATCAGGCATATTTCATATGCCCAATGATAAGCGAGTCAGATACATCGCAGAAGATATCTGTTGAGGAAACTGAAAGAATCCTAAGAAACAAATTAAAAGATAAATATGTCATAGACGTACTGCATGGAAAACTCGCAGATGACGAAAAGAATCTAATTCTTGATAGATTCTATTCAGGATTGACACAGATTTTAATATCCACTACTGTTGTAGAAGTTGGAGTAGACGTAAAAAACGCCACTGTAATGGTAATTATGAACGCTAATGCATTTGGCTTGGCCCAACTTCACCAACTTCGAGGACGGATTGGTCGAGATGAACATCAAAGCTATTGTTATTTGATTGTGGATGATATTCTTGACGCTAAAGAGCGGCTAGATATCTTAGTTAAAACCAATGATGGCTTTCTAATCAGTGAATATGATCTCTCTATCAGAGGACCGGGAGAAGTGTTTGGAAACGTCCAATCAGGAATCCCTAATTTCCGAATGGCAAATCTTATCAACGATCAAGAAATACTGCAAGAAGCATTGGAAGACGCAACTGAAATAATAAAAGCTAACGACACCTTATCAAAGGCTTTGACAAACAAGGCTATAAAATCAATTGATTCTTATAATTTGGACTGAGTTATGATATACTAATTTAATGTAGAGGTGAAAATACTATGTTTAGAATCGCAGTAGACGCCATGGGCGGAGATTTCGCTCCAAAGGAACAAATAGCCGGCGCTATGATGGCAATCCGGAATATCCCGGATATTGAAATAATCCTATATGGTGACGAACAGGTTATTCGTCCGCTTTTGACTAATCCTGAAAGGATTTCCATAGTGCACGCACCTTTTGTCATTCCAATGGGCGAGAAGAATCCAATTCAAGCAATTAAATCAAACAAGGACACATCTTCAATGGCAAGAGCTTTACAGAGCCTGAGAAACGAAGAAGCTGACGCTGTAGTATCAAGCGGAGCTACTCAAGCTTTGATTGCCGGAGCTCATATACTAGTCAGAAGAATGCAAGGATTCAAACGCACAGCCATAGCACCGGTTATTCCTTCAGTTTCTGGCAAGCCAACCATTTTACTCGATTCCGGTGCCAATATCAGCATCAAACCCGAATTCATGTTGCAACAGGCATATTTTGCCAAAATATACGCTGAAGAAATTCTTAACGTAGAAAATCCTAGAGTAGGACTTATCAATATTGGAACTGAACCAGGCAAAGGCAGAGAACTTGATCATGAGGCTTATGCACTATTTTCAAGTACGGATTTGTTTGAATTTTACGGAAATGTCGAGCCTAAAGAAATCCTTGATCCACCATGTGATATTTTGATAAGCGACGGATTTACTGCGAATATCGTAATGAAGACCATCGAAGGCACGGCCAAGGGAATGGGCAAGTTATTGAAGAAACATCTTACCAGCACTTTCTTTGGAAAAATAGGTGCTTTGTTGGCAAAGAAGAATCTCAATGATTTCAAGAAATCAATATCAGCTGAAGAAATCGGCGGAGCCGTAATATATGGATTATATAAACCTGTCATAAAAGCTCAGGGAGCTTCAAAGGAATTCGGTTTTTATAACGGCATCAGACAAGCAGCTAACATTTGTCGTACTGGTGTTTTTGAAAAAGTTAAACAATACCTTGACACAAATCAGAAGGAATTTGAAGATGAGTAAGAATATCAAAGAATTAGAAACTTTTTTCAACTTACAATTTAAAGACTTTTCTTTGTTGGAAAGAGCGATGACACATTCATCATATGCCAATGAGAATGATACAAAAAGCAATGAAAGACTGGAATTTGTCGGAGACGCTGTATTGGATCTTGCTGTAGCTAACTTTTTGTTTGAACACATGTCTGAAGCGGAAGGCGTACTGACAAAAAAGAGAGCTCAGGAAGTATGTGAACAGTCTTTGTATGAATATGCCAAAAGCTTTGGGCTTGGTGAATTTCTTCTCCTAGGAAAAGGTGAAGAAATGTCAGGTGGGCGTGTGAAACCTGCACTTCTGGCGGACGCTTTTGAAGCGCTTTTGGGAGCGGTATATATAGATAAAGGATTCAAGGAAACCTATAAAATTCTCAATAAAATTGTCTTTCCGGTTATTAAGAGAAATTTAAATTCAGAAGATAAAGATTATAAGAGCAAATTACAAGAATTGGTCCAGTCAGATAAACGGACTTTGGAGTATGTGATTGTTTCCGAAACAGGACCTGCCCATGATAAGGAATTCAGAGCTAGAGTCTATATGGATGAAGATATCATCATGGGAGAGGGCACGGGAAAAT
Source organism: uncultured Bacillota bacterium (assembly GCA_937862575.1). Lineage (GTDB taxonomy): Bacteria > Bacillota_I > Bacilli_A > Izemoplasmatales > Hujiaoplasmataceae > 4572-104. Next base: position 31,018 of record CALMFM010000019.1, read on the forward strand.
CCAAAAAAGAAGCGGAACAAAATGCTGCTTTTGCAACTTTGGAGAAGTTAGCCAAACAAAGATAAGGGGTAGTTTTTATGGATTATGCGGTAATCAGGAAAATGGTTGAGGAAGAATTGATAGATTTCGATAAACTTCTTCTACAGAACTATAAAAAAATCGGTCTCACTGAAATTGAGGCATTTCTGCTTATCGAACTCCAACGACAAAGGAAAAATGGAGAAACAGTAATCTCACCATCAAAACTTGTTAAAAAATTAACGGTTTCCGAAGATAAAATTTTCTCGACTTTGGACGGACTAATCACAAAAAAATATCTAACTATTAGAATTGTTAAGCAAGAGAATGAAAAAGAGACCGAAGATTTCTCCTTGGATAACACAATTATAAAGCTTATCGATGCCTATAAATCAGCAATCAAAAAGGATATCCAACAATCGGACGGCGTCTTCGAAACTCTTGAAGAAGAAATAGTAGATATCATTGAAAAGCAATTTCAAAAGCAATTAAAACCTTTGGAAGTTGAACTGATTCAAAAATGGATCAATGAGGACAACTATCCACTTGAATTGATTAAGACTGCAATATTAGACGCAGTGAAGGCTAATAAATCGACATTAAGTTATGTGGACGGAGTTCTTCTAAAACGCGCAAAGAACATTGAGAAATCTAAAAAGCAATACAATCCGGAAAAATCCGAAGCTTTAAAGGCATTCTATGAATCTTGGGAGCAAAAATGACAGTTTCTGAAACCATCTATGAAGAAATCACGAAATTATACCCGGATGCCAAATGTGAATTGAATTATCGCAAGGATTATGAACTACTGATTGCGGTAATGTTGAGTGCACAAACAACCGATCAGTCGGTGAACTCCGTTACTGAAACGCTATTCAATAAATATAAGTCTATAAAAGATTTTGCAAATGTTTCTATTGATGAATTGGAGAATGACATTAGAAGAATTGGTTTATTCAGAAACAAGTCGAAGAACATCAAATCTATGTCTGAGATTGTGGTTAATCAATTTAACGGTATTATTCCCAATACTCAAGAATCATTACAAGATTTGCCAGGAGTAGGAAGAAAAACTGCGAATGTTTATCTCGCAGAATTCCATCACATCCCTAGGATTGCTGTAGATACACATGTATCTAGAGTATCAATAAGATTAGGCTTCGCGGATGAAGGAGATTCTCCAGAAAATATTGAAAAAAAATTGATGAATATCTATGATGAAAACATCTGGATTGACCTGCATCATAAAATGATATTCTTTGGAAGATATTTCTGTAAAGCAAAAAAACCTAATTGTATTAACTGCCCAATATTAAAATATTGTAAGAAACCAGTTCTGAAATGAACTGGTTTTTATATCTAAATATAGGGCTTATATGCCATTTGGTTTCGAAAAACGAAAAATGTTTCAATAAATAAATCTTCACAATTTTGTTTTTCAATAATATAATTATTGGGAGCATTGACATTCATTATTTACTTTTGGAGGATTAAAATGGATTTTAATTTACGAACAAGAATAATCAGAAGAAGAGAAGAAATTTTTGACTTCTATTATTGCACTATCGGTGACAAGATTCGAAGAACAAGATTGGATTTGAACATGACTCAAGAGGCACTTGCAAAAGGCATATGTTCTAATACTTACATATCCAAGATTGAAAACAACAAAATCGCCGTAAACAAGGAGCATTTGTTTTTGTTGATGGAAAAGATGGGAATCCAAACCGACAGGATTGGTTTTCCAGAAAAAATGGTAGAGAGTTTGGAAAGAGCTATCGAATATTTTTATTTTAAGGATTTGGAAGCATATGAAGAGTTATATCAAGACCTACAACAGTATGAATTTGGCATCTTAATTTATGTAGTTCGACTCGGATATTTTGTCCTCACTGAGGATTTGGACAATGCCCGAGTAATTTATGATGATATGTATAGATATCTAAATTCTTTAGAAGACTATGGGTTTGCGACTTTTCTAATTTTTGGTGGGTTTTATAATGTAGCCATAAATGATTTTCAAACTGCAAGAATGATATTGGAATCGGTAAAAGATAAATTAAGAAATGACGAAATATTATATAGTTTATATGGTTATCTTGAATTTATTGTCTATGGACAACTGCATTTGTTCAATCAATCACGAGACGGCTTGGATAAAGCAAAAACGCTATTCTTCAATTATAGCAATTGCCGAAGATTAACCGAGTCAATGGTCTACACAAACATTTTTCGTCTTTACGAAGGTCGCAAAGAAGAAATATCATTTCATAAAGAACATTTAACATACTTGAATGACTCCCAAAAAAATTACTATTTGATTTTATTGGCGTTATCAAGTGATAATCCTGTATTCTATTTTTCACAATTGATTCCTGATGGAAGATATTATTTGTCCGGTCTTTATTATTTGGCAAAACATCATCTCAGCAAAAACGAATTGGACAAATATGAATCAGTTAAGGACACAATCAACGACAATCATTATTCAATGAGATCGATTATCGATTATGGAAATCTGTTAAAATTGTCTGAAGGCGAAAAAGACTGGTATTACAGAGACTATCTAATCAATATCGTTTTGCCTTATCTAAGAGATAATCAAAATATCTATTTTCATAATTTGGTAACAAAAAGAGTTCAAGAAATATTATCAGAAAACAAAAAATACAAAGATGCACAGCGATTAGGTGAGAAGCATCAAGAATTCGTCAAGGGACTTCAATTAGAAAAGAAAATTACATTGCATTAAAAAAACTCTTCGAATGAAGAGTCTTTATACTAGTTTAATTAATTTTCTGGCTAAATTTAGATACAACATACCTGGCACATCAGTTTCTTTGTAGATACTTGATTTTCCTGGTACAATCGGTAGCTCTGCCAATACTTCAACCATCAATTCATCGGCGACTTCTTTACCCCCGCCTTGTCCGAAGATATAATGCTTATCACCATTGACTTCATAGTAGGACATATTTTCAACAACACCAATAATATCATGACCGAGATCTTTAGCTGCATATCCTGCCTTAATGGCGATATGTGATGCATTCTCCTGCGGAGTTGTGACTAAAACCATTTTGGCGTCTTTGTTGAAGGTTCTCATATCTAGCATGATGTCACCAGTGCCTGGCGGTAAATCTACTAGGAAGTAATCTATCTCGCCAACCCATAACGTATCTTCAAAAAACAATTTCAAAACTTTATTAAGCATCGGGCCTCTCAAAAGTAGAGCCCGATTTTTTTCGACCAAGTATTCTGTCGAAACCATCTGTATACCATCTCTTTCGAAAGGATAAATCTTACCGTCTTGATTCCCCAATAATTGGTGCTCGGTAGCTCCAAGAATCTTAGGCATATTTGCTCCATATACGTCTGCGTCGATAATCGCAACCCGTTTACCCATTCTCATTAATGCATAGGCCAGATTGGCAGTGACAGTTGATTTTCCTACTCCGCCTTTTCCCGAAGCTATTAGGATGGTTCTAGGCCCTTTCTTATCGGATTTTTTCTCTACGAAATCAATCTTAATCCCGCTGAATCCCATCTCTATCTTAACCACTTTGGCAATTTCTCTTGTAAGTTCTTTCATAACATCAGGAGTCTTTTCAGAGACCTCGATTACAAACATAACGGTATTGTTTTCATCATCAATTCCTACATGTTTTATCGAGTCACCTTCCAGAAAACTGATCTTAGTTATCGGATCAGCAATGAATTTTATTTTCTCTTTAATATCTGATATTTTACTCATGGTAATACCTCATTTCTCTAGACCATTACATATTATAACGCATTTGGTTTTTATGTCAAAACAATTTGACTGTTTTTCCCGGAAACAGGGAAAAAAGGCAGACATATTTTTCTTGACATTGAAAATAAAAAAAAGTATAATTAATACGCTGTGATGAGGTGATGAAATTGAAATGGACAATTCATGAACTCGTTAAGAAAGCGAAATCAGAAAACTTACTAGAATTTACTCTCGACTTAAACCGCTTTATATCAGATGATCAAGAGGATTTGGTGGGGATTTTCCCGACTAAAGTCTCTGGACATTATGAATACGACGAACCAAATGAAACATTTTATTTTGAACTTAATATCAAGACAACTTTGACAATGCTTTGCGCGCTTACTCTCAAGGAAGTTGAAGTTAAACTTGATTTTGTCTCACAGATAAGTTTTTCCTCGTCATTCGTCGATGACGATACGCACATTATAGACGGCATCACGATTGATATCGACCAGTATATTTACTCCGAGATTTTGATTGAAAAACCAATGAAGGTTTACAGTCGACATGCAAAAGAAGAATACAAGGAAGACATTGTCTCGATGGATGAAGAGGAAATAACTTCACAAAGCCCATTTGCAAAAATAAAAAAGTAGAGGAGGAATCGACATGGCAGTACCTAAAAGAAAAGTCAGTAAAGAACAAAAAAGAAAAAGAAGAACTCATTTCAAGTTACATGCACCATCAATGGTTGTTTGTCCAAACTGCGGCGAATTGACTTTAAGTCACACAGTCTGTAAAAAATGCGGTTACTACAAGGGAAAACTGGTAGTTGAACCAAAATTAGAAGAAAAATCAGAAGAGTAAAAGAAAAAGATACGTTGAATTTTCAACGTTTTTCTTTTGTCAAAAAACAAATATGTTATAATTAGTTAGGTGATTCCATGACAAAACATATACCAGTATTACTTGATGATGTTTTAGAAAACTTGAATATAAGAGACGGACATGTCTACGTCGATATGACCTTGGGAGGCGCGGGGCACGCCATTGAAATCTTAAAAAGGATTCCCAGGGGTTTTTTGTATGGATTCGACCAAGACGAATACGCAATCAAAAAAGCCAAAGAAAAACTATCTGAATTCAAAAACTTTAGGATCATAAAAGATAACTTTTTGAATGCAAAGGATCGGCTTGAAGATATCGGCGTAACCAAAGTAGACGGAATCCTGTTTGACCTTGGAGTCTCATCCTTCCAGTTCGACATCCCGGAGAGAGGATTTTCCTATAAGTTAGATAATCCTTTGGATATGAGAATGGACATTGATAATGATCTTACAGCTCAGATAGTCATCAATACATTCACAGAAAAGGAATTGTCCGATATTCTTTTTAAATATGGTGAAGAAAAATATGCCAGAAGCATAGCCAGAAATATAATCAAAGCTAGAAGTGAAAAAAAGATAAACACTACATTTGAGTTAGTTGAAATTATAAAGAAATCGATGCCTTTCAACGAACTGAACAAAAAAGGTCATCCTGCAAAAAAGACTTTCCAAGCTTTGAGAATCGCCGTCAATGATGAATTGAATGTTCTTGAACAAGCTTTGAAAGACGCCATTGACATGTTGGCTCCAAAAGGTAGATTAGCCGTAATAACCTTCCATTCATTGGAAGACCGTATATGTAAACAAATTTTTCATAAATATTCAACTGTAGAAATTCCTTTGGGGGTTCCTTTAATTGTCGATGAGAAACCGCTTATAAATTTAGTCAACAGAAAAGTAATTATAGCGGACGAAAATGAGTTGGAAATAAACAATCGAGCCCATAGTGCAAAGCTCAGGATTGTCGAGAAAAATTAGATATATTTTTATTGACAGAAGATATGTTTTTATGATATCATATCTTTGCGTCAAAACGCAGGTATAGTTCAATGGTAGAACTTCAGCCTTCCAAGCTGACTATGAGGGTTCGATTCCCTTTACCTGCTCCATATAACAATGAAGTAGCTTCCAAAAGTTGGAGATATGGTATACTAAAAATACCACTCTGATGAAGGGAGCTCTTTTTTATTATAATTCTATCTTCAATACAAAAAATATAAATAGATACTAATAACAAGTAGAGAAGAGTAATCGATATTTAGTGCAAAAAGATTCATTATGAAGCGCCATAAATCAAAAGATAGTCTTTGAATAAGATGAAACTAACAGAAGATCATTTGTATGATCAAAGTAGGTAATTTGTGAAAGACCGATTTTCATATGCCATATACAAAAATCAATATAATTATGCTATAATAATCATATATACAAAATTATTTATTTGAAAATAAACAAACAATCCAAATGCATTTTACTACAAACATTTTTCAGTCTCCCTTTGAGACATTTAAATATTGACGATGGCAGTGAAAGCAAATGAGATTATAAGACTACTGTTTGCTAAATAATGTGGCTCTACTTCAAAATTCAAATTCATAGTTCGTGCAAAATAGTTTATATTATTTTCTTGCGGAGGTAACGATGAAAAAATTGTCATTAATTTCATTATGTATACCATTTCTTTTTTTATTGACTGCCTGTGTATACGTAGATGAACCAGATTACAAAACCGAGTATAACGCTCAACTTCTAGCCTTCAAGGAAGCATATCTACAGACCGTTAAAATTACAAGTGATATCGACATTATTTATCATTATTCCACTTCAGACGGAATGAAATACGATTATGCAATTAATGCTGTGGAAATGACTGATAGTACCAAAAACTATTATTATTTGGATATGAGCATAGATAAAACAGAATATTTGCGAGTTGTGGGAATAGTAAAAGACTATGAATGGTATTTCTATCGGCTTTCTGGACTTGAGATTATCCAAGAATCATCGGATATTACTGATTTTTTTGAAGAAGCAGAAGACGTGGAATCAGATAATATGACTATCGAAATCATTCCGATATTGTCATTTGTCCCAGAATATGCTTCATATACAAAAGAAGATAATTATTATTTGCTTGAATTTTATTTGGTCGATCTGAAAAAATATGATTACGATTTTCTAACGTATTATGGGCTTCATGACATCTATATCATGAGTGCCAATAGCGACTTAGTCAGATTGAGGTGTGCATTTTCTGATGATTTGGACGGCATAGACTTTCAAATTGAGACAGATTTGTATTTGGAGTATTATGATGTCTTATATGAAGAAAGTTTTATTCTCCCTAATGATTATTTTTTCCCTGATGATTTATATCTTCCTGAAGGTATTCTTCCGGCAAATGGCGGTGTCTATACAGTACGGTGCTGGCAGGAATACCGAGAAACCATTAGTTTGACGTCAAACGTAGATGCCTTGTTGTTTAATCATGACATTAATCATTTCGTTAGTGATTTATCCTCCGATACCAGCACATACAGTCCGGATACAACGAACACTCACACCATTGTTGATGATCGTCTCACCTACTATAAGTATGAACTTGATTTTGGATTATATGAAATAAATCTCACACAAGCATTAGACAATCTTGATTTCTTTGTTTTATTCGATGATCAGATGAATGTAATTGATTTGAATGGTTTGTTCGCAATTGATTTGCCAGGAGTGTATTATCTTGGCTTGTCAGGCAATTCAAGCACAATACAATTATCAATAAACAAGATTGAGAGTGAGATACCAGATATTGTTGAATCGGGGATGATTTCCGGTGACTTATCACAAGGAGAAAAAGAATATTTCACAGTTATGGAGGAAGCTGAATCAGGAGTGCTGGTGTTGACTCTATCCGATCAGACGATAGGACAATTGGGTATTTCGAGTCACGGTGTCGAGGAAACTATCAATCCAGGAGATGAAATAATGCTTGTTTGCGCTGAAGGCGGAAGGATTGTCTTTGGAATAACAGCTCTAACAGATGCCAGATATTCGGTCACCTGGCAATATTACTCGATACAGTATCGCAACAATTTTTTGGATGATATGCAATTTCTGACTGTTGGCGACGTCAATTATGTTGCTGTGTATGGAATGTCTACTCAGTATTTTGCTTTTGAGTTGGATACTCATTGTTTCTGGAGGATAAAAATAACCGATTATCAATCAGAACGCAGTACAAATTACTACCTATTTGATGAGAATGGCGACCGAATAGATTCTTTACATGACACCACTACAATAATGTTAAGAAATGGAATATATTATTTGGAAATTGTGAACTCGTCACCCGATGTCAAACTTTATACAATATTAATCTACGAAGAATGAGTCGCATCTAGCGGTTTTTTATGATATGTTTTGAAAAAGGAGTTTATTTCTGAGAAGAATTAAACTTTTTTCTTTTACATGTATGTATATGAAACTGATATGTGAAAGAAAATTACATAAAAATATATTAAAAATCAAATTGATATTGACAACGAATATATAAAAGGCTATAATAAGGACAAAGAATACAATTTAATATGAAAGAAAATTACATATACTGAAAGAGGTATGCGTATGATTAAAAATAAAGACATAGCTGCAAAGTCTGGAGTTTCCATAGCCACAGTATCAAGAGTTATCAACAATACAGGTTACGTTAAAGAAGAGACAAGAAGAAAAGTGTTTGCTGCTTTTGATGAGTTGGCGAGTAAAGATAAGATAATCTCTCATTCGATTGCCAAACAGAAAACCAAGATTATTGGCGTCATCATCCCTGATATTTCTAACCCTTTCTTTGGAGAAGTTATCAAGGGTATCTCTACTGTAGCAGAAAAACACTCAACAAGTTTGTTAGTATGCAATACCGATGAGAAACTGGAAACAGAATTGAAATATCTTGATTTGTTCAAGACAAACAAGATTATTGGATTAATTATCACACCTAAAACCGACCAGATGAAATATAACTCTGAATACCTTTATCAACTTGAAGATCTGGGGGTTCCGGTCGTATTGCTTGACCGCGGGATAAATCTCTCCCATTTTAATTCGGTCTTCGTAAACAACACATCAGGAGCTTTTGATGCAGTAAGTGCCCTAATCAATGAAGGGCACAAAGACATAGCAATCATTTCCGGACCAATGTCTTCTAAACCAGGTCGAGAAAGATTCTATGGATATGAGAATGCTCTTATTAGCAACAACATCGAAGTTAATAGAGAGTATGTTTTCGCAGGAGATTTCAAACTCGAAAGCGGATATAAACTAACCAAGAAAATCCTTCGAATGGAAAAAAGACCGACAGCTATTTTTGCAGCTAACAATATGATGGCGCAAGGCTGTGTAAAAGCTTTGATCGAAGAAGGACTGAAGATTCCTGAGGATATGGCTTTTGTAAGCTTTGACGATGTAGCCATGTTCGACATCATGAATATGAACATCTCAACAGTATCAAGGCCTACGGACATCATGGGTGAGGTCGCTGCGGAAATGCTATTTGAACTCGCTGATCAAAAAAATGTTAAACAAAACTCAATCAAAGAAGTATTGTTGGAAACAAAATTCGTTTCAAGAGGCTCGGAGAGATTAATCAAAAAATAAGGAGTGCATGATATGGATGTAAAGGAAATTAGAGAAATCATCAGAAAAGAACTCGTTGAAGGAATCCTGCAAACACAGGATTTTTACGTCGTAGGAAATTGGAAGATGTATAAAAACAAACACGAAGTGATTTCCTTCCTCGACAAAGTGATAAGTCATGATTTCAAAGAAAAAAATCACATAGTAATAATACCTCCTTTCTCATACCTTTATCTATTCGAAGAAAGATTAAGATATTCAAAAATAGAATACGGAGTACAAAACCTCTATCCTAAAGATGAAGGTGCATACACCGGGGAAATATCTTATCGACAAGCTCTCGATTTCGGCGCAAGATATGCGATAGTTGGCCACTCTGAAAGAAGAAATATTTTCAATGAAGACAACTCTTTATTGTCTGAGAAAGTATCCGCTTGCATAAAAAATAATATAAAACCAATATTCTGTATCGGCGAAGATCTAAATAAAAGACAAAATAATGACTATCATGATTTCTTGATTTCTCAAATTAGAGAAGGGCTGTCTCTTGTTAGCGGGAAAGACCTTCAAAGAGTTATTATAGCATATGAGCCAATTTGGGCAATTGGGACCGGAGTTAATGCCACACCTGCTCAAGTTGAAGAAACTCATATGTTCATTAGAAACTTTCTTATTCAAGAATATGGAGATGAAACAGGCAAAGTAATCCCAATCTTATATGGCGGAAGCGTAAAACCAGCAAATGTATTGGAATTAGCTTTGGCTGATGGCGTGTCTGGATTCCTTATTGGAGGAGCCAGTTTAGATGCCGATTCATTCATTGAGATAAATAATAAATTGAATTAAAACCTTCATTCAAAAAAATCTTACAAGAAAGGTCGTGAAAAAATTGGAAGTCAGCAATTTCGATAAGCTTGTCAATACCGTCACTAAAAGGGTTATAGATAAGAATTATGCTTACACGAAATCATTAACTAAAAATTCTGACAAATCGACTCTAATCATATTTCCAAATGTAATATTAGGGATTAATGAGTATATGTCTTATATTAACGAAGAATATAAAGATTACAATATCTATTTCAGTTCATATGAAAAGACGCTTGACGCATTAAAGATAAACAAAGAATCCCGTATAACATTTGATGTGACCAACCCAGACTTCATCAGACTAGTCGATACGATTGATAAGGTTGTTATCATCGGACCGAAAATCGATATGTTGAAAGCTTTGGCTCAAACAAGTGACACTGAAGATGTCAATCACATCATTGTTGAACGAGTGATGCAGAACAAAGCAGTTACCATTTTGATAAATTCCAATGGCAATATTCAAGACCTTATTGCAGGTGTTGTCAATTCAGTAAGAAAATTAGGAGTGGATGTTGTAAATATCCAAAATGAACAAGGCAAATCACTTTTGAATGGCAGTGTTATTCTGGAAAAAGACATTATGCAACTAAAGAATAGCGGATTAAAGACAGTGACTTTGTCACCAAACCAGAAATTATCGCCACTGGCAAAAGATAGATTAAGAGAATACAAGATTAATATCGAGTATATTAAGGAGGATCACAAATGAGCAATAATGACCTGATCAGAAAAATTACCAGCGAGATGGAAGCTAAATATACAAATAACAGTAAATTCCATGATAGTTTCAAAGACTACTTGGATAAAGAAATAGAAACCTCAAAAGAACCAGCCAAATCAATTCAATCTACTGGTTATTTAGGTATCTATGAAAATGTTAATGACGCAATCAGCGCAGCTAAAAAATCACAAGCTCAATTGATGCAGTTAAGCATGAAAAAACGCGATGAAATCATTGATGCTATGAGAAGAGTCAGTTTGGAAAATGCTGAGAAACTGGCAATAATGGCTCACGAAGAAACCGGATTTGGAAATGTAGCTGACAAAGTAATCAAGAATGTGTTAGCGGCTGAAAAAACACCGGGAACCGAAGATTTATTCTCAACTGCTTATACTGGAGATGATGGAATGACCTTGATTGAACTTGCACCTTATGGAGTAATTGGTTCGATCACGCCATCTACAAACCCTAGTTCAACCATTATAAATAACAGTATCAGTATGGTTGCCGCCGGTAATGGAGTGGTTTATAATCCGCATCCTTTTGCTAAAGGCGTTACCAATGAAGCCATATCGCTTCTCAATAAAGCAATAAAAGCTGCTGGCGGACCTTCCGAATTATTGACGGCTCCACTTAATCCAACCATGGATACCAGCAAAGTCATAATGACTCATGAAGATATCAGAATCTTGGTTGTAACTGGTGGAGAAGCAGTTGTTAACGTAGCTATGCACAGCGGTAAGAAAGTAATCGCTGCCGGCCCGGGGAATCCTCCGGTCATCGTTGACGAAACAGCCAACATCAAAAAAGCAGCTAACGATATATATAGAGGAGCTAGTTTCGATAACAACATCCTTTGCATCGCGGAAAAAGAAGTATTCGTCCTCAATAGCGTCGCTAACGAACTTAGACAAGAAATGGTCAAGAATGGTGCTTATGAACTTAAGGCCATGGAAATTGACAGAGTAACAAAGGAATTATTCATTACCGGCGAAAATGGCAAGCTGTCAACCAATAAAAAATATGTTGGCAAATCAGCGAAAACCATTTTGGAAGCATGTGGAATTCATGCCCCTGGAGAACCAAAACTGATTATAGCTGAAACAAAGGAAGATCATCCATTCGTCACATTCGAAATGTTGATGCCGGTACTGCCTATTGTAAGAGTTCGTGACATCGACGAAGCGATAACCAAAGCTGTTAAAGCGGAG
>CALMFM010000020.1 GCA_937862575.1 uncultured Bacillota bacterium
ATTTCATATTTGCCGATAATTTTCTCTGTATGTTGATTATCAGCCAGTTCTGGTGTTATCGGCGTATCCAGGATGTCATAAAGGCATTTCTTGGTTTCACCGTCGAAGATGAAATCGGCGTAATTCTTAATCATAAACCTTACAACTGTTTTTGGTATCCCGCCATTAACATTATACATTGACATCTGGTCTCCATTATAAGTAGACCAACCAAGCGCTATCTCAGATAAATCACCGGTTCCCAAAACAATTCCACCGTACTGATTGGCTTGATTCATCAAAACCATCGTTCTTGCCCTAGCCTGAGCGTTTTCATAAGTGGTGTCCTGAGTATGGCCATCGTGTCCTAAAAGCCTAAGATGGTCAAGCACATGCTCCTTGATATCGATTTCTTCACTGTACACACCTAAAGCGCTCATCAACTGATGGGCGTTGTCTTTGGTTCTATTTGAAGTATGTAATCCCGGCATCGTATAGGCTCTGATGCCTTTGCGATCGAGTTTAAGGTAGTCAAATGCTCTGACTGCTACCAGTAATGCCAAAGATGAATCAAGTCCACCCGAGACTCCTATTACAAGAGTCTTTAATCCGAGATGCTTCATTCTTTTTGCCAATCCGAATTCCTGAATGGAACGTATCTTATCGAAATTGTCCCTTATTTCGTTCCTGGGGACGTATGGCAATTGATCCAATTCTTCTTCGAATTTGTATTCTTCAGTCTCTTTTAAAGTGAAATCAACGTTTTGATAACTGAGTCGGTATTTAAGGATGGAATCTCTGAATGATGAATTACTGCGGCGTTCATGTGATAGTCTGTCGATATCCAAGTCAACATACATGATTTCAGTTTCTAATGAGAATAGGTTGGCTTCCTTAATCAAAGTTGCGTTATGCCCAACGATATTGTGACCGGAGAAAACAGTTTCCGAACTTGATTCCGAAGCTCCTGCAGAACAATAAATGTAGATTCCGCTGTTTTTTCTTGAATGCTCTAAAACAGCATTTCTTCTAACTGCTTCTTTTCCAACAGTCTCATTCGAGGCGGAGATATTGAAGATTATGTTCGCTCCGTTAACGCTCAGAAGATTACCAGGGGTAATAGTAGCCCACATATCCTCACATATTTCGATTCCGAATTTGATATCCTTGAATGTAAAGATCAGATTTCCAAAAGGAACTGCTTTTCCCAATATATCAATTGATTTTATATGTTCAACGACGTCAAATCCGCTCTTGAACCATCTTTTTTCATAGTATTCTTTGGTATTTGGCAAATAAAACTTAGGAACGACACCTAAAATCTGGTCCTTTTGAACTACAATCGCCGTATTTAGAACCATTTCTTCTACTATTAGTGGCGCACCAAATATGATGACTCCCTCAAAAGGATTATTCTTTAACAAAGTATTAATAGCTTTCAAAGAATCTTCAAAAATACTCTTCTGAAAGAATAGATCTCCACAAGAGTACCCAGATATGCCAAGTTCAGGGAACACTGCGATGGAACTGCGGTTGTTCTTCAGAGCTTTAAGCATCTCTTCGATATTGAATTTAGGATTTCCTACTTCAAGTTTAGGACTGATCAAGGAAACCTTTAAAAAGCCGTTTTTCATATGCTCACCTCAATACAACCCGTGCAACATGATATATTCAAAAACCTTTTCCGGGACATAACTTGGATCAAAAGTCTCTCTGAACACCGTTGAGGATATATTCATGTTGAAATCAGGTAAAATGATGAAATTATCTTTATATTTTGACAGATGTCTGTCCTTGGCAATGAAATCAATGATGTTCATCCTGTTTCTGTTCAAAACAATGAACTTGAACTCAGAAAGCAGGCTTGTGGCGTTTTTCCAATTATGGATGTTTTTTAAATTGTCGGCACCGATGACAAAGGCTACCTCATCTTCGAATTGTTCCTGGATTCTCAAAAGACTATGATAAGTCCCCAGAAAATCGCTGTCGTTAATCTCCAAATCCGATACTGAAGCATTATCAAGGTCTTCAATCATCAGTTCCAGCATGTTTACTCTATGGTGATTGGCAATCAAAGAAGATTTCGTATAAAGATTCGATACAGGCAGATAGATGAAATGCTTGAATGGAATGGACTTCCGGATGTGGAAGTAAATCTCTTTGTGGGCGATGGTTGGTGGATTGAAGGCACCGCCGAAAACAATGACCATATGATCACATCCTTACAATAATATTCTATCATAAAAAAAAATAAATAAAAGCGATAATCCCCATTTGCAAAGGGTAAAGATATGTTATAATTACTTTAGGTGATAAAATTGACTGAACAAACAAGATATATCATGGATTTTGCGAGAAAAATCATCTCAATTCCCTCTCCAAGCGGCTATACTAAAGAGATAATTAGTCATCTAGAAACGGAAACCGCCAAACTTGGCTATCATCACTTTTTAACCAAGAAGGGTAATCTAGTGATTGAAATCGAAGGAAAATCCGATTATACTCTCGGTTTATCCGGACATGTAGACACATTGGGAGCCATGGTCAGAAGCATTATGGCTGACGGCAACCTTAAATTCACAGCCATCGGCGGACCGCTTTGGCCGACTCTTGACGGTGAGTATTGTCAAGTCAAGACCCGTGAAGGCAAGGGTTATACCGGCACATTCTTATCCACAAGCCCGGCTACTCATGTTTACAAGGACGCCTCGACTAAATCGAGAGATCCGGAAAACATGATAGTCCGAATAGACGAAGTCGTTAAATCCAAGGCTGACACCGAGAAACTTGGTATCGCTCCCGGGGATTTCATCTTCTTCGATCCGAAAACGCAGATTACCGATTCTGGATACATCAAAAGCCGCTTTCTCGATGATAAAATATCTGTTTCTATCATTTTCGGTTTATTGAAACATTTAAAAGACAATAATATCGTTCCTAAATACAATTTGAAAATAATCATCTCTACCTACGAGGAAGTCGGACATGGCGCCAGCTATATACCTCCTGTAGACGAGTTGATTGCCGTCGACATGGGCTGTATCGGCGAGGACCTTTCATGTACAGAAAATCAGGTTTCTATCTGTTGTAAAGACTCAAGCGGTCCTTACGACTATGGAATCATCTCCAAATTGGTCGATATATCCAAGACAAATGCGATTGACTATGCCACTGACATCTATCCTTATTATGGATCAGATGTCTCCGCCGCTTATCGAGGCGGGCATGACATCAAGGGCGCCTTGATAGGACCTGGCGTCCACGCTTCTCACGGTATGGAAAGAACCCATGCTGATGCTATTGAAAACACCTTTAAATTATTAATCAACTATATAAAATAAAGAGGAGGGGCAAATGAAAAAACTGTTCAATGTCTTGGGACAACTGATTGGATTCATCGTAATCTTGTTGTTCGCTTTCGAGAATTTACATGCGTTGATTGGATTTGATTTCAACGGAGTTGACGTAATTCTGTATTGGTTCGCAATAATCAAACAATATCTAATCTATGCACTGGCCGGTCTGGCAGGACTGGAGATGCTTTCAGGCAAGAAATTACTTGGTTTCATCTTTTTCCTGATCTTGGCATTCGTAGTTATCTCGACATTCTTCCCAGAAGTTATCGATCAGGTAACCGCAATAGTAGGTTAATAAGAAAAGGGCTGTTCGCAGCCCTTTTTTTATTGGATTTGTTCTAATACTGAAGATGTTTTCTCGGTGAAATACCACTCCAGGTTTCGCGTCGAGAACACTTTGTTTCCCAAATGTCCTTCTGAAACCAAGATGTTTTCATATAGACTTTTTGCATCAAGATACATGGCTAGGAATGTTTGATAATTGAAAAAATCTTCAATAAATTGAACTAGATATTCTTGATACATTGTAACTAAAGCAAGTGTTCTGAAGAAATCATCTACCAGTGGCGATACATCATCAAGATTATAGCCGATATTATAGTCAACTCCATAATTTCCACTTAAATCAAGGTGTTTACCAAAACCTAAACTTGCATCTAGGTCAAATGGTATTATTGTTGCTACAGATGTATAGACATCAAAGTATATGTAGTAGTTGTTGTAATTATAGCGAATGTCGTCGGAATTCCCAATCAAGAAAGCAATTGCCAAATATCTGGCGAACATATCGTAATCAATAATTTTTTCATAATTTCCTAAAAAATAATCATATTCATTGACGGCCTCGATGAAATCAATGAAAGCGTCATGATTAATTCTAGTTCCGTCTAAAGTATTGTTACGTAAGGAGTATGTATAACGAAAAGTATCGCCGTCAACACCAAGCATATCTTCATAATCTTCTCTCAAAGCACCTTCTCCTTGAATATCGGTTACTTTATATAAGTCTCCATATTCAAGTGCTTTATCACTGCGAAAGTTCGCCTTCAAAAACTCGGAATCAATCGGTTCAACCACAGTGAAGAATCCATAACTGATTAGTTCTTCTCCTATTTTTAAATACACGATACCATAAGAAGCATTTGATACAATCAATCCCGCTTCCCGATATAAATATTGAGAGAACGCCTCGGATATCATCGCTTCGTCATAATCCCCGTCATAGATCTGTGAGTATTCAAAATTCAATTGCTCAAGATTGAATACTTCTCTGGTTTTGAGAATTTGGTAAATATTAGTATTATCTAAATACTCGAATGTTTCGTTGAATTGTAACTGAAAGCTGGTTTGGTGATAAACATAACGATCTCGCCAGTCTATAGTTCTCGGTAAGTTCCTTGATGTGGAACTTGATGTTCTGAACCCTACTTCTAAAACAGTTATTGAACCGTAATTGTCTTGATAAGTAAAATTTACCGGATACATCGTATTGTCGATGTAATCCCCATAAATATCGAAATGATCTTGCATATTGGCAATCATCGAGTCAAAAACATCGGGTTCGAATTCAATTGTGAAAGACTTGAAATTGTAATTATCGAACAAATGGTCATAATCTTCGCTTTGATCTCGTACATTCATGTATTGAGTAACATCTGAACTGTCTTGATGATTATATGCATAAACTGTAACAACACTAACTGTTACCATCAAAAACATCAGGAGAACGATTCTCCTTATTATCAGTTTCAATACAATCCAAGCTCGGAAAGCTGGTCATTGACCTCAGCTTTCTTCTGCGACATATAAGTTGAAGCCAACATCCATCTAGAATTCAAATCAAAGGTTTGGATTCCCAAATGTCCATACTCTTGAATTTCATCACGGTAAAGCGTCCTAACCAACATGAATTCGTCATAATAATTCTGATAATTGAATTCTCCGTTACTTGCGGCGAATTGCACTAAATAGTTATTATATAGATCTAAGAAATCTTGGTCTTGAAAAAGATTATATACTAAGACAAAATCAGTGACATTACCATACCAACCATAATTGGATGGTTGAACACTGTCAATTTCAAGAGTCAGTCCGAAATTTTCATATGGATTCCACCCGTATCCCATTGAATTATCCATATCGAATGGAATGTAATAGACGTGGTTGTTATTGAAATAGAGGTAATAATTATTGGCATTGGAACGGAAATCATCCGGTGAACCAATCAGAAATCCCATTGCCATTGCTCTGGCAAAGGCATCCATTACCAATGTTGAACTGACTAAATCATAATAATTAGCAACTGAAGTTTGATTTACTATGTCGATGAAATCCGTGAAAGCTGAATAATCAGGACTAATTACATTTTCATTTGTTTTCAGAGCATAACTGCGTCTATAACCTTCATTATAGTCAGAAACGCCAAGCGAATATGGTTCATAATCATCTTTTAAACTAGCTGGTTCGGTTTGCCAAGTGCATTTATATAGGTCACCAATTGTTCCGTCTTGATTCTTACCGAAATATCTTTCAACAAAGACATCGTCAATTGGTTCTTGCAGCATAAACAAACCATATGGCACAACAGTTCCTTCAATATTGAAGTAAATTATCGCATATGATGTATTCGAGGTAATGACACCTGCATCACGGTAAAAGTCATATGCAATCGATTCAGTCACGACTCCGAAGTCGTTCGATTTGACATTCTTGAAATTCAATTGTTCAAGCTCAAACACCTCTCTGGATTTCAATGAGTTGTATTCAGTCGAATTAACCGCATAATCAAACGTATCGTTAAATTCCAGCTGGAATGCAACTTGTTGGTATCCGAC
This sequence comes from uncultured Bacillota bacterium, assembly GCA_937862575.1. Lineage (GTDB taxonomy): Bacteria > Bacillota_I > Bacilli_A > Izemoplasmatales > Hujiaoplasmataceae > 4572-104. The sequence continues at coordinate 6,170 of CALMFM010000020.1, forward strand.
AATTGTGTCTCCATTTTTGATGACCGGTAGAACACGAGTAAAGATGTTTCCTTTGGTTCTAAATCCGACTTCTCTCAATTCCAGGACATTTCCACGATCATCTATATATGTAACGTCAACTTCTTGAATGGTGTTATCGCGGTAGTTACCAAACTCATCATGATAGTTTTCCATGTCATCTATCAACTTCAAAAAATTCTCTTCAGAAAAATAGATGATGAACTTCTTATAAATAGAATCATCAAAAAGAGTCTCGTAGGAGACATCGTCGACAGTAGGTTGAACCGTCGTCATTGTTATATCGGGAATAGTTTGTATTGTTGTCAATTCTGTGGTTTCTGTTGTTGTGCCAAAAAAATCACAGCCTGTCAGAAACAGGCTGATTATGACGAGCAACAGAATCGTCATCTTCTTCATTATGTTATTTCCTTTCAAGGAACTTACGGAAATATTCTGGTTCCCTTAATACGAAATTGATTTGTTCTTCGGTAATAGGATGGATAAAATCCATTTTATAACAATAGAGCATCAACTCATTATCATCTTGTTTACCGTAAATCTTGTCTCCGACAATCGGCCAGGTAAAGAATGAAAAATGCACACGGATTTGATGAGCCAATTTATTCTTGATCCAGATATCAACCAAAGAGTAGTTGCCGAATTCCTTGATAACCTTATAATTGGTTGAGCATTCTTCACCATCTTCGGCGATTTCGCGTCTGATTGAACCTTCCATTCGGGATATAGGTAGAGGAATGCTGTTTTCTTTGACATCCAATTTACCTTCTACTATTGCTTTCAGGTAATAAGTTATAGAATTGTCATTGGAGTTGGAAAGCAAGTATCTGATGAACTTATGCTTCGCAACTACAATCAAACCCGATGCTTCGCGATCGAGTTTTGTAACAAAATGGATGTCAGCATTGATACCATTCGATTCATAGTAATAATTAATGGCATTAGCCAATGTATTGGTCATATGCGCTTTCGATATCATCATCTGCATATTTTCAGGCTTGTTGATGATCATTAAATAAGGATCCTCGTATACTACGTTGAGTCCCAAGTCTTGCGGTTTGACTTTTGGATCACGATTTTCGTCTTTCACGAAAAAGTGGATCTTCTCATTCTTCTTGACTGTTTCTTTTCTTTGCTTAAGTTTGCCGTTGACTTCGATTCTTGGATGGTTTTCAACCATTTCCAAAATCTTTGCTGGGATGTTGTTTTCCTGCATGAAACGCTGAATCGTTTCTGGCTTTTTAACTCGGTAAATCAGTTCCATAGTATCACGTCCTTGTCTATCAATTATATCATAAAAAGAGACTAATTTCAAAATTAATCTCTTCTTTGATGTTTATTTTTCTATGGATTCAAAGGTTTTAGTTCATCAATTACGAACAAGCCGTCTTTTCTAATCAAAACGTCGTCGAAATAGATTTCGCCACCGCCGTATTCTGGAGTCTGAATCAATACCAAATCCCAATGAATCGCTGAATCATTTCCATTAGGTGCGCTATCATATGACATACCAGGTGTGAAATGGATTGAGCCGGCTATTTTTTCGTCATATAGAGTATTTGTCATCGGTACAGTTACTTTTGGATTTACACCGATTGCGAATTCTCCTACATATCTGGCACCGTCATCGGTATTGAAGATGCTCTCAAGTATTTCCTGACTTTGGTCAGAACTGCATTTTATAATCTTACCATCTTTGAATGTAAGACTGATATTATTGAATACCAGACCACGATAAGGCGATGGTGTATTGTATGTAATGGTTCCATTGACAGAATCCTTGACAGGAGCTGTATAGATTTCACCATCAGGAATATTGTTTTGTCCATAGCATGGAACGACATTGATATTTTTGATTGAGAAAGTCAAATCGGTTCCCGGACTTACGATTCTTACCTTGTCGGTTTTTTGCATCAAACGGTCCAAAGCCTCAAAATCCTGTCCCATTTTTGCATAATCGACATTCATTACATCAAGCATATAGTCGATATATTTCGAATAACTCATCTTGGCTTTATGAGCTCCGCCTTCAGTAGGCCAATTAAGCAGTACCCATTTTTTGGCTAAACGTGTTTTTTGAAGCGGTTGGAAGTGCTTGCGATAAGCCAACACTTGGTCTGACACATCAGAATTGCTGTAATCTGATTCCAAAGAACGGATTGAGATGAAACCGTCAATATCTTTCATTTGATTCTCCAACCAACGATATTTGACTTCCAGCGATTTTTCAGTTTGAGACAAATACATCTCTCTAGTGAAATCGTCGTCCTCGATCTGCACAAAAGCGTTTGCTTTGACTGCTCTTAATTCCTCAAATAAGGCTATCACTAAAGGTTTTGCCTTGACTTGAGCATAAATGACGATGTTTTCTCCGGCTTGGGCTTTGATGGAATGATTTACCAAAGTCTTGGCCAATTGTTGAACTCTTGGGTCTTTTAGCATTATATTTCTCCTTCTATTTTTAAGAATTTATTGTACCAATCCCGGACATTTTCCTTCTTGAAGGGAAATTCCCGAGCTTCGATTCTCTGTTTCAAATCATTTAGTTCATTAAGAAGAATACTCTTTATCTCATCGGAATACTCCATCTTTTCTTGATTGCGGGTATATTCGTTCATATCGAGAAGCGTGTAATGATAATCAGAATCGACTTTGATATCCAAATCATAGTCAATGTATTTTATGGCTTCATCGTCCCTTAGTATCGGACTCGAGATATTGCAGTAATAGTTTATGTCGCCTTTCTTCATGATGCCGATGACGTTATACCAATGGTTTTTAAAAAAGAAAGCGACTGACGGTTCTTTCGTATACCAGAACCTTCCATTTGATTCGATTACTTTAGTTCTCTTATTAGCCACAATTATGAAATCTTGGTTGTCAGCTAAAACCACTTCGGTTTTCCAAACACGATGAAGGCTTCCGTCATGCTTATAACTCTGCAAAACTGTAACTTCGCTGTTTTTCACATTATTCCTCCGTCTCTTCGAGTAACCAATCACTACCTTTAAGTGTTTCCGGCTCTGTTTTTGAAAGGCCAGGGTAATCCTGTTGACCCAATACTTCATAAATCATGATTGCAACCGTATTGGACAAATTGAGACTGCGAATCTTGTCATTCGCTGGAAGTCTCAAGCAATTATCAAGATTATCTCGAAGAATCTCTTTAGGTAATCCAGTTGATTCCCTACCAAAAATTAAGTATATTTCTTGGTTTGTATCAGAGAAATCGAAATCCTTTGGACTTTTTTTACCATACCTGGTCATGAAGACATATCTTCCTTTGTTTTTGGACAGGAAACCTTCATAATCCTCATATATCTCATAATTGACATGTTCAAGATAATTAACGGCGGTTCTCTTTACATATTTAGGATCAAGTTTGAATCCCAAAGGTTTTATTAGATGCAAAGTAGTATCGGTACCGGCGCAGGTGCGCATTATATTACCGGTATTTTGAGGAATCTCCGGCTGGTATAGCACCACGTGCAGTCCCATCTATTTCTTCTTCCTTGCCAGCTGTTTTCTTACTTTAGCAACTTCTTCATTATACTTCTTCTTGTATCCTGGTTTGACTACTTTGGATTTTCTTACCTTAGCCTTGGCTTGACGGTCCAATTCATTTTCTTTCCAATCTCGCTTCTCGCGTGATTTTCTGGTTTTGGCATCTAGTATCTCTTTGTCTCTGATTTCTTTATAGACAGCTTTTATGCCTTTCTTCTCTAGATAATCAAGATAAGTATTATCCGCAAATTCATAAAGAGAGATAGCGACTCCATTGAAATCTATTCTTCCGGTTCTACCAGTTCTATGAATATAAAATTCCATATCTTTTGGCAATTCATAGTTAATGATATGGCTGATGCCGATGACGTCAATGCCTCTGGCTAAAATGTCGGTTGCTACAACGTATTGGAATTCAAGATTATTGATTCGTTTCATCAATTGCTTGCGTCTGCGAAAATCAATACCGCCATGTACCAAAACGGCGTTTTCACCTTTTTCCTTCATCCAGTCAAAAACCGTTTCTGCCGATTCCTTGGTATTGCAGAAAATGACGGCCAAATATGGGTTGATGGCTTCTAGGATTCTGTTCAACACGGCAAATCTTTCTTGTTCTCTGGTTTTTATAAAATAATGCTCGATGTTCAAACTAGAAACATCTTGCGGATGAACATCAATGACTTCAGGATTTTTTAGATACTTTCTCAGAAATGGTTTCAGTTTCTCAGGAATGGTAGCTGAAAAAACCGCTTTTACACAGTTTTCCTGAATAACCGCCAGAATATTGGATACTTCCTCGATAAAATTACCGTCTAAAGTCATGTCTGCTTCATCGATGATGAAAAAATCAGCTGTATAGATTTTCAGCGCGTTTTCCTTAATGGCTAAATCGGTTATTCTACCCGGTGTTCCGATGGCTATATGCGGCATCCGGCTGTTAAGCTTTTGTAAAATATCCGACCTTTCCATTCCGCCAACAAATAGATCGACATATATTGTTTTATCTGATTCCTTGGCTATTTCGGTTGCGAACCTGTGTATTTGATTGGCAAGTTCTCTAGTCGGTGCGAGAATCAAAGCCTGAACTTGCGACAATTCAGGATTTAAAGAGTCGAAAATTGGCAATAGAAAAGCATGAGTCTTTCCGGACCCGGTATTCGCTTCAACTATAATGTCTTTTTTATTTTCCAGAACAGGAATGACTTTTTCCTGAACGTCGGTCAATTCTTGGAAACCGAGGCTTGACAAGGCTCGGTTGATGAATTCATTCTTAAATTGTTTCATAGTTAATTCCTTTTGTAAAAATCTCACTAATATTATATAATATAAACAGTTAAAAGTAAAACAAAAGAGGATATTTATGAAAGTCATCAGCATCACCCCTAGGGGTTATTGCAAAGGGGTTTCTAAGGCTATCAAAGCCGTTAAAGATGCCGTCAACGACAATTCAATAATCAAACCTATCCATGTGCTTGGATATATTGTTCACAATCGTCATGTGATTGATGAATTATCTAATCTGGGTGTGATAACTCACGATGACTCACAAAAAAGTCGTTTGGAATTGATTGATGACATCGAGTCAGGAACCGTTGTCCTCAGTGCTCATGGAACCGATCCGCTTGTCAAACAGAAATTGAAAGAAAAGGGATTGGCTTGCATCGATGCGACTTGCGAGGACGTGGAGAAGACATTCAAACTGATCAGTGACTATGCATCCAAAGGATATTACATAATCTATATTGGCAAAGTCAATCATCCCGAAGCCAATGCAGCCATTAGTTTGGTCAAAGACATATCGTTGGTTGAGAAATCAGATGATATCCCTAATGAAATTACTAAGCCGATATTTGTGACCAATCAAACCACGTTTAGTCTAACCGAAATCGGTTCAATCATCGAAACTGTAATCCAACGATATCCCAATACTCTCATATCGGAGGAAATCTGTAATGCGACGAGAATGCGCCAACAAGCTATCATCGATGCCAACAAGGACGTTGACCTCTGTTATATAGTAGGTGATCCTCGCTCCAACAATACGAGAAATCTCGCCATTATCAGCGACACTATCACAAAAACCAAAACCAGATTGATTGAAAATGTCGGAGGAATTGATGATCGAGATTTGAAAAATGTTGAGACTGTTTCAGTATCGAGCGGTGCCTCTACACCGGATTACCTTACCAAAGAAGTAATCCAATTTCTCAAAAATTATAATGATGGTAAATAATGCTTTATTTTTTGCCTTTAATAGTTTATAATATATGAAGTAAAATGTTTATGGGAGTGATTGACATGGCCGGAAACACCAAGAAAACCAGAAAACCAGTGAAGAAAGAACAGGAAAGAGACGTTCAAGCTTTCAATCCTACCAAAAGCCGCGTAGGTAGATTCATCATCCTGATATTGGCTTTAGGTATGTTCATCGGTATGGTAATAACAGCTATAATTTCAATGGCTGACGTACTATCATAAGAAAAAAGGTGAATTTTCATCTTTTTTTTATCTAATTCAACATAAAAGGACACTTTCGGTGTCCTTTTTTTATTTTGAGACAAGCAATTCCTTGGCGCTCTCAATGCTGGCGTTAGTAACCTTGTCAGCGCTGATCATCCTGGCTATTTCTTCAACTCGTTCTTGATAGTTGAGGTACTGAACCGAAATTTTCGTTCCTTTACCGACAATTGATTTTCTGACCGAGATATGATGTTGTCCGGTTGCGACGACTTGCGGGATATGCGTTATGGAAATAACCTGACTTATCTTGGATATCTCTTGAATCTTGTTCGCAATCTGCTTCGCGATATAGCCGCTGATACCAGTGTCGATTTCATCGAAAATGATTGTTGATAAGTTGTTGTTTCTGACGAATATCGATTTAAATGCCAACATTACTCTGCTCATCTCGCCGCCAGACGCAGTTTTAGAGAGTTGTTTCAAAGGTTCTCCGAGATTTGTGGAAATATAGAAGTCGATTGTATCTATTCCATCCTCGGAAAATGCCGCGATATCAAACTCATTCTTTGGTAATCTGTCTTCAAAGCGAATTTCAAAGTCGGCGTTTATGATAACCAAATCCTTTAAAGTCTCTTTTAACTCCTTGGTAATCTTTTTAGCCAATTCTTTTCGAAATTCACGAAGTTGAAGTGCTTGCGATAATAAAACTTTCTGCTTTTCTTTGACAACATTGCCTTGGTCAGCAATTATTTCATCGTAATTATCTGCCTTGTTGATTTCATTATCCAGAAAGTCCTTATATTCTATAAGCTCCTCAAGCGATTTTCGATATTTGTTTCTAACTTTTTCCAAGGTCGTAAGACGATTAATCATCCGATCATAATCTCTTTGATCATAATCCAATCTGGCATGCCTGTCGTTCAATGTTTGATTGATATCGTCGAGTTCATAATATACATCATTAAGTCTATTTGACAATTCAAGAAAGTCTTGAGTCGTCTTGGAAATGGAATCCAAGTCATTCTTCATCACATATAGGGTTTCCAGAACTCTTCCTTCTTCAATCATTCCGGTGAAACGCTCAAGAACGCTATTGATCTTGTCCATATTCTCGAGCAGACTGACCTGATCGGTCATCTCCTCTTCTTCACCTGAAACAAGTGCCAGTGAATCAAGTTCGTTGAATTGAAACTTATATAAATCAAGTTGTTTTAGGGTATTTTCCTTTTCTTTTTGTAAAAGGTTATACTTGTTGACAGCTTCAAGATAATCGTCGTGTAGGACCTTATAATCACTTAAGAATCCGATTATTCTATCCTTGCGGAAATTGTCGACCAAAGCCAGATAGTTCTCCGGATTAATCAGTCGATTCGTATCGAATTGAGAATGAATGTCGGCTAGATAAACCGCCAGATCCTTCAAAACTTTGATTGAAGATATTTGTCCATTAATCTTCACGGTATTTCGATTGTCTTTTGAGACCGATCTTGTTATGCTAATGGTTTCGTCATAATCGATTGAATTTTGTTTCATGACCGTTTTGAGGTTATCGCTATCCATACTAAATATTCCCGTTACAGTCGCCATATCGGCTTTGGAGGATATCATCTCTTTGGATGCTCTATCTCCAAGCAATAAAGAAATAGCATCAACAATGATGCTTTTTCCGGCTCCTGTTTCTCCGGTCAGGACGGTCATCCCTTCATGGAAATCCAGTTTAAGTTCGTCAATTATGGCGTAATTGTTTATCTCGAGATGTTTTAACAACTTATCCCTCCGGTGCTAAAGAATCCTTTTGATGATGCTTTCGGTATCGAGACCGTATTTCTTTTGGATTTGCGCAACGCTACCATGTTCGATGAATTCGTCCGGCAACCCGATTATTCTGACTTTTGACGAATCAATACCGTTCTCTGCGGCGTATTCAAGGATGGCAGAACCTAACCCGCTGGTTTTGATTCCGTCTTCAAGAATATATACAGGCATTTCACTAGCCAATATTCGATCAACCATTTCCGTATCCAACGGTTTGATAAATCTGGCGTTATAGGTGTTTATAGGTGAATTGTTCTCTTTTATATACGAATCCATCCTTTTGAAGTTGTCTCCATAGGCCACAAGATTTACTGAACCCAATCGATCATGGAAAACCCATGAAGGTTTAGTGATTGGTTCAAATTCAGTTGTTTCATCTATTTCTGCGTTACCACGGGAATATCTTAATGCTACCGAATGTTTGGAAACGTTAAATGCGTAATCCAACAATTGTCTTGCCTCAAGCATATTACTTGGTTGAACAATCTCTATATTAGGTATATGACGCAGATAAGCGATATCGTAGATGCCTTGATGAGTATCGCCATCACCGCCAACTATCCCGGCTCTGTCGATTCCAAATACCACCTTGATGTCCTGTCTTGCCAAATCATGCGAGACCTGGTCATAAGCTCTCTGTAAGAAGGATGAATAGATAGGAATGTATATATGCATTCCGTTCAAAGCCATGGCTGCGGAGAAACAAACAGCGAACGATTCGCAGATTCCGACGTCAATTACCTTTTCCGGATATAGTTTTTCGAGTTCTACCAGCGAAGATCCGTAAATCATCGCAGGTACGACGATTCTAAATTTATCGTCGTCTCTAACATATGATTCAATCAACTTACTAAAAATAGTACTCCAGGAAGCTTGATTTTCTTGATTTTTGTTGATGAATTCACCGGTTTCTATGTTGAAAGGACCAACTCCATGCCAAGCACCGATTTGATCGGATTCGGCTGGAAGATATCCTTTTCCTTTCTTTGTTACTACGTGAATAACAACCGGACCACGTCTTTTTTTGGCGATATTAAGGAATTTCATGACCGTTTTGATGTCATGTCCATCGATTGGTCCGTAATAGGAAAATCCCATTTCATCGAATAATGATATGTTTCCCGCAAAACCGCGAACCATGTTCGCCAATCTAACTTTTAGTCCATAAAGTAATTTTGGCAGTCTGGTTTTAGAAGTCGTAGCTTTGACATACATTCTTGAAGATCTTAATTTATTCAGCAGTCTCGACATCCTACCGACATTCTTCGAGATACTCATCTCATTATCGTTAAGCACGATTATCGGCGAAAGGTCTTTGCAGTGGCCAAGGTAATTCAAGGCTTCAAAGGAGAGTCCGGAATTTAAGGAACCGTCTCCGACTACAGCGATATTTCGATAAGCAATTTTATTTGCCTTATTCGCAAACTCAAATCCGGCCAAAGCGGCTATTGCGGTTGACGAATGGCCGGCTTCCCAGACATCATGAACCGATTCGGAGCGTTTTTGATAGCCGGACAATCCCTTGAATTGTCTCAAAGTATCAAATTCTCCAGCTCTTCCGGTTAAAATCTTATGGACGTAACTTTGATGGCCGACATCAAAAATCATTTTATCATTAGGCGAATCGAAAACTTTATGCAATGCTATGGTTAGTTCGACAACACCTAGGTTTGAACTTAAGTGTCCTCCAGTTTTGGAAACCTTATCTATCAGGAAAGAACGAATCTCAACAGCTAATTCGTCCAATTCTTTTATATTCATCTTTTTCAGGAATTTCGGGTCTTTTATCTCAAGCAAATTCATGTTATCACCGACTATTCTTCGAATTGTTCAAGGCCGTTGTCGGTTCTAAGACTGATGATGGTCTTCTCAGCCTTTTGGAGTTCTTCATGACACTCCTTGGCTAATTTGATTCCTTCCTGATATAGTTTTACCGATTCGTCAAGCGTGTTATTTCCGGATTCGAGCTGTTTTACCAATTGCTCGAGTTTTTCCATCTTCTGTTCAAATGTAAGTTCGCTCATCTATTTCACTACTTTCTTTATTATTTTACAGTTTAAATTACCGTCATGGAATTCAACGTCGATGTTTCTTTCTTCATCAATTTCCAAGATTGACTTCCGTATCGCATCATCCTGTTTGACAATGGTAAAACCTTTCTTCATTATTCCTAAAGGATTGACGAGTTCAAGTTTTTCACTGAGATTCAGGAAGTCTGTAATACTGTTTCTGAATAACGCATTAATTCTTTGATTAAGACGGATCCGATAACTAGCAATTGATTCAATATGCCTATCAATCTGTCTTGAAGGCTTGTAAGCATTTAGTTTGTCTTCTAGATATAGCAATCTAAGTTTAAGATTCTCCGTAAGTTTGGCTGGGTTTCTCAGAATATTGGCTTTACTAGCTTGTTCAAGATGTTTTTTTGCCAATTCGAGGTTTTGTCCCAAAGAAGCATTTAAACGTTCCTTTGATGATTCTAGTAGTTTTAAAATGTCTTTCTTGCTGGGAACTGCTATTTCAGCCGCATGTGATGGGGTTGAAGCTCGCAAATCACTAGTGAAATCAGCTATAGTAAAATCCGTTTCATGGCCTACTGCGGAGATTATCGGGACTCGAGATGCATAGATTGCTCTAGCAACGATTTCCTCGTTGAATGCCCAAAGGTCTTCAATCGAGCCGCCACCTCTACCGACAATCAAAACGTCCGCAAAATTGTCGCGATTGGCCAGGTTGATTTGATCGGCTATAGATTCTTTGGCGCTTACGCCTTGGACCAATGCCGGATAAACGATTATTTTCGCTAATGGATATCTTATAGATATTACATTAATTATATCTCTGACTGCTGCACCAGTCGGGCTGGTGATTACTCCAACTGTTTTCGGGAATTTAGGTAAAGGTTTTTTATGCGCTTCGTCAAAGAATCCTTTTTTACCTAATTCTTCTTTGAGTTTCTCATAAGCCAAATATAAATCGCCGATACCATCCAAATCAAGTTTATTAATATAAACCTGATATGTTCCATATGGTTCGTAGACTGTCACATGTCCCTCGACGATTACTTTGTCGCCGTCTTTAGGGTTAAAATTGAGTTTTTTGGTATCACCGACAAACATTACTGCCGATATTTGGGAGTTGTCGTCTTTCAAGGTCAAATAGAGATGACCGCGACTATGACGTTTGAAATTTGATATCTCCGCTTTCAATAAAATGCTTTGGAGATTGTCGTCATTGTCGAACCGGTACTTGAGATAACGGTTAAGCGCCGTTACCGTCAAGTATTTTCTTTCACTCATTTGCCGAGACTCTTCGTTATATTGTCAAGGAGCTTATTGTTGAAGCGTTTGGCCGCATCATCGTCAAGATTGGAAAACTTCTTGGTAAGTTTTATCGCTTCGTTGATAACTATTTCCTTTGGCATTGCCAAATCAGTCAGTTCAAAAACGGCATTGCGAATAATTGCTAAATCAACGAAATTCAATCTGTCGATAGTATAACCAACCAAATTATCGGAAATCACTTTGTCAATATCCGATTCATTTGCGGATATTACATCAATTCTCTGATTTATCTCTTCATCGACGGATTCTCTGTCATAGTCACCGCCGACTGCTACAACATAAAGCAATTCAATAACTTTTTCACGAAATTCAGACCTTGTCATAACAATTTCACCAACTCTCAATTAATAATATTTTATCATAGTTAAATGAATATTTAAAGCATTTTAGATTTATGAAAAAAATAAGTGAAGAGCTCGTCTTCACTTTATTTTCATTTAATTTTTACATATACCAAGGCTTCATATGGCTCGAGCGTCATCTTAGAAGATAAAGGTCTTGATACTAAGTTGCTATAAAAATATTCAAAGCCTTCGATTTCTTGTTTAGACAAGTCTGCTTCGATAGGTTCTTTAGTGAAGTTGCATACAACCAGATGAACCTTGTTTTTCCCGTGATTTAGGTAAATGAAACTCTCTTGGCTTTCGATATCGATGAACTCCAAATCGCCGCAAGTGATATTCTCCGCGTCTTCAAGACGATGATTTAGAATGTATCTATACGTATTAAGGATTGAATCAGGATTGGCATCATCGGCCTTAACATTGATGTCCTTGTAATTATAGTTGACATCCATCCAAGGTTTTACTTTAGAAAAACCGGAATATTCCGTATCATCCCATTGAATAGGACTTCTTGAATTGTCTCTAGAGCGATCTCTCAATGTTTGTAAAGCGTCTTCAACTTTCGCTCCTCTTTCCAGGAAGTTACGGTATTCAGTGAAAACTTCTACGTCTCTGAAACAACTGATGTCATTATATAAAACATTGGTCATACCGATTTCTTCACCTTGATAAGTTATTGATGTCCCTGGCATGAAATACAAAGCTATAGCCAGCATTTTAGCTGATACAACCCGATACATGCCGTCATCGCCGTAATGAGATACGATGCGCGGATGATCATGGTTATGCCAATAAATAAGATTCCATCCCTTGCCATGTAGCATTTCTGACCAGTGATTGAATGAATTCTTGATATCCTTAACTCGCAATTTACCTTTTCCCCATTTACCGGTGAAG
>CALMFM010000021.1 GCA_937862575.1 uncultured Bacillota bacterium
GGAATATTCTTTTTGGTTGTTGTTATTTGCATATGTTTAGTTTTCAAAGACCGTAAAAATATACGCGCATTTCACGCGCTTATATATTGTATCATAGGCAACTTTTTATGTCAATAATATTTTACCGGTTTTTTCAAGATTTTGCCACATATACCTGCATACGTCAAATACTGCTATATTTGGCTATATTTTTAAATGTAAACACTAAAAAAACGAGCTATAAAATTAAAAAAAGACCAAGTGATATACCTGGTCTTTTGGCTATATTTTGAGCAATTATTTGAGACCAAACAATCTTAAAATATCATTATACGTAATAAATACTAAGAAAGCCATCAAAATGAAGAACATTGCCGTATGCAACATGTTTTCCACTTTAGCATTCGCTTTTCGACCAGTTACGGCTTCATAGCCGATGAAAACAATTCTTCCACCGTCAAGTGCCGGAATCGGAAGCAAGTTCACAATACCTAAGTTGACGCTTAGTAGCCCAATCCAACTTAATAGAGAAATTATTCCTCCAGCGGCAGCCGCACTCGTCATAGTGAAGATTCCGATAAAGCCACTCAAGTCAGAAACACCGACAAGGTTAGAAGAGAACAGCAATCCCAATGTCTTGAAGATTGACCCGCCTGCACTTAGGAAAGATCTCCACGCACTGCCGAAACTACCGAAGAAACTAAATTTACTAGTGCTAGTTATCCCGATTCTTGAATAATACAATTCATACCCCATGGCATCAAGAACATCCGTACCATATATTATATGAGAGAAATTATAGTAACCGCCGGAAGCTAGTTGAGTGCCTGCTTCAACTTGATCACCGACATCTACCAACAAAGATTCACTGTTGTTCACATAGTATATTACTGAGTCGTTTGTGTTTTCGATGAAAATAGTAATCGCAATCATACTTGTGGTTTCTGAACCAGTTATACTCATGACCGTACCGTCGACTGTTGAAGTGGTCTTTCTGTAAATCATGAAGTCATATAGATCTTCCTTGTCAATTGATCCTGTCGAATGGCTTTGAGCAAATGCTATTACATCGCTCCAACTTGTCATAGGAACCGAATTGATTCCTACAAGCACATCTCCGCTCATAAGTTCACTGTCAATATATAAAGGCGTGCTGATAACCAAACCGTCTGTTGCAGGCATGGTTGTAAAACCAAGTCCATAGAAAATCCACTGCGGTTGAATATCATTGATAGTTATCAATTCGCCATCTCTTTCAATCACAAAATCATAACTATCTCTTAATTTTGATAACTCACTGGCGACAGAATTGGTTTCTCCGTCCCATGAATTAATCTCTACTTCATTAATGGATACAATTATGTCATCAGCCCTTAATACGGTTAGAGGATTTTCTTCAGCGTCATATCCAACTACAATTCCCGCTGGAGAATCCGAGGTTACCCAACCAATTTGTGAACTGGAACCGTCAGCGACTCCAACAAACAAAGCAATTATCAAGTATACAATGAAAGCTAAAACGAAATTCATCAGTGGTCCACCAAAAGCTACCAAAAATCGATTCAGTTTTGATTTATATGTAAAACTCCTGTCCTTTGGCGTAATTTGGATATGTTTTTTATCCATTACATACATGGCTTGTCTATTAACTGTATATTCATTTATAAAAAGTCTTGTTCCTGAAGGGCTGGATAGGTCGAAATCTTCTACTTTTACTTCCAAAAAATCATGGAAACTAGTATTCGAAGCTTTTACAACTATTCTGGTTACTTCTCCGTTGGCGTCGAATCCAAGTCTTACTTTCTGGCCTTTCTTAAGGATTTCATCTTCGATTTCCTCTCCCGCCATTGAAACGAATCCACCAAATGGAACCGCTCTAATGGAGAAGACTGTTTCTCCAAATTTCTTGCTCCAAATGCGAGGCCCCATGCCAAATGCATATTCATGGCAGAGAATACCGGCTCTTTTTGCGAAGAAAAGGTGTCCAAGTTCGTGTATATTAATAACCAAACTTAGAACAACGAGAAAAATTAATATATTTGCAAATGTTTGTAAAATCGTTAAAGTAATCAGCATCTCTAGCTCCTGTCTATTTGTCGTACTCGGTAAAGATTTTCTCCTTGACCGACTTATCTATTTTATATATTTCATCCAATGTAGGTTCTGGTATCAATACATGATTTTCTACTTCAGATGTTATAATCTTCTCAATATCCAAAAATTTAATCTTTTCGTTCAAGAATAACTTGACCGCTGCTTCGTTAGCCGCGTTCAAGACGGTTCGTTTACTTCCTCCTTGTTTATATGCATCTATTGCCAGTCCAAGCAGTGGAAATTTCTCTGAATCCACCTTCTCAAAGCTCAATTTCCCAATTGAACTAAGGCATAATGGTTTCACAGGTGAAGCAACTCTTCCCGGATAGAATAGTGCGTAACTTATCGGTAAGCGCATATCCGGATTGGCCATTTGGGCTATAACTGATCCGTCAACGAATTCCACCAAGGAATGAATTATGCTTTCCCGATGAATCAAAGCTTCTATCTTATCTATATCAATATCGTATAGATAAGCCGCTTCGATAATTTCGAAACCCTTATTCATCATGGTTGCGGAATCAATAGTAATTTTCTTTCCCATCGACCAATTTGGGTGATTCAACGCTTGTTTCAAATCGACCAATTCGAGTTGTTTTCTTGTATAATCTCTAAAAGGACCGCCACTAGCCGTGATTATCAGCTTGTGAATTTTATCCTTGTCTTCTCCATTAAGGATTTGCCAGATTGCATTATGTTCTGAATCAATCGGGAGTATTTGTACAGGATGATCTTTCAAGGCTTTCTTAATTAGATGTCCGCCAACTACCAAAGTCTCTTTGTTTGCCAGCAAAACATTCCTATCAATCTCAACAGCTGCCAAAGTCGGTTTTAATCCCACCATACCAACCAGTGCATTAACCAGGAAGCTTTCCTTATCGTCAGGATTAACTTTCGCTAATTCAATTAGCCCATCTTCTCCATATACAATCTTTACATTGGGGAAAACATTCTTTATTGTAAGTGCGTCAATTTCATCTTTTACCGCAATCAAGTCCAAAGGAAATCGCGATGCGATTTCGATTACTTTCTCCAAATTTGAATGACCGGAGATTGCTTTGAGATTGAATTGTTCAGGATGATTTTCGATGATCTCGATAGTTTGACTACCGATGGATCCGGTTGCACCTAACAAATAAATGTTTTTCATTCGATTCTCCTAGGAAATGATATTCATCATTACTGCTAGCATCAAGAAAATTGCGGCGAACATGCTAGAATCAAAACGATCAAGCACTCCTCCGTGTCCAGGAAACAGTTGTGAGTAATCTTTTATTCCGTATTCTCTTTTGAATTTCGAAGCTATCAAATCGCCGACTTGTGATATTATAGACAATCCGGCTGAAAACAATAATATCGTAAAGAACCCATAACTGAAAACTTGGAAAAACCAGGCGAATGTCGTCGCCAACAAGGATCCGATTATAAGTCCGCCGATTGCACCTTCCACACTTTTCTTTGGAGAAATATTAACAGCAAGACGATGCTTGCCAAATTTGATTCCTACAAAATAGGCGAAGACATCTGTCAGCATGGCTATCAGAAATAGATATATAATCAGCGTCATGCTTTCTTTACGCAAATATGCAAAGGCAATGAATCCGAGACTTGTATAGAAAATAGTTAGAATCTGATTGCCAAAATCTTTGGCTATAAAGTCTTTTATTGATACAAACAACAATGCATAAACTAGCAATATTACAAGCAAGAAAGCAAAAACGATGATGTAATAAGTGACCATTCTATCGAAGAATATAACACTGATTACACTGAATGAGATCGTGAATAAGACCGCAACCCAGTCAAACCATCTTAATTTTTCCGGATTTCTTGTCATTCTTATAAATTCAAAAGCCGCTATAGTAGACAAAACGACACATGTTCCGGAAAAGAGAAATTCGAGTTGTCCCTCTCCGAAATATACCAATAATCCCAACGCGATTGCCAGAACAGTACCTGTGATGATTCTTTGTCTCATTTCTTAAGACCTCCGAATCTTCTGTCTCGTTTATTAAACTCGATTATTGCATTTTCCAAATCCTTCTTGGTAAAAGCCGGCCAATATGTTTTACAAAAATATAGTTCTGCATAAGCTGCTTGCCATAACAAGAAATTGCTTAATCTAACTTCTCCACTAGGTCTTATTAATAAATCTAGTTTAGGTAAATCTTTTGTGTATAATCTTTTTTCGATATCATCCGCTACTATGTTTTCAGGTTTTAATTGACCATTTAGTACTTCGGTTGCTATTGCTTTTACAGCTTCAGTTATTTCCGCATGCGAACCATAATCAAAACAGATATTTAAGACAATGCCTTTGCGATCAGCGGTGTTTTTCATGATTCTTTCGAGAATATCCAAATTTTCTGGATTAAGGTGTGACTTGCGTCCCGAAAAAACGACTTTCACGTCGTAATCTTTGAAATCATCTTTGAATTTCTTTTCAAATTCACCAGGTAATTTCATAAGAAAATCCACTTCATCTTTTGGTCTTGACCAGTTTTCAGTTGAAAAAGCATAGACACTCAAAGCCTTTATTCCAAGTTCAGAAGCCGCTAGAGTAATCTTTCTGATGTTCTCTACTCCGGCTTGATGTCCGAAGGTCCTAGGCATGTGTCTTTTGGCTGCCCAACGACCATTACCATCGAGTATGATTGCCACATGCTTTGGTATATTCAAATTTTCAATTTGATTTTTCTTCATAAAGTTCACCCGTCCAACAATAGATTATACTATATTTTATGTGATTATTCTATGATTTTTACTTAAATGCCCTGTGAAGAAAAATATAAGACTATCGCTAGTCTTATATATGCATTATGTCTTTTTCTTTTGTTTTGAAGTCTTCGTCTATTCTATCCGTATATTTATCGGTGAGTTTCTGAACTTCATCTTCATAATAGCGAAGATCGTCCTCAGTAATCGTGGAATCCTTTTCCATTTTCTTGAAATGCTGGATCGCATCTCTTCTGATGTTTCTGATAGCGACCTTACAATCTTCGGACATCTTGTGAATTGATTTGACCGAATCACGTCTATTTTCTTCGGTCATTGGCGGAAATACCAATCGGATGCCGATTCCGTCATTCGCTGGTGTTACTCCTAAGTTGGCTGCGAAAATCGCTCTTTCTATCTGGCCTAATAATGACTTGTCATATGGCTTGATATAAATCTGCGTCGCTTCCGGTACCGAGATTCCTGCGACTTGATTGATTGGTGATTCCACTCCGTAATAATCGATGGCAACACGTTCTAACATTTTTGGATTAGCTCGACCGCTTCTTACGGTTGCGAATTCCTTATGTAATGCTAGAATAGTATGTTCCATTCTTTCTTCAGTTTCCAATAAAATTGTTTCTGGCATAAAAATCACTCCTCTTTGTTATTGATTAACGTACCAATATCTTCGCCTAGTATGGCTTTGCTGATATTGCCTGGCACGTTCATGTCGAATACGTAAATTGCGATGTTGTTATCGCGACATAAGGCTGCGGCTGTCGAGTCCATTACATGAAGTTGTTGTTCCAAAAGTTCCTTATGCGTAAGTCTGGTATATCTGATGGCTTCGGGATTGTTTCTTGGATCGCGGTCATAAACTCCGTCCGTTCCATTTTTGGCCATATAAATGATTGAAGCCCCAAGTTCGGCTGCTCGTAAAGCAGCTGTAGTGTCTGTGGAGAAGTATGGGTTTCCGGTTCCACCTCCGAAAATTACTATCCGATTTTTCTCAAAATGAGATAGTGCTTTTCTTCTAATGTAAGGTTCGGCTACTTCCGGAATATTCAGGGATGTCATTACTCTCGTGTCGACTCCCAATGATTCAAGTGAATTCTGCAATGCCAGAGCGTTTAAAATGGTACCGATCATGCCCATATAGTCTGCGCTTGATCTTTCAATACCCATTTCATTGGCTAATTTACCGCGGAAGATGTTTCCACCTCCGACTATGACTCCGATTTCACAGATGTTCAAATCATAAGCGGCTTTGATTTCCTTGGCGATGTTTTTAACGACGCGAGGACTAATGCCGATGCCGTCTTTTCCGGCTAAAGCTTCACCGCTGATCTTAATGATTATTCTTTTCATTGTCAAATGCTCCTCCTATTTTTTATAAAGAAAAAGGACATACTATGCCCTTTTTATTGGTTGGCTTGTTTCATTACTTCTTCTACGAAGTTGTCTTCTTTCTTTTCAATGCCTTCGCCTACGGCCAAACGTCTAAACAAAGCGACTGTGGCTCCTTTGGATTTCACATATTGCTCTACCGATTCATCAGGGTTTTTAATGAATGGTTGGCTCAGCAAGCAGATTTCTTTGAAATTCTTGTTAAGTCTTCCGATTACCATTTTCTTGATGATTTCTTCAGGTTTCGGTTTTTCGGATTCAGCGTTTTCGTTCAAAGCTTCTTTAGTAAGAATTTCCATTTCATGTGCTTTTACTTCTTCAGAAATATCGTTTTGCGACAGATATTTTGGATTTGAAGCGGCTACATGCATGGCGATGTCTTTAGCTGTATCAAAATCAGCATTGTTCAAAACTGAAAGTGAGGCGATTTTTCCACCAAGGTGGATGTATTCACCGAATTGCTGTGAATCAACCTTAGTGATTACTTCGAATCTTCTGAAAGTCACGTTCTCGCCGATGGCAGAAATTTTTTCTAAAAGGTATTCTTTTAAAGGCTTGCCTTCTACTGGCACTTCCAAAGCACACTCTTCACAGCCGGCGTTGCTGGCGATTAGAGCATTAGAGATAGTGTCGACGATATTAACGAATTTTTCATTTTTGGCAACGAAGTCTGTTTCACAGTTAACTTCAAAGATAATTGCTTTGTTTCCTGATGTTTTGACAGTGCAGATACCTTCAGCGGCGATTCTTGATGCTTTGTTCGCGGCTTTGGCGATGCCCTTTTCTCTCAACCAGTCAACTGCTTGCTCTATATTCCCATCTGTAGCGACAAGAGCCTTCTTGCAATCCATCATTCCAGCGCCGGTCTTATCACGCAGATCCTTTACTAATTGGGCAGTAATTTGCATAATATTCCTCCTATTTGCATATCATAATAATATTATCATATTTTGAAAATCAATACAATGATTTCTCCATATTCTTTAAAAAGGGAGCTTATACAGCTCCCAAGTATTACATAACTTTTTTAAGTTCGTCGATTAGTTCGGCTTTTTTAAGTTTTGAATAACCGGAAAGATTGTTATCTTTAGCCAGGTTTCTTAAATCGGCAACTGTCATGGCTTCTAAGTTCAAAGCAGGTTTAGTCTCTTCGACTACTACTGGTTCTTCTACTTTGATCTCAGGTGCTTTTTCGACTTTAGGCTGTACTTTGACTTCGACTTTTTTAACAACTTCAGCTGGTTTTGCCTTTTCAGGTGCTGGTTTTG
>CALMFM010000022.1 GCA_937862575.1 uncultured Bacillota bacterium
TAGTTCTTACACATTAATTTTACCTTTATTCGGGATAGGAGGGTTGATGTGATATGAAAAAAATACTAAATAAGATTGGATCGATAATAGTATCCGTCATAAAATCCATTGGTCATTTCTTTAAGAAAAATGCATTAATCCTGATTCTGTGGCTTTTATTAATAGTGATCTTCGTTGTTGGAGGAATTTATTTCGAACACGTGAAGATTGATACCGCAGGTGCGATTTCATTTATTGGCATCTTGCTAGGCGGAGGTGCTTGATATGAATAAAGGATTAAGATCTGGACTGGTTCTACTAGTTCTAGGAATTATCAGCGGCACCTTGTTAGCCTTTGTGAATTATTTCACTGCACCGGTTATTGCCGTTCTTGAAGAACAGGCACAATACGATGCTTTGAAAGAATTCTATTATGATGTAGATGATCCAAATTATGCATCATTTAAATTAAGCGACGATTATAACCTTTCAAAAGTTGATATCGAGGACGATTACATCCAGTCAATATTCGTTGTAAAGAGCAAGGACTCAGGAGAAGTATCTTTAGGATACCTAGTATCTGCAAATGGATATAGTTCTGATGCACCTGTCGCAATGCTCATTGTTGTAGATAGCGATTTGAGTATACGTGGTTACAAAGTAATTAGTCATAAAGAAACTTCTGGATTTGGTGCGGACATTGTCGATAATGACTTTAATATAAATGTAATAACTGACTTGTCCGGATTTGACTCAGTTGCACATGTCACATTCACATCCAATGCCATCTATGAATGCTTCTATCAAGTTTCATTAAGAGTGGTAGCGGACTTTGGAGGTGATTTGGTTGACTAAGAAAGAAAACCTTCTAAAAGGTCTAGTCAAAGAAAATCCACTATTCGTTTCTGTTTTGGGTATGTGCCCATCTTTGGCGGTTACCACAAGTTTGGAAAATGCTTTAGGAATGGGAATCGGAGTATTCTTTGTTCTAGTATTGTCAAACTTTACGGTATCGCTTATAATGAGCAGTCCTAAACTAGCGGAACTGGTTAAGCCGGTAAGAATCCCTGTATACATCGTTATCATCGCTACACTAGTAAGTGTCGTTGAAATGTTGATGCATGCGTTCCTTATTGATTTGTATAATGCGCTTGGAGTTTTCATTCCGCTAATAGTTGTTAACTGTATCATATTAGGTAGAGCTGAAGCCTTTGCATCCGAAAACAAACCTGTTGATTCAGTTCTAGACGGTATTGGCATGGCACTTGGATTCACTGCCGCTATATCATTGATAAGTATTTTCCGTGAATTTATCGGAAAAGGAACGATTACTGTCTGGGGAGATGCCGTTCTGAATTTGAAATTTATCTTTAATTTCCTGAACATTGAACCTATATCAATGTTTGTCCAACCAGTAGGCGCGTTCCTGTCATTTGGTTTGATATTGGCAACCTTAACTGCCATTGGAAACAAACGCAAAGAGAAAATGGCGAAAGGAGTGAAAGCAAATGGATAAGATTATCGCATTGGCATTCGCTGGATTTATAGCGGAAAACGTCATCCTTTCACAATTCCTTGGCATTTGTCCTTTCCTTGGTGTTTCCAAGAAAAGAAGTAGCGCTCTTGGAATGGGATTCGCTGTTCTGTTCGTAATGTTGATATCGAGTATGGTAACATACGTCTTGTATAGATATGTTCTAGAAACTTTGAATATTGAGTACATGAGAACAATTGTCTTTATTCTAGTAATTGCATCATTGGTTCAAATGGTTGAGACCTTCATTAAAAAAGTCTCGCCTGCACTATACAAAGCGTTAGGTATCTATTTGCCTCTTATCACTACAAACTGTGCGGTATTAGGTGTTGCTATTTTAAATATCTCCAAGGATCATAATTTCCTTGGAACAGTGGTTTATACAACCGCTATTGGTTTAGGATTCATCTTTGTGATGTTCATCTTCTCGATGTTGAGAGAAAAGATAAACAACGCTCCGGTGCCTAAAGCCTTCCAAGGGATACCAATTGCCTTGGTAGTAGCCGCAATATTGGCGATTCTATTCTCCAGATTTGGAGGTATCATCTAATGTTGTGGGATATCTTGCTGCCGGCAATCATCTTGGCTGGAATCGGCTTTGTGTTAGGTATTTTAATCTATGTAATAGGTAAAGTGTTTTATGTCGAAGAAGATCCGAGTATCGAACAAGTAGTTGAATTGCTACCAAGATACAACTGTGGAGCATGCGGTTACCCTGGTTGTAAAGAAATGGCTGGAGCTTTGCTTAAGAATGAAGCAAAACCGGCTTTATGTAAACCGTTGAAAAAAGAATCTCTTCCGCCTTTGGAAGAATACCTTAAGAATTATTTTGAAGCAAAGAAGCAGCAACAATAACCAAGGACAGTCTCGCAAGAGGCTGTCTTTTTTGCATCGAGATTGATTGACAAAAAAGCACTTTTTGTGTATCATATCATTAATTAATGAGGTGTCTTATGGAATGGTACGAAATACTGATTATCGCTTTATCGGGTTTGACTATATTGATTGTCTTGCAAATAACATATAAAATTATCAGATTCAAAAATGTCATCAACAAGTTGAAACTGTTGATTTCAGAATCGAAATCAGATATTGATATCACAACCTTCAAGCAAAGCAATAATCATCATATTGAATTCACCGACACTAAGAAATATATAATTAAGATTATCGATATGAATCCCTTTTATGAAGTAATAATCACCAAGTCGGATAAAGTTGTAATAAACGATGATATCAGGAATTGGCGTCGATCCACCAAACCTCATTTTGTGCCAGGAATGGAGGATTTTATTTCCTTGAATAAAACCGACAAGAATATAGTAAAAATTGTTTTGATATATCCCGGATGCCATAACATTACCAAGTACATAAATGAAAGCGACGCCCACGTCGTAGAGAAATTTCAAAGAGTCGATGGCATATATTTTATTAGATATGGCGAACTAAAAGAATTTTTGGCGAAACAGTAATTTTTCCTTTACATTTCGAGTCATTTGTTTTATTATATTATGTGCATGCGCCATTAGCTCAGTTGGTAGAGCAAATGACTCTTAATCATTGGGTCCCCGGTTCGAGTCCGTGATGGCGCACCATTTAGTCCGCAAACAGCTTCTTTGAAAGCTGTTTTTTGTTTGTTTTTGAAAAAAGAAAACGCTTTACTTTTATACAATATATACTTTATAATAGATATGAAAGCAGGGTGATATTGTGGTCGAAATTAACGGCTCTAACCTGAACATCAATTCTTTTTCTAAAATAGTGTTCGATTATGAGAAAATCAGTATTTCAAATACCAGCAAGCAATTGGTTCAAAATGCCAGAAATTATGTCAAGGAAGTCATAGAATCAGAAGTGCCGACTTACGGAATAAATACCGGGTTTGGCAATTTGTCTACGGTTTCAATCGCCAAAAACGATGTGAACAAACTTCAGGAAAATCTGATTAAAAGTCATGCCTGCGGAGTTGGAGAACCTTTCTCTGAATCTGTTGTTAGAGGCATGCTGCTACTGAGAATAAACGCGCTGATAAAAGGTTTTAGCGGAATTAGATTGAAAGTTATAGATAAGATGTTAGAATTGCTTAATGCAAACGTTATGCCAGTAGTATACTCTCAAGGTTCTCTCGGTGCCAGCGGAGATTTGGCTCCGCTATCACATATGGCGCTCCCGCTGATTGGATTGGGTGAGGTTACGTTTGATGGCATTAAAATGGATGCCAAAACCGGGCTTGAATTGGCTGGAATTAAACCTTTGGAAACATTGGAAGCCAAAGAGGGATTGTCATTGATCAACGGAACACAAGCAATGACTTCAGTAGCGGCTATTGCTGTTATAGAAGCATTGAAATTATATGATTTATCTATATCAACCTTAGGCATAACGATGGAAGCCTTACAAGGCATAGATGATGTCTTCTTTGCCCCTATCCATGAGTTAAGACAACAACCAGGCCAAATAGAAGTAGCTAAAAGAATGTTGACGATTTTGGATGGATCAAAACTTATAACAAAGCAAGGAGAATTAAGAGTACAAGATGCTTACTCATTAAGATGTTCTCCACAAGTGATAGGTGCCAGTCTTGATTCAATAAATTATGTCAAAAGTGTTGTTGAAAATGAAATGAATGCTGTTACTGATAATCCGCTTGTATTCACAGATGAAAAAAGAGTCATAAGTGCCGGGAATTTCCATGGTCAACCGATTGCTCTTGCGATGGACTTTTTAGCAATAGCCACGAGCGAACTTGCCAACATATCGGAAAGAAGATTGGAAAGAATGGTTAATTCCACCCTTAACAATGGTCTCCCCGCATTTTTAGTAAAGAAGCCTGGCATCAACTCGGGATTTATGATAGTACAATACAGCGCCGCTTCACTGGTTAGTGAAAACAAAGTTTTGGCTCATCCAGCCAGCGTTGATTCAATACCTTCTTCGGCAAATCAGGAAGACCATGTTTCCATGGGAACAATCGCCGCAAGAAAAGCTAGAGAGATTATTGGAAATTCAACTAAAGTATTGGCTATGGAATTATTCACTGCATTGCAGGCAATTGATTTTAGAAATTCTAAAGATCTTAGCTCACATGGCAAGAAAATATATGACTATATAAGAAAAAGTATTCCATTCATTGAAGAAGACACTGTTATGTATACAATGATTCATGAGATAATTGACATAGTAAAAACCGATAAGATTTTCACAGAACTGATTTCAAAGAAGGGAGAATGATCATGCAATATTCAATCACTTTGAAAAATATCTTTACTGAATTACCAAAACAGAGAAAATTCATCTCGGAAATGCGTAGAGCACCTAAAAGAGAATTCTCTTTAAGTGAAAGTGAAACAAATTTGGCGCTTAAAAACGCTTTAAGATATATTCCAGAAGAGTGGCAAGACATACTCGCTCCGGAGTTTTTGGAAGAACTTCTAACAAGAGGTAAAATCTATGGTTATCGATTCCGCCCGGAAGGCAGAATTTTTGGAAAACCAATAGAAGAATATCCCGGAATAACTACAGAAGGAAAAGCGTTTCAAGTCATGATTGATAACAATCTGGATTTTGAAATAGCGCTTTATCCATATGAATTGGTCACCTATGGAGAAACCGGATCGGTATTCCAAAACTGGATGCAATACCACTTGACAAAAAAATATTTGGAAATCATGAATGACGAGCAAACACTTGTCCTTTTGTCAGGGCATCCTTTAGGCTTGTTTGCATCACATAAAAATGCGCCAAGAGTGATTCTGACAAATGGGCTTATGATTGGTGAATTTGACAACATTCATAACTTCAATCGTGCTTCAAGTTTAGGGGTAGCCAACTACGGACAGATGACTGCCGGCGGGTGGATGTATATTGGACCTCAAGGCATCGTTCATGGCACTTACTCTACATTATTGAATGCAGGCAGATCCAAACTTGGAATCCCGGAAAAGGAAGATTTAGCAGGAAAACTATTCGTTTCATCTGGTTTAGGCGGAATGAGTGGTGCTCAAGGAAAAGCCATTGAAATATCTGGTGGTGTGGGGATAATAGCTGAAGTAGATTATTCTCGTGTTGAAACCAGATACAATCAAGGCTGGGTTTCTAAAATCGCATATACAACTGAAGAGGCATTTAGGTTTGCTAAAGATGCTCAATTGGCTAGAAAAGCCATTGCCATTGCTTATGTAGGCAATATAGTAAATTTATTGGAATACGCCGAGACCAAAAACCTCCATATTGACTTGTTGAGCGACCAAACCAGTTGCCATGCGGTTTATGACGGGGGATATTGTCCTGTGGGAATAAATTTCGAAGAACGAACAAGATTGTTAAAGGAAGACAAGAAGAAGTTTGAGCATTTGGTCGATGATACTTTGAAGAGACATTATGAGGTAATAAAAAAAATCGTGGCTAAAGGAACGTATTTCTTCGATTATGGTAATTCCTTCATGAAAGCTATCTATGACGCCGGTGTTAAAGAAATATGCCTTAACGGAGATAATGATTTGGACGGCTTTATCTGGCCTTCATATGTTGAAGATATTATGGGTCCGGTTTTATTTGATTATGGGTATGGACCTTTCCGTTGGGTCTGTTTAAGCGGGAAACAAGAAGATTTGGACAAGACAGATCAAGCAGCTATGTTTTGCATAGATAAAAACCGTAGATTCCAGGATTTGGATAATTATAATTGGATTAGAGATGCGAAGAAGAATAAACTAGTTGTTGGAACTAAGGCTAGAATTTTGTATCAAGATGCCTATGGCAGATTGAAAATAGCTTTAAAATTCAATGAGATGATTAGAAACAACGAGATTGGTCCGATAATGCTCGGGAGAGACCATCATGATACTGGTGGAACCGATTCGCCATTCCGCGAAACCTCAAACATCAAGGACGGATCAAATATTATGGCGGAGATGGCTACTCATGTTGCATTGGGAAATACAGCTAGAGGCATGTCCATGGTAACACTCCATAATGGTGGCGGAGTAGGAATCGGAAAAGTCATCAATGGTGGTTACGGCATGGTTTTAGATGGTAGTGCAAGAGTCGATGAAATTCTTAAAACGGCCATGTTACATGATGTTATGACCGGAGTTTCAAGACGCGCTTGGGCTAGAAATGCAAACGCAATTGAAACATCAAACGATTTCAACAAGTTGGATAACAACTCATCGATTACAATACCATTTTTGACTGATGAGAAAAAAATAGAAACACTTGTAAAAAAGAATTACATTAAAGGCGGTAAATGATGAGAATAGTTGAATGTGTGCCGAATTTTTCGGAGGGACGAGATAAAGAAAAAATAGAAAGAATCATGGCAGTCATTAAGAATGATCTAAATATCAAATTGGTTAATTACGAGTCCGATGCGGATTACAATCGCACCGTGGTAACACTAATTGGCGAACCGGAACCAATGGTTGATTTGATTGTTAAAATGACTGAAGTCTGCTTGAAGGAAATAGATTTGAATCACCACACTGGCGAACATGCAAGAATGGGAGCTATTGATGTAATTCCATTTATTCCTATCAGTGACTTAACCATGAAAGAGTGTGTTGGCTTTGCCGAAACTTGCGCCCAAAGAATCAATCAAGTCTATGATATTCCTTGTTTCCTTTATGCAGAGGCAGCCAGAAAAGAAGATAGAGTAGCTTTGCCAAACATTCGCAAAGGTGAATTTGAAGGCATGAAAGAGAAAATCAAGGATCCTAACTGGACACCTGATTTTGGTAGAGCCGAAATTCATCCTACATTTGGAGTTGTCGGGGTTGGCGCCAGAGACTTCTTGATTGCATATAATATCGATTTAGCAACCACAGATGAGAATCCGGCAAAGAAAATATCACAAGCCATCCGTCAGTCTTCAGGTGGATATCAATATATCCAAGCAGGTCCAGTATTCTTGGAAAATCGCGGACACACTCAAGTAACTATGAATATACTTAATTATAAAAAGAATCCAATCTATCGCATCTTTGAAACGGTAAAGATGGAAGCTAAACGTTACCATGTTGAAGTAACAGGTGCGGAAATTGTTGGATTGATACCAAAGGATGCGCTAGAAAAATCATTAAAATACTATTATGAAATAAACAATTTAAAACTACCGGAAGAATACAGTCTTGAAGACATCGTGAAAGATGTAAGAAAATACATGTTATTCAGAGATTTCAATGAAGATAAAATCATTGAATATTTCCTGTAGGAGAAATTATGGTAGATAAATTACTGATCAAGAACATTAAAACTTTATACACATCAGTTCAAAAGCCACCTGTCAAGGGGAAAGATATGGGATTAATCGAAAAAATCGAAAATGCCTATATTGAAATTGAAGACGGGTATATAACCATGGTTGGAAAAGATTATGATTATACCACAGCGGTTTTTGACAAGGTGTATGATGCATCTGGCTTGATAGCCATACCGGGATTCGTCGATTCTCACACTCATCTGGTATTTGGGGGTTCAAGAGAAGACGAGTTCAGTTTGAAACTACAAGGTGTGCCATACCTTGATATTCTGAAACAAGGCGGAGGAATCTTTAACACAGTAAAGAAAACCAAAGAAGCATCCCATGAAGAATTGTTTCTTCAGGCAAAAAAATCGTTGGATGAGATGCTATTATTTGGAGTTACTACTTTAGAAGCTAAATCAGGATATGGATTAGACCTTGACACCGAAATTAAACAACTTGAAGTAATCAAACGCTTGGATAACGAACATCCAATCGATATTCATTCAACGTATCTGGGAGCTCACGCTCTGCCTAAGGAATATGAAGAAAAAAGAGAAGAGTATATTGAAAAAATAAAGCATGATCTTGAATTCATTGCCAAAAACAATTTGGCCGAATATGCCGATGTATTTTGTGAAATGGGTGTATTCACTGCTGAAGAGACAAAGCAAATTCTTTTAAAAGCCAAAGAACTAGGACTTGGGTTAAGGGTTCATACCGATGAAATAGAATCCATTGGTGGTACTCAAGTAGCCATTGAACTTGGTGCCAAGACTGTCGATCATCTTATGGCAACCAAAGCAAGCGATATGGCTAAATTGGCTGAAACAGACATCATCGGCAATTTGTTGCCATCCACATCTTTCTTTCTAAACAAAGAATTCGCTCCTGCAAGGCAAATGATAGAAAAAGGCATGGCTTTGTCGATTTCAAGTGATTACAATCCGGGATCGACTCCATCCGAAAATTATCAGTTTGCATTACAACTTGCCGGAAATAAATTAAGAATGACTCCAGATGAAATTTTGACTGCTGCTACAATAAACCCTGCATACAGTTTGGGCTTATCTGATGAAATAGGATCGATTGAAATAGGTAAATTCGCAGATATTTTACTTCTTGATGTCAAAAACTGGGACTATTTCATTTATCATTATGGCATTAATCATACAAAAGCGGTTTTCAAGAAAGGCGTTTTGGTTGTGGATAACCGGACGATATTAAGGTGATTTTATGAAATTAATGGACATGAATATCAAAGATTTTTTGGAGACTCTGTCATCAGATTCACCAACACCCGGTGGCGGTAGCATAAGCGCTTTTTCTGGGGCTAATGCAGCTTCGCTGGTGATGATGGTTTCAGCTTTGACTACTAAACGAAAAAAGTTTAAAACTATAGATGAATCTGATCAGAAGCATTATCTTGAAGTCATCGATGAATTTATCAAAGCCAAGAAAGAATTCATAGATTTTGTGGATTTGGACTCTGAGGCTTTCAGCGAAGTGATGAAAGCATTCAAACTTCCTAAAGATACCGAAGCCGAAATGGAAATTCGTGACAATGAAATTCAAAAAGCAACCATATTATCTATAAAAGTCCCTATGCAAGTCGCTATTTTATCTTTGGAGATGCTGAGAAAATTTGAATTTATCATAATTCACTCTAATCGTAATGCCATTTCCGATCTTGGTGTGGCAGTCTTGCTTTTCCATACGGCTTTCAATGGAGCTTTACTCAATGTTAAGATTAATCTGCCGGGATTAAGTGACAAGAATATCGTAAAAGAGTATAAAAATGTTATAATGGAAATGACCAATGAGGCCAATTATTTAAAAGAGAAACATTTGGAAGAAATCGATTTTCTTCTAGAGTAGGAGGGATTATGAAATTATTCGCAGATACCGCAATAATTAGTGAAATTGAGGAAGTAAGCACCTGGGGTATTATCTCCGGTGTAACTACAAACCCGTCTTTGATTGCCAAATCAGGAATTTCTCTGGTAGACGCAATCAATAAAATTGTCAATCTTATCGACGGACCAATCAGTGCCGAAGTCCAAGAAGGAAGAGCTGAAGATATGGTTTCTGAAGCCAAAATCTATGCCAAAATGCACAAGAATATCGTTATTAAGATTCCGATGACTTTGGAAGGCGTTAAAGCGGTTAAACAACTTACAACTTTGGGAATTAAAACAAATGTGACCTTAGTATTCTCAACCTCACAAGCAATTATGGCAGCCACTGCCGGTGCGACCTATGTGTCACCTTTTATGGGAAGACTTGATGATTTTACCGGAAAAGAAGACGCTGGGTTTGAATTGGTGAAAGACATCAAAAGTGTATTTAAAACCTATGGATACAAAACCCAAATAATAGCCGCTTCAATAAGACATATTAATCATGTCGATCAATCATTGAAAGCCGGGGCGGATATTGCGACGATTCCTTTCAAAGTATTGCAGGACATGGTCAAGCATCCATTGACTGACAAAGGTTTAGAAATATTCCGCGAAGCATCAAAGAAATAATTACTTATGAAGACACCTTTCGAGGTGTTTTTTTTCGCGATAATTCAAATATGAATTTTCTGTGAAGATGAGTCATATTATTTGACATGTGACAAGTTGTCATATATAATACATTCGAGGTGAAAACATGCCTACAACAACATTCTGGAATCTACCAGAAACAAAAAAGGAAAAAATCAGAATAGCAGCCATCAAAGAGTTGGCTTCTGTAAGTTTTGACAAAGTATCAATCAATAAGATAATTAAAGACGCAGACATATCTCGCG
Source organism: uncultured Bacillota bacterium (assembly GCA_937862575.1). GTDB lineage: Bacteria > Bacillota_I > Bacilli_A > Izemoplasmatales > Hujiaoplasmataceae > 4572-104. The sequence goes on from CALMFM010000022.1 coordinate 10,552, forward strand.
GTAGTTTCTATATGTATTTCGAAGATATATATGATTTGATTCTTTATTTGATGGAAGACTCCACAAGGCAAGTCAAAGATGAAATGATTAGGAGAGGAGCTTTAAACAATGGCAAACTCGATGAAATCATTCTAAGTTACCATGACGTGATGTATGATTACTATGATAACGAACTTTATCGAAATCTTTTCAAGAACACAATGATTTATTTTCAAGGCAGACCTCAAGACGAAATGAGAAGTCTGAAAGGTAAATTTGAGAATAGAGATAATTTTGAACTTCTATCTAAAATTCTTGATCCACAAGATTTGTCGTGTCAAGATGAGGATTTCATCAAAAATGTAATAGAGCTTGGTTTCCTGATGTTCAGAAATACCATGTTCAAAACTTTTATTCAGAACCTTAATAAAAATCAATCAGCTGAATTGCTGAAAAATTATTTAGAAATACTTAAGAACGGTTATCGGAGGAAGTAGAAATGCTTAAACTAAAAAATATCAGTAAATCATATACAATCGGAGACTTCAGTCAAAATGCACTGGATAATCTATCTGTTGAATTCAAGAGTAAGGATTTTGTCGCTGTCCTAGGGCCTTCCGGCTGTGGGAAAACGACATTGTTGAACGTTATTGGAGGCTTGGATCACGCCGATAAGGGAGATCTCTTCATTAATGGAAAATCAACTAAAGATTTTAACGATAGTGACTGGGATATGTATCGAAACAACTCAATTGGTTTTATTTTCCAATCTCATAATCTTATTACTCATTTGAGCGTTTTACAAAACGTCGAGATGGGCTTAAGTCTATCAGGAGTTAGCAAAACTGAAAGAATTAAACGCGCCACAGAAGTTTTGGTCAGAGTAGGATTGAAAGACCATATCCATAAGCGTCCAAACCAATTATCCGGTGGCCAATCTCAAAGAGTCGCAATCGCCAGAGCTTTGGCAAATAATCCCGACATTATCTTGGCGGACGAACCAACCGGGTCTTTGGATTCAGAAACTTCTATCCAAATCATGGAATTAATCAAGGAAATCGCTAAGGAAAAGTTGGTTATATTGGTAACTCATGACTCGGAATTGGCCAACAGATATGCCTCTAGATTAATTAGACTAAAAGACGGTCAAATAATTAGTGATTCTAATCCGACTAGCGAGGAAGAAGAAAAGAAAGACGAAATCAAATTTAAAAAGACCTCTATGTCATTCAAGACGGCTTTCATTTCATCTATAAACAATATAAAGACTAAGCTGGGAAGAACTATATTAACCGCAGTTGCAGGTAGTATCGGTATCATCGGAATTGCCTTGATTCTTTCACTATCCAACGGGCTTGACCAACAGATTCAAAAATTTGAAGAAGATACACTTTCGGGGTATCCTATAAGCATTACCGAATCGAAAATCGATTTTGAGAAAATGATGAATTATGGCCAGGAAGACCTCACATCATATCCGGAAACCGACTATGCATTAGTCTTTGACGAAGCAGAATTGCGTTCATTCTTACAACCAAACTTGATTACGGACGATTATATCCAATATGTTGAGAATTACGTGGCTAATGAGGGATTGAATACTCTTGTCGGAGTAAAATACGAACGGTTCGTAAATATGTCATTGTTACAATATTATGAAATATCACCTGGAGTAGGTGCTTATATGCCAATCTATCAGGAAGAGAAGAATCCTGATGATACAACAACCTCTCCATATGAAGCAGCTATGGCAATATTCACACTTTTGCCTGAAGGTGACGTATTCAATAACAATTATGATATAATTTACGGTTCATATCCGGTCAACGATCTGGACAACGGACAAGTCGGGGTTGTGATTATAGTTGATGAATACAATCGCATTTTCAAGAGCACCTTAACTGCCTTGGGATTTGATACAACAGATGTTTCAGAAATATCATTTTCCGATATCGTTGGGAAAGAAATGAAATTATTTATCGGTGAATACGATATTCTATTTAGTGATGTTGATACAGCATTTGATGTTACTATTACTGGAATCGTAAGACAGAAAGACTCTTCAAACGTATCGCTTTTTTATAATGGACTTGGATATACATCTGATGTTAGTGAATATATCTATACAAACTATCCAGATGAAGTTGGCGACATTAGACGTATAAGTCTATATCCAAATAGTTTTGATGACAAAGAATTGGTAAAAACATACCTTGATGCTTATAATGTAGGTTTATCTGAGGTTGACCAAATTGAATACATTGATCAAGCCGCAACATTCACAGCCATGGTTGGTGGCGTAATTGACACAATCTCGATTGTCTTGATTGCTTTCGCAGCCATTTCCCTAGTAGTTTCTTCAATAATGATTTCAATTATTACCTATGTATCTGTAATCGAGAGAACCAAGGAAATTGGTGTGCTCAGAGCATTAGGCGCCAGAAAGAAAGATATTTCGCGGATATTCAACGTCGAAAATGTGATTATCGGATTTGGTGCCGGATTCGTTGGAGTCGCAGTTAGTTTGTTGTTAATAATTCCAATCAACTTTGTTATTGAGCATTTTGCTGATATGGCAAACGTTGCTAAACTTAACCCAGTAGCTGCGCTTATCTTGATTCTTATCAGTATTACACTAGCCGTATTTGCAGGTTTGATGCCAGCAAGAATGGCCGCCAAGAAGGATCCTGTTATCGCTTTACGCACTGAATAAAATTTTTACTACTTTATAACTTCTATACAAAGAAAAAGGAATGTGATATAATTATCAAGTGATAATTAAAAATCATATTCTTTTTACATATGGGGGAACACAATATGGATTTATTTAAGAAATGCGATGATTTCAAGACTGTAGACGAAGCAAAAGCTCAGGGAGTTTATCCTTATTTCCATGCTTTGGAATCAAAACAAGATATCGTAGTATCTATGGAAGGCAGAAGAGAGATAATGATTGGTTCGAACAATTATCTAGGACTAACAGGTGACCAAAGAGTCATCGATGCCGGAGTAGCTGCGATGAAAGAATTCGGTTCAGGAGTTTCCGGATCCAGATTTTTGAACGGTACTTTAACTACTCATGTCATCCTTGAAAAGGAATTGGCTGAGTTTTTACATAAAGAAGCTTGTGTGACTTTTTCAACTGGTTTTCAAACAAACTTGGGCATTATTTCGGCAATTGCTGGTAGAAATGATCTAATATTCTCAGACAAAGAAAATCACGCAAGCATTTACGATGGAGCTAAACTATCTTATGCCAAACTTGTTCGTTTTGAACATAATGATATGGCAGATTTGGAACAGCAATTGAAAAACTCCGATCCTGATAAAGGAAAACTTATCGTTACTGACGGAGTCTTTTCTATGAGTGGCGATATTGCTAATCTGCCTGAAATAGTGAGATTAGGAAAGAAATATGGTGCTAGGGTCATGGTCGATGATGCCCATGGGTTTGGCGTTCTCGGCGCTACCGGAAGAGGAACCGCTGAATATTTTGGACTAGAAAAAGAAGTAGATATAATCATGGGCACATTCTCCAAATCATTGGCTAGTCTAGGTGGATATATGGCCGCGGATGAAAAAATCGTAGATTATGTAAAGCATAAATCACGTCCATTTATTTTCTGCGCAGCTATCACTCCTGCAAATGCCGCAACCGCTTTGGAAGCTTTGAGAATCTTGAAAAAGGAGCCTGAAAGACCAAAAGCGCTTTTGGAAATTGCTGCTTACATGCGTAAAGGCTTAAAAGCCAAGGGATTGAACATTGTTGAACATTCTATCGTTCCTATCATTCCAATTTATACCTATACCATGTTTAGAACACTGGTAGCTTGTAAGGAATTGTTCGAAAGAGGAGTTTATGTCAATCCGGTATTGCCTCCGGCAACACCAGAAGGCGAGTGTCTAATTAGAACAAGTTACACATCGACACATACCAAAGAACTGATGGATGAGGCTATCGAAATAATCTCGGATGTTCTAAACAATTTACCGAAGACAGATGAAGAAGTAATGGCTTATTGGGCAGCCAAGCATGAATAAAGTCATTGTTATCAGTGGCGCATCTAGCGGAATAGGCAAAGCCGCCGCTGAATATTTTCATGGGAAAGGTTACAAAGTCATAGGACTTTCTCGCACTTATCCAAAAGAAAAATACGATTACGATTATGTATTAGGCGATTTGGCTAAAGAATCCGATATTGATAGAGCTGTAGAAGAAATTGGAAAACTTACCGACCATGTTGATGTTTTGGTAAACTGTGCAGGTATCGGCATATCGGGAGCCATTGAATACAACACCTTAGAGGAAGTAAATAAGATCTTCCAGGTCAACGTTATTGGTCAATTTTATATTACGAAAAAGATTTTGCCACTCTTAAGAGCCGCAAATGGTGCTAAGATTATTAATGTTGGCTCCGTTGCCGGGGAACTTACAATACCATTCCAAACTTTTTATTCAATGACAAAATCAGCTGTTCATAGATTTACTGAGGGATTAAGAATTGAGCTAAAACCGTTTGGAATCGGCGTGGCTTCAGTATTGCCGGGAGATACCAAAACCGGATTCACGGCCAACAGGTATCAACCTAGGGTAATAGAAAATGATTTGTACAAAGATAGAATCAAACGCTCAATTAATAAAATGGAACATGATGAACAAAACGGTATGACGCCAATGTCAGTGGTGAAGGTAATAGAGAGACTTATAGGAAGAAAAAATATGCCTGTTCATGTAACAGTTGGGTTCTCATATAAATTTTTGGTTCTATTATCAAGGATATTCCCTAAGAGATTTGTTTATTGGATTATTACAAAGATGTATGGATAATATTGAAGGATTTGGAGCTTCCAAATCCTTTTGTTATATGAAAATGCCTGTTTATGTTATAATTTCAATAGAAAGCGGTGAACAAAATGAAAGTATACGTAGATCCGAGATTAATCGGGAAAAGCAATTATGAAAAACTGGTTGATAAATACCAAAATATAGAATTTGTGACGGAAATTAATGATACAAAGAATCTTGAGATTCTATTCGCGATGCCGCAAATAGTAAAATCCATGAATTTGGATGATTATCCTAAATTGAAATGGATTCAGTATCTTATGGCTGGATTCGATGGGTTAGATCTAACCAAATTCACAGAAAGAGGAATAGTTTTTTGTAATGCTCAAGATATATTTTCAAAATCAATTGCGGAGGATGTCTTTACCAAGATTCTATTTTTCAATCGCAATGTTAAACACTATTTGGAGTCGATGGCGGAAGCTAGATGGGAACCGATAAGAGAAGAACCGGAATTAACCAACTCAAATGTGTTAATTCTCGGAGTTGGGTCTATTGGCAAAGAACTAGCAAAAAGATTTAAAGCTTTTGAAGCATATGTTGTCGGGTATCGAACAAGAGCCGTTCCAGAAGAATACTTCGATAAAATAATTACTACTGATGAAGAACTTGTTGATGCGATTAAACAAGCCGACCATGTCATTCTAGCACTTCCTCTTAATGAAAAAACAGTAGGAATGTTTGATTCAAGAAAAATATCTTTAATGAAAAAAACTGCGTTGTTTGTCAATGTTGCCAGAGGCAAAGTTGTTGATCAAGAAGCTTTGATTAAGGTCTTACAAGAAAAGCAAATCAGGGGTGCCGGACTAGATGTTATGGATCCGGAACCATTGCCTTCGACTAATCCTTTATGGAAGATGGATAATGTGTTTATTACGCCACATAACGCCTCATCTAGCCCTTTTATGCGCGAACGGCTTTATGAAATGATAGTTATGAATTTAGATCGTTATCTTAAAGGCGAAAAGGTCAAATATCAGATTAGCGAATAGTTTCTATTTGATAATCTGATTAATTCTTGCTATAATTAATTTGGTAATTATAAAGTTCAATAGCTATATTTTACGAATAATATTGTTCGATTATCAGCGAGGAGATACTCATGAGTGAGAGACTCGAAAAAATTATCAAGATATTCAACTTAATCTTAATAGCGTTCATAGGATATTTCATTATCAAGAATGATTTTCCAAACACCCTTTGGATTTTGGTCGCAGTACCAGTAATGATTGGAGTGTTTTTACTAGAATTACAGAAATACCACAAGTCAAGTCTGTTTTACTCAAAATCCGCGAGAATACTCCGCGTCTATCTATATATTGACTTTGTAATATTTATTATGATCCTTGTATTTGCACAGCCTCCACTCATATACATACCTAGCATTGGAGAAAGCATAACAATAGATTTCTTGTTTTGGCAAAAGACATATAATCCTGCCTTGCTGAGTCAAATCGACAGGATTGTCAATTCATTGGCATATCAAATATTGGCTTTATACATTCCGGTAGTCTTGTTGGCTGTGGATTTCTTCAGGGATTTAATCAAGGGTATCCACGAAAAAATACAAAATACTAACATATTTGAAGAATGAAAAGGTGTGGCTAAATTGCCACACCTTGTTTTTTATATTTCGTCAAATCGTAGTTTTAAATTGTGAAGTTGATTTTGGAGTACTTCAGGTAGATTACCACCATAAGTTGCTTCATAGTAGTTTTCGATTGACTGAATTTCCTTTAACCAAGTGTCTTTTTCTACTGCAAATAGAGTATTGAGTGATTCAGCAGAAATATCAAGATTGGAAAGGTCCAACTTGTTGATATCTGGTACAAATCCTATCGGTGTTTCAATATAGTTTTCTGCTCCCTCGGTCCGCTCAAGAATCCATTTGAGAATACGGCTGTTTTCACCAAAACCTGGCCATATATAGCGATTGTTTGCGTCTTTTCTAAACCAGTTGACGAAGAATATTTTTGGAAGAAGTTCGTTTGAAGATTGATTTAATATAGTAGCCCAATGGTTGACGTAATCAGCTATATTGTATCCAATGAATGGTAACATGGCAAAAGGATCTCTTCTTACTTTTCCTATGTTTTCATCAATAGTGGCGGCGGTTATTTCCGACCCCATAATTGATCCAATGAAGATTCCGTGATTGAAATCGAAACTTTGATGAATCAAAGGAATTGTAGTTGGTCTTCTACCTCCAAATAAAATAGCGGATACAGGGACTGCTTCCTCGTATTCTTTTGCTAATGAAGGGCAATTTGTAAGAGGTGCAGTAAAACGCGCATTGGCATGATCCGGCCTGTCTTTGGAGACGCCTTTATACCAATGGTTTCCGTGCCAATCAATGAGGTGGTCAGGCACTTCATCGGTTAGATCTTCCCACCAAATGTCCATATCGTCGGTCAAAGCGGTATTGGTGAATATCGTGTCAGATCTCACTGTTTCAAGTGCGTTTGGATTAGACTTTTCCGAAGTGCCGGAAGTCACACCAAAGAATCCGTTTTCGGGATTGATGGCATAAAGTCTACCATCTTCCTTTACATGCATCCAAGCGATATCGTCTCCGCAGGTTTCAGCTTTCCAGCCTTTGAGACTCGGATTTATCATTGCCAAATTGGTTTTACCACATGCGCTAGGGAAAGCGCCTGTGACATAATTGATTTTTCCATTTGGGTCGGTCAATTTCAGTATCAGCATATGTTCAGCCAACCAGCCTTCTCTTCTTGCTTGGTTGGAAGCGATTCTTAAAGCAAAGCATTTTTTACCCAATAAAGCGTTCCCGCCATATCCTGATCCATATGACCAAATCATATTGTCTTCAGGAAAGTGGGAAATATATTTCTGTTCCATCGGTGCACATGGCCACTCAGGATCAATTTGACCAGGCTGAAGCGGATATCCTACAGAATGAAGACATTTAACGAATTCAGCACCTTCATCGATAAGGTGCAAAACACTTTTTCCGGTTCTGGTCATTATATGCATATTTAAGGCTACATAAGGGCTATCGGTAATTTCAACGCCGATTTTTGAGAATTCATGTCCGATTGGTCCCATAGAAAAAGGAATCACGTACATTGTTCTGCCTGTCATGCAATTGCGATAAAGATTAATCATCAGAGGTTTGAGAACTTGTGGCGATATCCAATTATTGGTTGGTCCGGCGTCTCTTTCAAGAGTTGTAGAGATAAAGGTTCGTTTTTCAACTCTGGCTACATCCGATGGATCAGACCTGAAAAGCAAACTGTTTGGTCGTTTTTGGGGATTAAGTCTAATTGCTTTCCCCTTTTTTACTAGATCATCAGCTAATAGATCATACTGAGACTTTGTTCCTTCCCAAAAAATGATATTGTCAGGAGAGCATAAATCGATTATCTCTTCAATCCATTCCTTCAAAATTGTGTTTTTAGTCATTTTTTTCTCCTTTGGAAATGTATATTTATCTTTATTGGTGAATTTGAGTTAAATTTGATATAATGAATAAGAGGTGAACTTATGGAAATTAGAAGCAAGTATATTGCATTATTGATTGATGCGGAGAACATTTCTTCGAATTATATAGAAAAAATCATTGATGAAGCAAACAAGTATGGAACATTGACAATCAGAAGAGTATATGGAGATTGGACTACTCCACAGCTTAATCCCTGGAAGAACAAAATCAACGAATTCGGATTGACTCCGGTGCAGCAGTATGCTTATACCACCGGTAAGAACTCTTCGGATTTCACATTGATAATAGATGCGATGGATATTCTCTACAAGGACAAAGTGACCGGATTTTGCATAGTCACATCAGATAGCGACTTCACAAAACTGGTTACTAGACTTCGCGAAGACAACATGTTTGTTTTCGGAATGGGTGAAAGCAAGACTCCTATCTCTCTAGTAAACTCATGTGAGACTTTTGCTTATCTCGATAAGATGGTTTCTCCCGAAGAAGAGGAAGTCATAGAAGAAAAAGTTGAAGTGAAAGTTGCCGAAACTACAAAGAAGGCTAAAACTATCAGTTCCATTACTCCAAAGAGAAGAATCAAAATGGAACTCAAGAATATCATCGAAGAAAATATCGAAGATGATGGATGGGCTTATTGGAGCCTAATAGCCGCCTTGTTGCAGAAGAAGTTTCCAGGATTCCATCCTCGGAATTATGGCAGTAACGTTAAACCGCTGGCTTTCTTCGAAAAGATGAAAGAATTCGAAGTCAAACACGACGGAACGATAACATTTATAAAGAATAGCAACACAAAGTCATCTTAGGATGGCTTTTTTATTTGTATGTTTTGAATATGTAACGAGAATTCATCAGGTGGACAAGCCCAGGATAATTGATATTGAACGAGATTGCATCAC
>CALMFM010000023.1 GCA_937862575.1 uncultured Bacillota bacterium
CGTTCTCCTATTTCATCACAAGTCTGATTATCTTGCTGTTCTACAACAAAGAGTGAGAAATATGGAAAATAAAATCAAGGTCTGCAGAACTGTTCTTGGTATGACCCAAGATGACTTGGCTAAATCTGCGGAATGCACTAGGCAGACTATTAACGCAATTGAAAAAGGCAAGTATCTTCCAAGTTTGGAATTGGCTTTCAAACTTGCAAAAATACTTGAAGTTCGAATTGATGAGCTCTTCATAGAGCAAGATACTAAATAATAGCCACCTTTATATTTTACCTTAAAATTTTTTTATTTCAAATGATATACTCAAATTGCCTGTGTTCCCCACAGGCAATTTATTTTTTATCAATCTTCGGCTATAACAATTATGCAATCACCCTTTTCAAGAATGATATTATCACTCTTGTCCGGATTTAAAACTACCTGAGGCAGTAAGCCTTCTGACAACTTCTTGTATCCGATAGCTATTTCACCTTTCATTACCGCAGAATATGAGATTGTGTAGAAGTCGACTTCCATTCCGCATATTACATAGTTTTCAGCTGGCTTGAGATAGATTTCAGATCCTTCTTCTGACAATAGATGATTGAAAATATCAATCAAGTATCTGTTTTCTGAGATTTGAGCCAACATCTTGTTTGCCATTAGTTCGCTGATGATAAAATCATCAACTTTCGCCAAATCAACAATTTCCGAATTTCTGACATCGGATATTTCGGTTATGATATCAAATTTAGTGGCCTTTTTTTCTTCGATGTCGCGCAAATGCAACAAAGTCAATAAGGTTTGAGAATCTTGGTCTTCAACAGGTACATTTTCGTTCGCAAAAATGATTATGTATTTAAAATCATCATTGACCAATCCATCAAGGACTTCCCTTGAGTATGTGTCTCCAATGAAGGTTTCAATTTCGAGATTTGAGGCTGAAAGGTCAAGATTTCTTATTTCATCACAATAATCTTTGGTATTTACTAGCACTTTAATTTTGGATCCGGAATCAAGATAATTGTTGAATTCTTCAATGACTGAAACAGTCTTCCTGTTAAAACCTATTATGAAGATGTTTTCCGTTTTTCGACTGGTCAGATGCTTTTCTTTAATAAGTAAATCCTCTTTTATTGGATGTTCTTCGTAGTCTAATTTGGCTGTATCTTCATCTTCTGCAATCATTATCAGTTGATCGTTAGGTTTTATTTCTGTATTCATTTTGGGTTTTATTAAAGGCACATTGTCTCGCATGATACCAAAAACAATTGCGTTTGCAAACAGAGAAACGATTTCCGAGAATTTCTTTCCGACCAATTTTTCTGCGTTATAGAAATAAATCTCATCGCCTTTAAACTCCAAGAGTTCATTATACACGTATGAGAGTCCAGGCTGTAGGCAAGTTTGGGTTATTATTCGAGTTATGGCACTCTTCAAATAGATGACTTCCAACTTTTCTTTTCCGATGTTTTTTGCCACGGAAATATTAAGACAATCATACATCAAAGCACAAACATGTCCTGTCTCTTTTTTATAAAAATCCGAATTAACAACTACCAACAGCGATTTGATGGTATTCATGTCGTTTTCAATAATGATAACGGATTTGGCTTCACCGATACTGCACATATCCAAATCATCGCTTTTGTATATAGAGCCGGTCCGGCAAATTATGCGAGTATTAAAGGTACTTCTTACATTATCTCTAATCAAATGGTTCATTTCAATAGAATCAATGTCGCTTAGAATTACAACCACAGGATGCCTAATGCTTTTATTGGCTTCGATAAGTTCTTCGAGAATTACATAAATATTGTTATCCCATCCTAAAATCAGCGTGTGGTTCTTCTCAATGACTTTGGACCGTCCGCGACTCAGTTTCTCCAATCGATTTTGGAATCCACTCAAAATGAAACTTATAAATAAACTAGTTATGAAAATTCCGACGATGGTGGCCACTGTCATCATTATCATATACAAAATAGTACCTGTTTCACCGCTCAAATTGCCGGGGTCAAGAGTTTGCATGAAACTGACCCAAATCAAGTTTCCAAAATCAGAAGATGGATTGAATGCATAAAGAACTAGACCGATAAAGAACACTATAAGAAAAATCGCTAAAAAAAGCGACAAGACTAGAGATACGGTTCCCTTTGATAAAAATTGATCAAAACTATATCTCAGTTTTTCACGAAATTTTTTCATAAAGTCTCTCCCGTGATAAATTCATATTTTTATGTCATTATAACATAATGTCAAAATCAAAAAAACGACACAACCCGAAAAAATAACAAAAAACGGATGAAATCCATCCGTTTATCTATATTTGAGTATGGCAACTTGATTTATAGTGCTGGAATTAACCTCAATTATATTTGAATCATATTTCACAATATAAGTCTTTTGGTACAATTCAGTGAATGATTCTTTTGTCGCAATTACAGCGGGGCCGAATCCATCACCTCGATAATGCATTGGAATTATTACCCTAGGTTTCAAAACGTCGCAGATGGCTTTTGCCTTGTGGGCGTCGATTGTATAGTACCCTCCAATAGGTATCATTAAGGCATCAAGATTTTTTAAAGTATTTATCTGTGATTTTGACAAGTCACATCCGAGGTCTCCCATGTGAGCCACTTTAATTCCGTCAGATTCAAGCATCGTTATCTTGTTTCTTCCTCGTTTCTGACCGGATTCTTCATCATGAAATGTTTCGATGAAGTTAATCTTGAAAACCCCTTTGTCAGGTTTGCCTGACAGAGTGACTGCTGGTTTGTAATTATGGTCTCCGTGTTCATGACTGCAGTAGACTGCATCGGCCTCAATATGATAATTACCTAATCCATTAATCATATTCGGATTATAAGGATCTAGTGCAATAGAGTAATCTCTGGATGTTATTTTGAAACAGGAATGTCCATACCATTCGATTAACATCATATCATCTCCTTAGTTATCAACCTAAAGCTACGTCTAGTAACATCATTATTGCAAAGCCAAACATAGCTCCGATTGTGGCTATTTTGGTAGTTTTCAACATCTGGGACTCAGGTATAAGTTCTTCAATTACAACATAGATCATAGCTCCAGCAGCGAATGATAATGCATATGGCAAGAAATTACGCATTGATATTGCTAGAAAAGCACCTAAAACTCCCGCTATAGGTTCTACTATACCGCTATACTGTCCAATCATGAATGATTTCCACACACTCATTTTCTCACGTCTTAAAGGAATACTAACTGCTGCACCTTCAGGAAAGTTTTGAATACCAATACCAATCGCTAAAGCAATAGCTGCGCCGATTGAAGCACCAGGCATACCCGCAGCGGCAGCTCCAAAAGCCACTCCGACCGCAAGCCCCTCTGGGATATTATGTAGGGTTATTGCTAAAACCAATAAAACGGATCTTTGCCATGAACTGCTCAGTCCTTCTTTATGGTTTGATTCCACATGAAGATGTGGCAATAATTTATCTACCAGCATCAAGAATGCTCCTCCAGCTAAAAATCCAATCAATGCCGGTACCCAAGGGGTATCTCCATTAACTGTAGCCAATTCAATTGCCGGACTTAACAAACTCCAAAAAGATGCGGCAATCATTACTCCGGCACTGAACCCCAGCATGCCGTTCAAAAGACTTTGATTAATCTTTTTGAAAGGAAAAACCATACCTGCACCTAAAGCCGTCATTGAATATGTGAATAAAGTACCGATTAACGCAGCTATAACAGGATTAAGATTTTCAAAAAATTCCAGCATACATTTCACCTCAAAAACAGTATATCACAGAGTCGAAATAAAATTAGCAATTTGGCGTTATTTTACAAAAAAAAGCATATTCATTGAATATAAAATTCATCGGTATTATAATGGAATTACAAAGGGGGATTATTATGAAAGTTAATGGCAAAACAATCGTAGTTACCGGAGGAGCTGGAGGAGTAGGACGTCAATTAGTCTTACAATTACTGGCTAAAGGAGCCACGGTGGCGGCCGTGGATATCAGCAAGGAAAGACTAGATGATTTGGCAAAAGCAGCAGCTACTGATAAATTATCAGTTCATGTGACTGATTTAAGCAAACTGGAAGCCGTTGAAACTTTGTATCAAGAAGTCATGGTAAAGCACGGCCATGTTGACGGACTCATCAATAATGCCGGAATTATTCAACCTTTCGTCAAAGTTAAAGACTTGGACTACAAAAAAGTAAATCAAGTGATGAACGTTAATTTCTTTGGAACTCTTTATATGTGTAAGACATTCCTTCCAGAATTAATCAAAAGACCTGAAGGACATATATTAAATGTATCTAGCATGGGTGGGTTCTTCCCAGTGCCTGGCCAAGCAATCTATGGGGCATCAAAAGCCGCGGTAAAATTGCTAACAGAAGGTCTTTACGCTGAATTGATGAACACAAATGTTCATGTGACCTTAGCTTTACCTGGGGCAATGGAAACAGACATCGCCAAGAATTCCAATGTTGATATGGGGGGATCCTCAGATCAAAAGGATCAACCAAAAATGAAGATGTTGTCAGCGCCAGATGCAGCAACAATTATCATCAACAGCATGGAAAAGAACAGATTCATCGTCTATGTCGGAAAAGATTCCAAGATGTTGAATTTCATCTACAAACTGAATCCTAAATCAGCTCCAAAAATCATGTACAAGGCTTTAAAGGATCGTTTGGAACCATAATTAATTTTGAAAAA
>CALMFM010000024.1 GCA_937862575.1 uncultured Bacillota bacterium
GGAACCGTATATTTAACTATTCATTATAATTATGGTGAAACTGTCTATGAAACTTTCTACATAAGCGGGGCCAAGATGTACGATTCTTATACCGACATTTATACTGGTTGGGAAAAAGATTAAATGTAAAGAAAAGCCGAATCCGAAGATTCAGCTTTTTTTATTTTGCAAGGTCAAGATAGATTCTACCGTCTTTTATTTCAATGATACGGTCGGTTTTTTCAGCTATATGTCTATCATGTGTGATAATTATGAAAGTAGTTTTATATTTAGAATTTATATCTCTTAACAGATTATAGATTTTTTCTGTCGTATCTGAGTCGAGATTTCCGGTTGGCTCATCTGCCAAAACTATTTTAGGGTTGTTTATCAAGCTTCTGGCAATGGCCACACGTTGTTGTTGACCACCAGACAGGTTAAGAGCCAGCTGATTCTTGAAGTTTTTCAAGCCGACTAAATCCAACAATTCTTCAGCTCTATCCATTATCTCCTTGGTTAAAGGTTTTTTAGAAATCTTGTAAGGCATCAAAACATTTTCCAAGGCAGTAAATTCAGGAAGAAGATAATGAAACTGAAATATAAATCCGATAAATCCGTTTCTAACGTCGGCCAATTGGTTTTTGTTTAGGGTTTTGAGACTCTTGCCGGCAATCAGTACTTCACCGCTGGATGGTTTATCTAAGGTGCCGATGATATTCAACAGAGTAGATTTTCCCGAACCGGACTGACCGATTATCGAATTGAAGGAGTTCTCTTCAAATGAGAGATTCACATCAAATAAAACCTTTGTAGGATTTTTGGTTTTCTCCCCATAAATTTTCTCAATGTTTCTAAGCGTAAGTATATCAGCCATTGCGGATCACCTCGATTACACTTAATTTAGAAGATTTTATAGCTGGGCTTAATGAAGCCAGAGTAGAAGCCACTAAAGCGATTGCTCCCGATAAGGCGATGAATCCATAATCTAGTTTTAAGGCGATTACTGGAGTTCCATCCGGATTCAAAGCGAATTTAGTGAACATGTAGGACAGTCCTAGACCAAATAAAATTCCCAAGATGGCACCGAATATTCCAAGTATGAATCCTTGAAACAAGAATATCTTGGAAGCGTCTTTATCTTGAATTCCCATCGCTTTGAGAATTCCCAATTGTCTGGATTTTTGCAAAACCGAAATTGCCAATACTGAAGATATTCCCAAAACCACAGATATGATAACGAAAATTTGAATCATCAAACTGGAAACGCTCTGTCCGTTCAATCCCGATAACAACTCCTGGTTTTCTTCAGTCCAAGTTACTACTGAATATGAATCTCCAATTGTAGCGGTAATGGCATCTTTGGTTTCAATATCCATAAAGATGTCTTTAAGCTGCATTTCAATATTGGATACGACAGTAGTATCGTCAATAATTGCTTGGACTGTGCTGATGGTGGAAATCATCCAGGTATTGTTTAATTCCAATACTTTGGCATCAAAGAATCCTACTACTGTAACTTCTGTCAAATCATAGATTGGCGAATCATATGTTATTGTATCACCTAATGATAAACCAAGTGATTCCCTCAAACCGATTGCGACAGCAACTTCATTTAAACTTGAAGGAAGCACTCCTTCAGTAAGCAACTCATCATACTTATAGATGTCATTTGCAGTATTAAAATCAAATCCGCGAAATACAACATTTTCCGAAGATGTATCTCTGATAAGCGATCCGCTGACGGTAATTGTCGGCGTAATTGCCGAAATGTTGTCAGAAGCGGAACTGATATCGGAAATCATTTGATCGTAATCGCTTATATATCCGTCATTGGAAATGGTTATCTGTGAACGAGAACCAATAGTCGAGTCAATCAAACTGGACTGTAATCCCGAAATCAATGATCCGATAAAAACCTGTACAGATACACCGATGGCAATACCAAGCATGATTACCAATGTCTGTCTTTTCGCAGACATAAGAAATCTCTTGGCTATCTGAA
>CALMFM010000025.1 GCA_937862575.1 uncultured Bacillota bacterium
TAAAATCAATGTGTAAGAACTAATCGTCTTGATTACTGCGTAAACACCGATTCCAAGTAGCAAGACTGCAAGCAAACCAATATGCACCCAAGCTTTCTGGCGCCATCTGTTGGCGCGGATGATACCGGTGAACTTGTCAATCGGTAGTGCAAAAATGTTCATAAGGAATATTGAGGTTCCGACGCCTTCTGGCATTGACCCGACAAACCGGAATAGAACTGTTAAAACCGCTAGCATTAATGCAAAATAAATTTTCCCAAGTGGATTCTTTGGTGTTGTGACAGGCTCTGTAATCATGAATACTGCCCCAAACATCAAACCACCCGACATTATGCTATATAAAGGAAACCAGATTCCGGCATCTCCAATAAAAGCTCCGATAATCCAAGATAGTACAAATACTGCACCAACATAGATTAAAGGTGTTGTCCATTTTATAACTTTACGCAAGCTCAACCAAAGATAACTTATCAGCATGACCATGACTGAAGTTTCTCCAACTCCGCCTGGTGTCAAGCCTATGAAGAACGTCCATAGATTGCCGTATGGTTCTACTACTGCTTGATATGTCATTACCTTGTCAACCGAAAACATTGTGAGAGGTGTCGCGCCAGCGTAAGAGTCAATCAATATCTCTGAAGCATTAAAATATCCACCTGAAGCATTGATGATTCCCATCATGCTGAAACCGACTACTACATATCCCAATAAAGCTGGATTCCAGATATTGTGTCCGAATCCGCCAAAAATCATTTTACCAATAATATTTCCGATGAATGAACCGAACATTAATACCCAAATTGGTGTGTTCATTGGCAACATTAACGCCAATATCAAACCTGGAATTATTGCATATGAAGTCGATAATTTCATCATTAAAGGTTTCAAAGTCCTTGCTTCCTTATCGGTTACATAGAAGAATATCGCTTCCATCAACATTGATGATATTCCACCTGTCAAGATAAAGAATAAAGGATATAGCATTCCAAGAATGTCGGTATTACCATCAAGATAAACCATAAGACCATTCTTGACCCAGGCAAACATGATGACCGGGAACAACCCGATGATGAAATCGCGCATTATGATGCCGGTTCCTTGGGTTTTTTCATCGGCTATTCTTAGGAAAGGCGCTTTGCCATTTGCAAATCTAGCCATCATTTCACCACTTTCTTCAGATTGCGAATTGTGTCTTTTGCTTTCACAACCGCATCTGTTATTTCAACATGTGAAGGACATACATATGAACATAGTCCACACATGATACATTTGTCTGCGCCAAGCTGTTCCATCAGCTTGTTGTCTTTTGATTCTAGAGCTTTCTTGATTTCAGTTGGAGTCAAGTAAACTGGGCATACATCAGCGCATTTGCCACAACCAAGACATTCCGGATGCAATTTATTCACAACCGGTTTTACTATAACTGCTCCTAAAGTATCGTTTACAATAAGATCATCTATCAAGATTGCTTTTCCGGTCATAGGTCCACCAGCAATGTAATAAGCTTCAGTAGGAGTGATGTTTTCGGAGTATCCTCCGCATTTCTGAACTAGGTCGCTGACTTTTGTCCCAATAGGAACAACGAAATTTCTAGGCTCTTTGATACCCTCGCCGGTTATTGTAATCGGTCTAGAAATCAAAGGTATGTTGTGCTCTACAACATCAGCGAAAATAATTGCAGTTGTAGAGTTATTAACGATAACGCCAATTTCACTTGGTAGACCATCATAGGTTTTACCAGTAACTCTTTCGATTATATATTTTTCCCATCCCGCCGGATATACGTCCTTTACTTCCAATAGTTCAATATTAGAGTAATTGCGAATATGAGCCATCAACTTCTCTTTGATTTGCTTGTTATAGTTTTTATAGACTATGACGCCTTTTTGAGCATCGGCGGCTTTAATGAAATATTTCAAACCTTTCAACAGTTTCTCTGGATGTTCAATGATAAAACTGTAATCGCACGTCAAGTATGGTTCGCACTCTACTGCATTGATGATAACTGTATCGATTTTTTGCTTGGTGATGTATTTAACGTAAGTAGGAAATCCTGCTCCGCCAGCACCTGTCAAACCAGCGTGTTTCATCAAATCGATGAGTTGCTGTCTCGAAAGCGAGTCTGCATTCTTGTTCGGCTGAATTGAATCGTCAGGTGTGTTTTGAAAATCATTTTGAATTTCCAATGCATCAACCATTTTTCCGCTGGAATGCCATACTTTCTTGATTGCCGTTACGGTGCCGCTGATAGATGAATGCACATTCATCTCACCAAAACCTTCCCTGACGGCTACTATCTGTCCTACTTTAACTACTGTGCCTACTTCGACTACAGGTTTTAGCGGACCGATGTTCTTCAAGAGATGAATATAGACAAACTGCGGATTGAAGTACTCTTCCATCGGCAGATGCTTGGACATGCTTTTGCGTCCGTCGATATGGATTCCTTTTGTTTTCTGAAAAATCATCTTTCTCCTCCGTGTGAATTTTATCCAAAAATTATTATAACATATGACGACATACATACCAATATATTATTTATGTATTATGTATGTGATATTATGAAAAGAATTTTTTTACCAGTTCTATCGCTTTTTTGATTTCATTTCTGTCGATATCAAAGTGTGTTACGAATCGAAATGCACCTTCATATGGTAGTATTTTTACTCCATTTTTATAAAGAAAATCGTGTAAATGATATTTCCTATCATCATTAATATCAAAGAAAACCATATTAATATCTCTTTGTGTTTCATCTACAGTGATATTCGGAATTTCTTTGAGCAACCCTTCCATATATGCAGCATTTTCATGGTCAACATAAAGACGCTTGGACATTTCCTCGACGGCTATTTTTGCAGGAGCGGCCAATATGCCAATTTGCCTCATTCCACCACCCATTTGTTTCCTTTTTAATCTGGCTTCGTCAATGAAAGGTTTAGGTCCAACCAAAACTGTTCCAACTGGTGCTCCAAGTGCTTTAGAAAGACAAACGCTTACTGTGTCTGCGTATTTGGCAATCTCGCTTACTTCTACATTTAGTGCCGTTGCGGCATTAAAAATTCTAGCTCCATCTAAATGAACAGCTAAATTATGTTTCTTCGCGATAGCATGAACTTTTGACATATAATCTAGAGGAATCACTCTTCCTCCGAAGGCATTTTCCATACATACCAATTTAGTCTCAGTAGTTGAAATACTGCGCTTTTTGATAACTCTTTCAAGCTTTTCCAAATTCCAGATTCCTTTATCACTCTCCAATGTAAACAACTGAACAGATGAAATTACCGGAGAAGCACCAGACTCATGCTGGACTATATGAGCATCTTGGTCCAAAATCACCTCTTGACCTTGATTACAATGAGTATATAATGCCAATTGGTTTGAAAATGTTCCAGAAGGGACAAAAACACCGGCTTCCTTACCTAGTTTTTTCGCTACCAAGTCTTCTAATTCATTCATCAAGTCATCATCGCTGAAAACATCGTCACCTACAGGTGCCTGATACATGGCATCACGCATTTTTTGAGTAGGTTTTGTTACTGTATCACTTCTTAAATCAATATATTTCATATTATTCTTTGATTATCCTTTCTTGATATTTTCTTGAAACTTCCAATGTTTTCTTAAAAAACTCTTCATAAAGATCAACCAGATCCAAATCGTCGAGTCTGGCTATATTTCTTTCCAGAATTTCCTTTTCCCTTGTTTCGTCCAGAACAGGCAAGTTATTTGCTTTTTTATATTCAGCTACTTGCTTTACTACCTGCATTCTTTCTAAAAACAGGTTTTGAATACTTTCATCGATTATATCGATGCGAGTACGCAAATTTTCCATGATATCACCTCTTTATACACTTATTTATTTTAACACAAAATAAGCACATTGAGACATAAACAAAAAAAACAAGAAATTAATCTTGTCTTTATGACTTGCTCAATATGTTATTTTATGGAAAACAGATTACTTATACCTCTAAAAATAGATAACGGCGACAACCTTTTCTGGTCAATCGCCGATTACTATCGTTTAGATAAAGAAATTACAAGCCTAAACGTCTCTTCAGGTCGTCTTTTCTCATCAAGCCTATTACTTGATTCTTTACTTTTCCATTTTCAAACAAAATAATTGTAGGTATGCTTGAAACACGGAATTGGTTGGCCAAATATCCTTCCTCGTCGACATTGACCTTAGCTATTTTTACTTTTCCTGCCATGTCGCTTTCCAATTCTTCAAGAACAGGAGCCAACATTAGGCAAGGTCTGCACCATTGTGCCCAGAAATCAACGATTACTGGAACATCTGATTCTAACACTTCTTTTTTGAATGTTTCTGTAGTAACTTTAACTGGCATTTTAAAAAACCCTCCTAATAAATTTCAATTTATTTTAACAGAACTTTGACAGTTTGCCAAATGATTTGCTTAAAAAAACTGTTCATCCAATCTATAGATTGTCCAATCGCTCATCGGGATTGCTTTTTTCTTTTTGTAGAAGTCGATTGCTGGTTGATTCCAGTCCAAACAAACCCACTCCATGCGGCCACAATTATCCGCCTTTGCTTGTTTAACCAAGTAATCAAATAGGAAATTCCCAATACCTTTTCCTCGATGTTTCGGGATTATGAATAGGTCTTCCAAATAAAGACCTTTCTTTCCTTTGAAAGTAGAAAAATTGTAAAAATACAGTGCAAACCCAGCCGGCTCTCCATCAAGGAAAGCTAATAAAACTTTGGCATTGTTTTCATCAAATAATTCATGCTCTAAAAGTTTTGAATTAGCTTCGACCTGATCCAACAATTTTTCATACTCAGCTATGCCTTTTATCATACTCAAAACCAGCAAAGTGTCTTCTCTTTTTGCTAGTCTTACTTCAAGATTCATTTCTTTCCCCTTTTTTTGTTCTTAGTAGTTCGGTATACCTGTTATATATCAAATCAGCTAAATCGGATAAATTAATATCTGTTGTATCTATAATAAGGTCCAGTCCTGTAATATTATCTAAATTGAAGTCTTCGCGATCAGATAAGATTCTATGATTTATATCTTTCATTTTGTCTTTTCTTTCTTTCATTCTAGAGATTCTAACTGATTCTTCGGTTTTAAGGTAAATCGCCACAATTGGGCATGGGTTCAAATACAAGAATGATTTCAATCCCTGAGGTTCAAGGATAATGAACTTGTCATCGGCCAACTCGTCTTTTGGTGTTCCATATAAGTTTTCGTTATACTCTGCGGTCTCAATGAAATATCCCTTTTTCTCTAATGCTTTGAATTCATCAACAGAAAAAAAACGATAGTCAAACCCATCAATCTCGTTGATTCTTCTTGGTCTTGTTGTGCAGGTTACTACTCGCGATATCGGATAACGATTGATCATAATTTTAGCGGATTCTGTTTTTCCTGATGCACTTGGTCCTAAAAGTACTAACATTTAAACCTCCAAATTATATACAACACCATTATAACAGAAAAAAAGATAATATTTTCGTCAAAATAAAAGTTTGTATCAAGAATACAATTATTTGCCAAAATCGCTTAAAAGTAGTATAATATCTTAAGAATTTTCGTTTTATAGGCAAGGATGGTATAGCTATGAAAAAAATCAAATTCACACCATTGACAATAACTGTCCTAAGCTTTTTGGGAATTATTGTTATCGGAGTATTCCTATTGAAACTGCCGATATCAACTCAGGGCGGGGAATCTTTGTCTTGGTATGATTCAATCTTTTTATCAACATCCGCTGTATGTGTTACCGGATTGTCAACCATTCCCAATTTATCAATAACCTTATCTGTATTCGGTAAAATTGTCTTGGCCATGCTTATTCAGATTGGTGGTATTGGTATTGTGACGATTGCAATTTATGTTCTGGTAATATTGGGGATTAGAATCGGTGTTACAGAGAGATACATCCTTAAAGAAGCTTTGAATCAGCATTCGATGTCCGGTGTTGTTAGATTGGTTAAATCTATCATTGTTACTACTCTTATCATTGAATTCTTTGGAATGTTAATAAATTTGATTGTCTTTACTCAATATTATGACGATTTTTGGACTGCTTTAGGCATCTCGGCGTTCCACTCCATATCCTCTTTCAACAATGCTGGGTTTGATATTCTTGGAGATTCTTCATTACAGGCGTTTAGCGGTAATATCTTATTGAATATCAACACTATGCTGATGATTGTAATAGGAGGTATCGGTTTTATCGTAATCCGCGATATTCTTGGTAAGAAAAAATGGTCTGGATTCAGTTTATATACGAAAATCGTTCTTAAAACTACTTTATTCTTGATTGTTTCTGGCACTTTGATAATAAAATTCTTCGAATACAACAACGTCACTTGGCTCGAAGCTTTGTTCCAAAGCATTACGACAAGAACCGCTGGATTCTCAACTGTAAGTATGAATATGTTTTCTTATTCAACGCTAATGGTAATAATGGTATTCATGTTTATTGGTGCTTCTCCTAACTCCACTGGTGGTGGTATCAAGACTACTACTTTCTATATCATGTTCAAATCTATAGTAAGTTTTCTTAAAGGAAAACCAACAATTATAAACAATCGACGTATCGGATCGGAATCTCGGACAAAAGCATTTACTCTAGCTGGTTTAGCTTTGGCATCCATCGTGGTGGTATTTGTGGTTCTCGGTTTGTTAGAAAGTGGTAATCCAAATCATAATATGACTTTCTTGGAAATGCTATTTGAGACATTCAGCGCCTTTGGCACTGTAGGTCTTAGTATGGGGATCACTCCATTTCTAATGCCGGTATCCAAGATTATTCTATCTTTGTTGATGTTCTTGGGTAGATTGGGACCTATATCAATATTCGGTATTATGAACAAGAATTGGGGTCATCCTCAAGTGTCAAATATTGAATACGCAACCGAAAGAGTAATTATCGGGTAAATAAAAAGCCTCTGCAATTAAATGCGGAGGCTATTTTTTTTTATGCGTGGAATCGTTTTTTGATTTCTTCCCTGATTGATTTCGGAAAGAAAAATACAATAAACAATAATATAAAGATTGCGACGCCGAATGAAGCGATTGATGGCCAAGCAACAGTCAATACTTTTGTAGCTGCCAAAATCAATGGTACTATCGAAAAGATTATAATGACCAATAAATAGAAAATATAATCTCTATAATTCAATCGCTTAATCCACATTATCATTGATATTGCAAGGTTGCATGACATTAATAACAAAGGCATTAAATAATTAGTTGACCATCCGTTGTGGACATTATATTCACTGTAATCAATTAGAATCAAGAAAACAATCATGAAAATAGTAGCAAGACCTAATCTTCCGGCAATATTTCGTTTTGAAAGAATTCCTATTCTTAACATGAACCAGAAATAAGCTATGGCTCCTATTGGAATCAATGACCAATATCTTCCATCAAAGTACAACCAATTGATTGTACCTAATATTAATATTGAGATTAATGTCAAAAACATTAATGCTTTTTTTGTTGTTGGCAATACCATCCTTCTTAGCGATACGTATTCTGGATATACTTCTTTGAAATCTTCGTCTGTTTCGCCAGTCAAGACTTGATGGCACAAAGGACAATATTGTTGCTTTGTTTCAATTACAATATTGCATTTATCGCACCTTTTCATATGAATTCCTCCACAAAGTTACTTTCGATTTCGACTTTCATACCCAAATTTGTAAAATGTCTAAAAAACTCTCGTTCGATGTTGGTCTCAAGAATGGATCTGGTGAACGTGATTTTCAATCTGTCTTTGTAGGAAAGAATCGAACAGTTTACACAATTATATTTTCCTGCGTATACGGCGGCGGTAACATCCTCAATATAGTTATCCATTGATTCAGGGAAAACTATTTTACCTATATTAGTCATACTCGTGGTATTCAGCTTCATGCCAAGCATGTTGTATCCGATTTTAAGAGCGTATCTCTTGATGAAATAAGGCATGAATCTCAACATTACGTTTTTCTCAAAAGCTACATTTTCGGACATTTTTCTGATTAGTTCCTCTTTTGTCATACCTTGTTGGAATTGTTCATGAACCAATTCGAATAACTCTTCCAAAGTGATGTCGTCTCTAGTCATTACTAGATTGGTCTTCACAAAATTTGAAAAGTTTCTTAAAGTTTCAGATGGAAAATGTTTTCTGAGATTTACAGGTACAAATACTTTTACAGGTGCTTGATTACTTAATAAATGGGTTCGATAACGAATCTGGGTTGTGTAAATTGTATACATCATCAAAGCTGAAAAATACTCGGTCATTGTAAGTCCTTTGGATCTTACTAAATCCAACATTTCTTTTGTACTTAATATACCTGATATCAAACCTGTATTGTTATCAGGAAGATAAGTACCTTTGATAAGATAAGCTCTCTTTTCAGGAACATGTTTTCTGTTCTTGGCGTTGTAATATTTCTCGTTTGCATCTTCATATTCCTCTTGGACTGGTCTTTCTAGTTTTGTTTTGATAATATTGTCAGGAGATATCGGATACCCTTTAAGTTTTAGATATTCGTAAACCAAGGATTGTAGAAGCATTACCACGCCTCCGCCGTCGGATAATGAGTGAAACATCTCGATTGCAATTGTTTTACCACGATAAAACACCTTAAAAAGGTAACAATTATTCTCCCGAGGATTGATTGCCGAACAGACTTCATGAGTCATCGGAGATATATGAAATGGCTTGGCGTTATGATCTAAATAATTCCAGAAAAAACCATGTTTAAGTCTTACTTTAAACATAGGATAACGCTCTAGGATTCCCATAGCCGCCATTTGAAGTATCTCAGGGTCAACTTCTTCTGTCAATGCCACTTGAACCCTAAAGGTGTTTGTCTCTCTCTGGTTTGACACTTCAGGAAATATTTTACCTGAATTGTCAAGTCTGAACCAATCGGTCAATTTATTTGAATCCATGATACTAACCTCTCAGTTTGTTATTGATATATTCGCGAATGATCTTCCAAGCTTCCCTAGAAGAACTCATTTTATCGAAAGCAAGCGGGAAAACATGAAACATCCCTAAAAAATTATGAACAATTACTTCGTTATTTGCCTTGGCTGCTTCAGCTACGTCAATTGTATCAGATTTAATCAATTCGTCTCCACCGACAAACATCAATAAACTCGTAAAACGACTGAAATCTCCGTACTTAGGAGAAATATAAGGATTTAAAACAGATTCTCTTCTGCTATATGCTTTGACATTAAGTGGTTTTGAGCCTTCCCCAAATAGCGGATCAATGTATTTGTTTGCTTCATGTGACTCACCATTCATGGCCAAATTTGTCCATGGAGACATTGTTATCAAAGCTTTTGGAAGTGGAATGTTGTTATCTCGCAAATATAATGTGGTAGCTATAGCTAATCCTCCACCAGCAGAATCGCCAGCAAAAAGAATGTCTTCAGGTTTATGACCTATTGCCAACAAGTGATTATAAAGCCTGACTGTTTCTTCTAGTGCTGTCGGATATGGATGTTTAGGGGCTAGGCTGTATAATAGCGAATATACTGTTAAGTCCTCATCAGAATCTAGATATCTTAGAGCCATTTTTCGATAAGTATCGTTGTATCCAAGTACATACGCTCCGCCATGAAGATGAATCAAAGCATATTTCTTCTCCTGCTTTTTTCGTATACTTTCAACAATCGTTCCTTCAAGTTCCAAATCTTCTCTAATTACTGAGGATGGAAACTTGTAGTCTGGAGACAAAACAGAAGTGTACATGCCTTTAAAGTCAACTACACCGTGCTCTCTAACGTTATTGATAAGACTGGCCCTTTTGATTAGCCAGACCCCTACTTTATCGCTTCTTTTTTGACTGTGTTCATAGTAATGTAACATACTCTCACCTAAAATAATTATATCATATTATATCACATCGATATGTTTTGGTTGAGTTTTTTGTGTTTTTGTTCAAGAAGTCATCATGTTGGTATATAATATTAATAATGATATTATAAGACGTAGGTGAAATTATGAATGTTATTGAAAGATTCTTAAATTATGTAAAATTTGACACACAGTCCATTCTTGAAGTTGAAGAATATCCTTCTTCTAGCAAACAATTGAAATTGTTGAATCATTTAAAGAAAGAATTGGAAGACTTGAAAATCGATGTTTCGATTGATGAATATGGATATGTTATAGGTAAAATTCCATCAAATATCGAGAAATCTGTACCTCGTTTGGCTTTGATTGCTCATGTTGATACCTCTCCCGATGCTTCTGGCGAAAACGTTAAGGCAAGAATCATAGAAAATTACAATGGAAAAGACATTATTCTAAATGAAGACCAAAATATAGTAATGAAAACAACGGTGTTTCCTTACCTAAAAAACAACACAGGTCAAGACCTTATAGTGACTGATGGAACAACCCTTTTGGGTGCGGATGATAAATTAGGTGTTGCGGAGATAATGGACATTGCAGAATTTTTAGTAAACAATCCAGATTATAAACACGGCGAGATAACAGTTGTCTTCACTCCCGATGAAGAAGTTGGAAATGGAACCAAGTTCTTGTCAACGAAACAAGTCGGAGCCGATTTTGGATACACTCTAGATGGTAGTACCGTAGGTGAGATTGCATACGAGAACTTCAACGCTGCCGGTGCCAAAGTAACAATCAATGGGAAATCAGTTCACCCAGGGTCCGCAAAAGATAAAATGGTCAACTCTATTAATGTCGCTTATGAATTCGATCATCTTCTTCCTGATGAAATGCGCCCTCAATTTACTGAAGGTTATGAAGGGTTTAACCACTTGCATCAAATTAAAGGTTCTGTAGAAAAAACGATAATTGATTATATTATCAGAAACCATGATCGAGAAAAATTCGAATCACAGAAGGATTTATTCGCTATAGCTGCTGAAAAGATAAATAAGAAGTATGGAGATCGCACCTGTATATTGGAAATTAACGACTCATATTTCAACATGGTTGAAGTCCTTAAAGATTATCAATTTGTAATTGACATCGCAATTGAGTCTATCAAAGAATCAGGTTTAACCCCAGTCATCGAACCGATTCGTGGCGGAACCGACGGGGCAAGATTGACATATATGGGATTGCCTTGTCCAAACTTGGGAACTGGTGGATATAATTACCATGGTCCATTTGAATATGCATCTATACAAGAGGCTTTGAAAGCAGTCGAAATTGTCAAGAGAATAATAACCAAGACAACAGAATTGTAAAGCTCTAAGATTATATTTGACTATTGATTTAATACAAATTAAATAACCTAATAAGAGATACAATAAAATGAAAAATAGATGTTGGGAAAAAGGTAATTTAATTACTTTTTTCATACCGACATCTTTTGTTTTAAACATAAAATCCAATAATATATATGAGCATAAATCAATTTTTTAGACTATAAGACCATATTTGTGGCTAAAACAGGCTTTTATTATGTTATAATAACTTTTAAGGAAGGTGTGGCAAATGAGAAGAAGAGATATCTATATCATTTTGATATTTATCTTTTTTGTTGTGCAATTCGTGTTGGCTAATTTTGTCATTAACGATTTTTCGCCAATTCTTTCTTTTGCTTTACTGGTCCCTTTTTATATTATTATCTCCGTCTATCAGACTAAATTCAAAGTGATTCGATACATAGGATACACTATGATTTTTGTTCTGTTGTCGAACATTTTCTTATATTATTATTTAGGAACATTTGGTTTGTCTACGATAAAGATAATGCTTATTGGAAGGTTATCTTATTTTGGTTCGATATTTGCTATAATCATGGCTTTTGTCTTATTATTGCAAAGCCATCCTAGAAGTAAACTATTGAAAGCTTCATTTGTATTCATTACCATATCAAATTACCTGTTTCAATCTTATTATTTCATTCCATTCGGCAGTTTGCTCGCAAGAATATTTGGTCCAAACCCTACCGATTTGGTCACACTGAGCATAGTATTGGTTGTCTTAAGATATATTACTTGGGGATTGATAATGTTGTCTCAGTTAATTATTATTTATAAAATGGATCGAGAGTCTAAATTCGTATAAAATAAAAAAGGGATTTCTCCCTTTTTTTTATGTAATCTGAATTTTCGCAACACCACTAACAATAGATACAATTCTTATATCATATCCTATATATGTGTGGTTGTACCATTGGTATGTCGGATAAATGTTTCCGCCGAGTACGTCGCCGACTCTAAATAAATCTTCGTTCTCAATATATGAATATCTATCGATGTAATTGTCCATATCTGCTTCAATAATATCAATTAGTTTGTTTGTCGAATCGGTATTGTTATTGTTAAAGATAGAATAATAATATGAATCAGGATCATATCCACCACCGATTGCGGCGCTGACGTGGTAAATAATGATTCCTGGTATTGTGAACAGCTCATTTCTATCAGCATAGTTCAATCCGGTAGGACTATAATAACTTATCAGTAAGTATTCATCGAATATTGTATTGTTCCATTGATCTATCAGTAGGATTACTTCTCCGGATTCCACAAAAGGTCCAATATCGATTGTCATTGCTTCTTCAACTACTAGCGGAGTAATCCAGCCCAGTAGTATTTTCGAGAATGGACCATGATCTCCATATGCTGAGTCCATCATATCTGCCCCGCCTAAGCCTCCACTGTTTTGACTGTCATAAGGGTAGTAATCATAGTAATCATCAAGCCCCATCATATGGCCTGTTTCATGTATTATCGTTCTTGCGTCAATATTATCCGAGTTGTCATGGAAGAACTCATAACCCGACCAGACAAAGTACATTGGTTCAACTCCATCGAAATTGTCATAATATGCATAGTAATCCTGATAAGCCCACCACAAATATGAATCACCAGTCCAGCTAACAGGATAACTGTATATTATATAAATTCCGTCTATAAGTCCATCTCCATTTGAATCATAGTCGGAATAATCAATTTGGCTGTCATAAAAGCTTAGCACTTCGTATATCAAATCTGAGTCAGCATATGTGACTTCATCATCATCGTATAACCATTCACCGGTTATTGGATCCGTTGCCCATAACTTGTAGTATTCTTCCTCGTAATAACTGGCTGGGTAATCGGCTCTATAGAATCCAAATACGTCTGCAGTAATGTCTAATTTCCCGTAAGAACTAATTTGATAATAACTATTGAGTGACTCGAAATCCAAATCGTCGGAAGATCCGTTGAAGGCAGTTTCAATCTCACTAATACTCATTCCCGCTTGCAAGTATGTGTAATCACTAAAATCAACAGCGAAAACCAAAACTTTAGATTCTCCAACAGAAGGAATTCCTATATTCTCGAGCTCATCTTGCAATAAAGAATATCCAGTGGGAATAATCGGTGTTGCAGTATTGATTGTAGTTGTCTCTTCTGTAGTTGTCGTGGTTGGAACTGTTGTTATTTCTGTTGTTGTTATTGGTTCAGTTGTCGTAATCGTTTCTGTAGTCATTTCTTCAGTAGTCAATGTTGTAACATTGATTTCCGTTGAGCTGATTACTGATGTTTCTCTAGTTGTGCTTTCTTGAATTGTTGTCTCTGTTGAAGTCTTGGTTCCATTAAAGAAATCACATGCAGCAAAACTGAAACTTGCAGCTACCATCAACATAAAAACAGCTATTTTTTTATACATATTTCTTCCTCTTCTAAATAGATTGTATAAAGATTATCTCATTTTAGTCTTTGATTGTCAAATGAATTATACACAAAAAATAATGTCCTATTCCTTATATTTGTTTAAGGAATTCTTTTATCATACTTTCGTCTTTTGCATCAGGAATCTTGTCTATATTCGGATAAATGCTCCAATATTCATAATGTGTAATAGATTTGCCAGGTAATACCTGTTCTAACGGGCTTAAACTCTCCATTTCCAAAAACAATTCTCTTGTATAGGTTTCATAGTTAACGTTATTGTCTGGATAATTTTTATCTTCTTCATAAGGAAATCCCTTTACAAAGATATCGTTATTCATTAGATAATATGCAATTCCAGCAGTGGATTTTAAACCGATTTTATAAGGGGCTTCGCTTTTTGGATCCATTGCAAGAGTAAAATAATTATCTCCAAAAGAAGCCCGATAATCGTTATTTTTAGCGCCAAAATTCCATAAAGAATAAAACCTTTGCGGTTTAAATCCTGTATCTCCTTCTGGTAATGGAACCACCTCTAATCCTGGACCTTCCAGCATTGTTAAAGACCAGCAAGAAATATGCTGAACTTCATTAGAAATGTTTCTCAGTTTACCACCAATACGAATCCTATTTAACTCCTCAAAATCGATTTCCATAATAAGTTCTAGATTAGTGACCTTCTGTGGTTTTTGCCTAAAAATGAAAAGGTTCCCTATCACCGTGTAATCCACTTGATCATTATCGGGATAGTACGTTGAATAATCTTCAGGACTCTTCCAAATTCTATGTCCACCAT
>CALMFM010000026.1 GCA_937862575.1 uncultured Bacillota bacterium
AGTGCTTGCCATAACAGGATTTCAGATTCTTGTATTTAGAATCCAATGGTGACAAGTATTCTCCATCATCAGTTCTGATATATCTTACAAACCAATCAATCGCTTGTAAGACTCTTGGATCTTTCCCATACCCCAATCTTATCAACGCAAAAACTAGATTGCCTGTCAAACATGGTATGACTTGGCTAGGCATACCTCCATTAAATTTTGTGCTGTAAGATACCGAGAATCCTCCCGATTCCTTATCTTGAGAATGATTCAGGATGAATTCACAAGCTTTCCTTATTCTTGGATCATTACCATCGGCATGCAACTCAGCTAGAATCAATAAAGTCCATACAGTGCCTTTATATTTGTCAGTATAGAACCTCATAGAATCAGACCATGATCCATCTTCATTCTGTTTAGAAAGGATCTTAGGAACCAAACTGGTAGTCATTATCGCTTTTTTGGCTATTATTACTTCTTCAGATTCCTCATCTATATTTAATATCTTAATTAATGTCAAATACCTAACAGTAGGGTTATCTTCTCCAAGAAGCCAGATCAAGTTCCTTTCGTCCATTATTTCAACTCCTTGCTTGTATTATACTACTCTAAATGTATATAAGAAAACTGAATAACCAAATACCATAAAAAAAAGCGATTTTTTATAACACTGTCCAACATAATATCAAACTGATTATTATGGTAAAAAACCAATTTATTTATATGTGCTTCAAATTTACATTTTAAACGTAATTTTCTACTATTTATTTACTTTATCTAATCATTCAAGTATAATCAAATTATAGAAAACAAAAAACTAAATACTGGACTGACTTTGCTTGTTTGATGTTATTTTATGGAGGAATAATATGAAAAAAGTAAGAATTGTCATTTTACTGTTTATCACAATCTTTTCAATGATGGGTTGTGATTTTTTTGGCACGAGAACCGAAACCACAACTCAAGTCACAACAATACCCGATACCACTCAAGAAATCACAACTGTGGATTCATATGAAGGGCCTTATTTTCTTGGAGTGAACGCAGCGGATTATATACCTGAAGAATCAATTGAATTAGCCTATAATTCAAGTGCTGACAATATAATCATTCTAAAGAATCGCACTACTTTTGATACTAGAAAGAGTTTGATTTTAGTTTCAGAAGAATCTGCTGTTTACTATACTACGAAAAGTTCTCCTGATTACCTTGTGATTTCAATCCAACAACCGGATGAAGTTGAAGATCAATACGTCATATCTTCAATAACCATTCAATACCCAAGTGGAACCAAGATTAAATGGACCAACTCGACAACAGAACCAAACGGCACGAGACAATGGTACAGTAATTTCACTAACACGCTATTCTATATCCCATTTACATCTCCTTCCACAATAGATTCTCAAGGGTATGAATATAAAGTAACTGCTATCCAATACATCAACGGTGTATTGAATGAAGACGTCCGTTTCGCGGAGACAGCTTATGATACTGTTACAGTGTTTGTTGAAAAATCGCCGATTACAAGCTTTGGAAGTTTCCTAGCTGAATATTATCCAGACGATCATAATTTGGTCTTGGTAAACTATTACAATGAAGATAATGCAATAATAAAGGAAATATACATAAATGATGTGTTGCAACTAAGTGGTGATCTAGAATATGAAAACGGCGATGAAATCCATTACACTCAACCATTCACCAGTTTTTCTCCTAACTTTGTATTAGTCAGAATAGTGTATGATAATGGTCTTGGCATCTTGCGAAGCATGGAAGCAATTGCGGTAACTACTGGAGTATATCCAAATCCTTATTATCTCTTAACAATAAGCACTGCTTTACAATTTAATAAAATACCTAAGGATTACCATGACAAAATTACTTTGACAGCTGACATAACTCTAACTGCCGACTTTCAACCATTTACGAGTTATTCATTCAATATTGAAGGAAGTGGACATACATTGACTGTTCCCGAAAACCTATTATTTTGGGAATATTACGGTGACCCCTATTATCTTGATCAATTCGCTGAAGTCGGACTAGATATGCGTCACCTTCAAATTAGTGGCAGTGTCACACTGATAAATCACACCAATGTGTATTATTATATATTTTCGCACGAGACTATAGACCATTTCAATCTCGTAAACATAGAATTTATTGATTTGAACAATTTATAGAATATTAGCATATAAATAAATATATTTATATTGACTTTAAAAAATGGACCAATGAAATATAAAGAAAAAGCAGATAATAAAACTCTCTGCTTTTTCTTCTGTAAATAGCTTTTTTGTTGCCGTATTAAATTTGTAGGTAAAACAGTTTTGATGATCTATTGACCATCATGCATATTCGATACGCATCACCAAACCTTTCATTTGATTCTATATAATCAAATAGTATTCTATCTAATACTCAACTTCTTTATTTTCCTAAAGCTTTGTTAGCGGCGAATACCGCAACTTCGTAGTCTATTTCACCTTTAGCATATAATGATACTATTCTTGTAAACCATTTGGGATATGGTCCAGTCATCGGGAACCGGATCGCCATGGCTAATTCGGCTTCATACTTACTGAAGTCTGTCCTTGATTTTTTCACGTCGAAAGGTAGTCCATCATTTAGGATGATCTGCTTCAAAAACATATCGATTGCCGTAGAGGTGTTAATACCAAGTTCATTTAGTATTTCTTCTGCTCTGGTCTTGTCTTCTTCCTCTACTCTCACATTGATGTAAGATGTTTTCGCCATAAATACCACCTTTTGCTATATTGTATCACTAATGTAATACTTTTGCAACACATTATTTAAATTTTTTTATTTATCTATTTTGAAATCATTATTTTTTATATTTTTTTGTTTATATAACGGTTTTTATAGAACATTATCATCTTATAAATTTAACATATAAGTATTTAAAACTATTATTTTTTTTAATTTAATTGTATTACATTTGTTTTACATTGACAACACATATACAATTGCAAAAAAAGATCGAGACATTTGATATTCTCGATATTTTTTATTTTTTTTAATTTGCCATTCGGTTTTTTGATTTTGTTCCACTTAACGCTTGCTACTAGTACATGAATAATATGTTTAGATTATTCATCCGCAGTCTCAAACTCAAGTTGTAATGGATAATTGTTAACGATATTGAAAAGTGCTTTCATGCCGATTAAGTCATATTCATAGTATATATTTTGAACGTTTAAATAATCAAAAAATTCATTAACAAAATATGTTAGCAGGGTATTGTAGAAATAAATTTCATTATCCGTGACTTGATGTGTAATCTCAACTTCAAAGTATGAATGGTCTTCGAATTCCATATCATAATATACTTCAATCATTCCATCAACTATAATTATGCTAAAATTAAAAATCTCGATGTTTTCTGACAGAAGATATCCAAAATCATATATTATCAAAGCTGTGTCAGCCAATTCATTTTCTGTCATTATTACAGAACTGGTTATAAGTAATTTACCAGTTACTGAAGTCTCCGTATCAATATATAACTCACCCCAATACAGCAACATTACATTATCAAAATACATTTCCTCATTTCCAATGAAATGCAACTCGTCTGGCTGAGTGACGGCACCGAAATCCAAGATAATATTTGTCAAATGGAATATATTTCCTACTGAGAATGTTATTTCCTTTGAAGATGTCAAAATATATCCATTACCATCTAATACAAAAATATTTTCAAACGGCTCTCGGATGGAATCTGATATGTCGATGTTATCCATTAGACAGATTGAACCATTGAAATCGTTTGGAATGCTATCCCAATCCTGTCTTGTCCATATTTCTATTGTCTCTGGAGAGAACAGCTTGTTGCTGGTGAATAACAAATCGCTTTCCGGGTACATCTCGTACTGTATTTCCAGCCAATAAATCGTTTCTTCTCGGAGATTCTCAGGAACGATAAATTTACCTTCCAAATTCGCGACCAATTCAACATCATTGAGAATGACTCCATATACAGACACTTCGTCCGGATTGAACAAGTCGTAAGTGATAGAGTAATCATCTTCAAAACTAAAAGATTCTAAGACTGGCTCTTCTTTTGTCAAATATATAGTGACTTGATCATT
>CALMFM010000027.1 GCA_937862575.1 uncultured Bacillota bacterium
AACGGAAGTTTCGGTATTAAAACTCGTTGTTATATTTCGTCTTTAACACTTAAAAAACTTCCTGGTGCTATGAGAAATAAGTATGAACATTTTCTCCAAGAAACATCTCTTCAAGTTTTAGAATGTACAGTTTTAGATATGATGGAAGTATATGAGGATCTTGAAGAGTTTATAAATAATTCTGGTTATGATATCCGCGCTGTTGGTTTTGATCCGTATAATGCTCGAGAATTTATAGAAAGATGGGAAAAAGAAAACGGTCCTTATGGAATAGAAAAAGTGATTCAAGGGGCGAAAACAGAATCGGTTCCTTTAGGAGAATTAAAAACACTTTCTGAAGAGAGGATGTTAATCTTCGATCAAGAGCTTATGAGTTTTGCTATGGGCAACGCGATTACATTAGAAGATACAAACGGAAATAGAAAATTATTTAAAAAGCGTTACGAGCAGAAGATAGATCCAGTAGCGGCTATGATGGATGCTTATATAGCTTTTAAATTAAACAAAGAAGCTTTTGAATAAGGAGGTGGTGAATAGTGGCGGATACAATTTTAACTCGTTTGAGAAATGCGTGGAACGTTTTTAGGTATGGAGAATCTTTATTCTACACAAATGATTTAGGAATAAGTTATGGAATAAGACCAGATAGGATTCGTTTGTTAACTGGAACGGAAAGATCAATCATATCTTCAATATATACTCGTATAGGAATTGATGTATCTGCGGTTCCCATTAATCATGTTAGATTAGATCAAAATGGAAGATTTTTAGAAATTGTTAAATCTGGTTTAAATAATTGTCTCTCATTAGAAGCTAATATCGACCAAACTGGAAGAGCACTTATTCAGGATATTGTCATGTCTATGTGCGATGAAGGGAGCGTTGCTATCGTTCCAGTGGATACAACATTTAATCCTATCGTTTCTAGTTCTTATGATATTTTAACAATGAGAACAGCAAGAATTACTCAGTGGTATCCAGAACATGTTAGGGTAAATTTATATAATCAGAAAATTGGACAAAAACAAGATATTATTCTTCCAAAAACCGTAGTTGCAATTATTGAAAATCCTCTTTACTCGGTAATGAACGAACCAAATTCTACGTTAAAGCGTTTAATAGATAAATTAAATATATTGGACACGATAGACGAGCAAAGCGGTAGCGGTAAGTTAGATTTAATTATTCAATTGCCATATGTGATCAAAACAAAATCGCGAGAGGAACAAGCTGAAAAACGGAAGTTAGCCATCGAAGCACAATTAAAGGATTCTAAGTATGGTATTGCGTATACAGATGCAACCGAAAAAATTACGCAATTAAATAGACCTGCAGAGAATAATTTAATGAACCAGATTGAGTATCTGACGAGTATGCTATATAGCCAGTTAGGTCTTACGAAGGAAATTTTTGATGGTACAGCTTCTGAACCAGCAATGATTAATTATTATAATCGAACTATCGAACCTATACTTTCAGCGATTACTGATGGGATGAAAAGGGTTTTTCTTACAAAGACAGGAAGATCTCAGGGTCAATCTATAATGTTTGTTAGAGATCCATTCCGACTTGTACCAACGAGTCAACTGGCTGAAATAGCTGATAAGTTTACGAGAAATGAAATTTTATCGGCTAACGAAGTTCGCGGAATTATTGGTTATAAGCCTAGTGATGATCCTAGTGCTGACGAACTACGTAATAAAAACTTAAATCAATCATCTGACAGCGAATCGGTTGATAAAAGTGGTTTAGATATTCAAAATGGAAGGAGTTTAGTAAATGACGAAAAGTAAATACGACTTTGGTGGTTACGCTACCAAAAATAATCTTAAATGTACTGATGGTCGTATAATTTTAAAGGATGCATTTAAGGATAATCATGGTAAAATAGTACCGCTCGTTTGGCAGCATATGCATAATGATCCAACTAATGTTCTCGGGCATGCTCTACTCGAGAATCGCGAGGACGGTGTCTACGCATATGGAGCGTTTAATAGCAGCGATGCGGCTAAAAACGCAAGACTTCTTGTAGAACATAGGGATATTACTTCACTTTCAATTTACGCTAATAGTTTAATTGAAAAATCAAAAAATGTCGCTCATGGAGTTATTCAAGAAGTAAGTCTTGTGTTATCCGGAGCTAATCCTGGTGCCTTAATTGATAATTTGACCATTTCCCACGCAGATGGAACTGTAACTGATCTTGATGATGAGGCAATTATTTATTCTGGATCTTTGCTAGAACTAGAAAATAAAGATGAACTAGAGCATCAGGATTTAACAGAAAATGACGAAGAAACTATTGGTGATGTATTTAATACGCTTGATGATAAGCAAAAAACAGCAGTTTACGCAATTATTGCTGAGGTTTTAGAGGCTGAGACTAAAGTTGAAGCTGAACATTCGGATAAATCAGAAGGAGAAGAAAATATAATGAAGAATAACGTTTTTGATGGTTCGGCTTTGTCAGTTTCTGAGAAAAAGGCGACCTTAACTCATGATCAATTTATGACTATTATGGCTGACGCAAAGAAAATTGGCTCTCTTAAAGCCAGCTTTTTAGCTCATGCTGGTACTTATGGGATTGATAATATTGATTATCTGTTTCCAGATGCTCAGGCAGTTACTAGTGAACCAAGTTTTATCTCTCGCGATATGGCTTGGGTTTCTGGTTTTATGAACGGAACTCGTCATACGCCATTTTCGCGTATTAAAAGTTTGCATGCGGATATTACAGTTGAGACCGCGAGAGCTCTTGGTTATACGACCGGTAACTTGAAGACTGAGGAAGTGTTTGCTCTTCTGCGTCGCATCACAACCCCGACTACAGTATATAAGAAACAGAAACTTGATCGGGATGATATTATTGATATTACTGATTTGGATGTTGTTAGTTGGTTGAAACGTGAAATGCGTTGGATGCTCGATGAGGAAATTGCTCGAGCAGGTCTTATTAGTGATGGGCGCGATCCTGTTACACAAGTTGATGATAAAATTGATGAAACTTGTATTCGTCCAATTTGGACCGATTCGTCCGTCTACGTTCATAATCTTCAGATGCTTGCATCAGTAACAGACTGGGCAGATATTATCGATGCTATTCTTCTAGCGCGAATTAATTATCGTGGATCAGGATCTCCTATTTTATATACTACTCCAACTGCGTTGACTAATATGCTTCTGTTGAAGGATACTCTAGGTTATCGTATTTATAAGACTGAAGCTGAATTGGCTGCAGCTCTTCGAGTTTCTTCTATTGTTGAAGTACCAGTAATGGAAAATCAGGAGCGAACTGTAGAATTAGTCGATTACGATCTTCTCGGTATTATCGTTAATCCTCGCGATTATACATTTGGCGCGGATAAGGGCGGGCAAACATCGTTCTTTGATGACTTTGATATTGACTATAATCAATACAAGTATTTGCTCGAGACTCGTTGCTCGGGCGCTTTGACCGTTCCAAAATCGGCTATTGTTATCGAACGTGCGCAAGCATAAATAGGAGTATATAATGGCTAAGTTTCATGGAAAAATTGGGTATATTAAAACTGAAGAAACTTCGCCAGGAGTGTACATAGAGGCTGTTACGGAGCGTATTTATACTGGTGATATTCTTCGTAACAGCCGAAGTTGGGAAAATAGCGAATATTTAAATAAAAATTTAAATATTAACAATCGTTTTAGTATTGTTGCTGACGAGTTTGCTTATTTGAATTTTCAGTATATTCGTTATGTTCGATGGAATAATGTTAAATGGAATGTGAATTCTATTGAAATTGAAAGACCTAGAATTATTTTAACAATTGGTGAGGTATATAATGGCTGATAGAACAGAATTACAGGAGCTTCTAGAATCAATACTTGGCTCGAATGCCGTTTATTTTCAACCTCCACCAACAATTCAACTAGTATATCCGTGTATTATCTATAAAAGAAGCAATATTAATACGAAGTTTGCAAATAATTATCCATATAAATTGGCTAAAGAATATACTATTACTGTTATTGATAAAGATCCCGATAGTATTATTCCGGATAAAATTGCCGCTCTTCAAACTTGCGTTTTTGACAGGTATTATACGGCTGATAATTTAAATCATAATGTTTTTACTATATATTTTTAAGGAGTATATACTATGACAGCAATTGTTTGGGATGCAACTGCATCTCGTTTTTATGAAACTGGTGTTGATCATGGCGTATTGTATGTGATGGATTCCAATGGTGAGTATCCATTAGGAGTTGCTTGGAACGGTCTTATTAGTGTAAGCGAGAGTCCGTCAGGAGCCGAACCAACACCACTTTATGCCGATAATATCAAGTATCTTACTTTAATGTCTGCTGAGGAATTTGGTGCTACAATCGAGGCGTACACCTATCCTTCCGAATTTGAACAATGTGATGGATCAGCTACACCAGAACTTGGTGTTAAAATTGGACAGCAAACACGTAAACAATTCGGATTGGTTTACCGCACTTGGATTGGTAATGATGTAGACGGGCAGGAACATGGTTATAAATTGCATTTAATTTATGGCTGTCTGGCTGCACCTTCGGAAAAGGCGTATCAAACGATTAACGAGTCGCCTGAAGCGATTACTTTTAGTTGGGAAGTATCAACTACTCCTCCGGCTATTACTACTTATAAACCAACTAGTTACATTGTAATTGATAGTCGAACAGCTACTCCGGCTAATTTGGCTACCCTGGAAGATACTCTTTTCGGGACCGAGATTTTGACGGCTGAACTTCCTCTTCCTGATGAAATTATTACAATTATGACTCCAGCATAAAGCTTTATAGTTTGAGAGTCTTTATAGATTCTATAAAGACTCTCAAAAAAATTCAAAATGGAAGGAAATTAATAAAATGGCTGATTATTTACATAACGATGTTTATGATACAGGTCTTTCGCAATTAACTAGTATTGTCGAAAATCTTTATATTTGTAGTTCAATGCCTACAACTTTTACTGAAGCGTCAGTTACATTTAAACTCGGAACTAAAGCTGCTCCAACTATTACTGGTCCAACAGATCGTGGTGCTGGGGGCGGTCGCGAAGTTACCGTAGGGGCAATTTCTGACGGTTCTATTAGTGCTACTGGTAATGCTGGATATTTTGCTTTAACCGATGATAGTTTATCGAAACTTCTCGCTGCTGGCGATTTAGCAACGGCGCAAGATGTTACTTCTGGTAATCCTTTTACTCTTACTAGTTTTACTATTGGAATTCCTGCTCCGACTACTTAATAGAAGGAGTATATTATGGCTAGTCAAGGACCGTATTATCCAACTTCTACTTTATGTGGATCATTTAATAGTACTCCATATGACGATAATTCTTGGTCTTCACCAACATCATTAGCAGATAATGATGGCGATTATATGAATGTGACTAGTCCAACATATGATACTGGTGACTATACAAATGTTGGCTATGGGGCTGGATATGGATTTAGTATTCCATCTGGTGCTACTATTGATGGCGTTGTTGTAGAATATGAACGTTATTATGCTAATGGTACCGCACAGGAAGCACTAGTTCAATTAGTTAATAATATTACTTTAATAGGAAATAATAAAAGTGATAGTTCTGCTTATCCATCATCACCAACAAATACTGTAAGAGGTGGTAGTTCAGACACTTGGGGAGCTACTCTTACACCCGAGATTATTAATTCTGATAATTTTGGTGCGGGTGTAGCTGCCCTTGCTACTGGCGATAATGCGGATGTTTTTGTTGATTATATTAGAATAACTGTTTATTATACAGAATTGGCTAGCGATGACTTAACAGCTGAAAATATAGTAACAGAACCTGCAGT
>CALMFM010000028.1 GCA_937862575.1 uncultured Bacillota bacterium
GAGAGGATATTAAGAAACTATTCAAAGTTATGGAAAGTTTGGGTTATACTGACTTGCATATGAAATTATATGATGATTGTCGACATGAAACTCTAAATGAATTAATCAAAGACGAAGTTTACTCTGACCTATTAAAATTTATCAATGAATAGCAATTAAATAATCAAAACCGACCGTTTCTTATGAAGTGGTCGGTTTTTTTATATTATAGAAACAATCCATTATTTTAGTTGTCTTGAGTATTACAATACACGATCTGTTTTATATATTGAGTAGTTTAGCCAATATGAAAGTGTCTGTCGCTCTTTCTGCTTGTAATAGAGCAATGATATTGTTTTCAAATCTAGTATGGGTTATCACTCTGAAGGTTTTGGACATGATGTCGATGAAATCATCTACGGTATTCTTGTCATGCATCAAATTGATTGCTATATAACGCACAAAGACATATGTGCCTACCAAGGATATGTACGTCTCTGTGAAATTCCTTGTGGATTCAAAGAATGGGAACTGTCTGAAAAACATGTTGTTGATGAGCATCTTCTCGAATTTGATCTCTGAATCTTTGATAACACTTTCGAAATGATTCAGGTTCTTACGATATACAGCTTCATTATCATGATTGTCGTACATTTCTTTGATGGTTGAACAGTATTCGGATAAACTAGGACTGTTCTCGATAAACCACTCTGAAACATTGAGAAGCACATGATAAGCCTGGCCGAAATCTGGCTCTATCTTGTCAAGCGTCAAATCGATTTTGTCAAGGTCCTGCTCCCTGTGATTATCTAGCGCTTTGAGAATATTCCCGACCTTTCTGATTCGGTCGTGTAATGGAATACTTCTATCTTGAACCAATCCAAAACAGAATTGCTGTACTTTCTTGTAGAAATCCTTCTCTTCCTGTTTGGGTTTTGAGTCTTTGACCTGCATCTTGAATGTCAGTTCTTTGATTTCAAAGCGGATTGGATTGTTTGTTTCAAACAACAATTCCAAGGTCCGTTCGCAGCTGTTGGCTACTGTGGCTTCGAACGCATAGTCGATTCTGGGTCCACGCGGATAATACCTGCAAATCCAAGGCAGAACTTCTTCTCCACAAGATCCATGTAGCTGACATAATCCATTATCCAATAGCAACGGACAATTTCCTTCATAGTTATGAACTATCTCAGCATATCTTTCCGGTGTGGGATCAACTAGAGGTTTGAAAGTTCTGTCCATCTTGTCTCTAAGTGATTTGTTGCAAGAGAGACCATGCAAGACAAAATACTGTTGTCTGGAAATGGTGACTTTCCATCCCGAACAACAGGTATTGCGGCATTCTCCGCCTTTGCATGTGAATTTTTTATAATGGTCCGGAACGATGAATTCATGTTTCAACATTACTGTTCCAGGCACTTTTTTCGTATTTATCACGCTGATGTCTCCTAGGAAAATCCGTTCATTTTCCAAGAAGATATTATATCATTATTTATATCCAAGTCAATTGATAACTTTCTCGCTTCATGACTTTTTCTTTTCGCTGTATTCCTTGATCGATTGATACTTGTCTTTTGCGATGATGATATGATCCAAAAGTTCAATCTGCATCAACTTTCCAGCCTCCTTAAACCTCTTTGTTACATCTAAATCCTGAACTGAAGGTTGGGGATCGCCTGAGGGATGATTATGGACAAGTATTATCGAATAAGCTGAATACTTAACAGCGTATTTGAATACTTCTCTTGGATGGATCAAAGATTGGTTCAGGCTGCCGATGAAGATTTGTTTTTTGGCAATTAGATGTGTTTTCACATCCAAAAACAAAGCGATCATTACTTCCTGTTCCAGGTCTTTCATATCATATTTTAGCAGCTCAAATACATCTTTCGGAGAAGATATCGGTATTTTCTCACTGTTATCGTTAAGTACTCTCTCACCAAGTTCGATAGCAGCTAGAATTGAAATGGCTTTTGTTTCACCGATGCCTCTAATCTTTGCCAGTTCATTCACTGTCTTGGTTCTAAGTTGTGACAAGGAATCAAGACTGGAAAGAAGTTTCTTTGCTAAGTCGATAGCTGATTGTTCCAAATATCCGAATCTAAAAATAATAGCGATAAGTTCGTATGTGCTAAGGCTTTTCGCCCCAAGCATCATCAGTCGTTCTCTAGGCCTATCTTGTGATGGCATGTCCTTTATAGTATACATTTATAGTTCACCTCATAAGAATCATACTTATTAGAGGAAATTATTCTCTATAAAAAAGATGTAAGTTCAAAATGAGCTTACATCATATTTTTTTAGTTGCATACTATTTACTCAAACAAATTATTTAGAGATACATAACTGTTTTCAGCAATTAACCTTCTGATTATGGTTAGTTTCTTTTTATTGAGTTTGCTGATAATTCCATCCATCTCTGACCGAGCTTCAAGATTATTCAAAATGAACTTTGCAACATATTCAATAGATTGCATATCCTTTACTCTTTTTTCTTGTTCTCGCCGATTATTGATTAGTAGTTTCTGAACTACATAAGCACTTGGACTTGCGACTTTCACAATCATTCCATCAAAGGAAATTTCAATGTAGTGACTAGAGAATATCTACAAATTACTCAGCGTTTCTACATATACACCAAGACCATCTATTCTAATTACAGAATGATTGTCTCTTCTCAGTTTTGTCAAAAACTCTATTTCAAATCCTTGCGGAGATATAAATCTTGACTTGTTTGTCAAAGTGTCTATCACATGATCATAATTTAAAGGTTGTAATGCAGTTCCAACTTTTTCTTTGGCTGTCATACTCTTAATCTCAGGCAAGTAAAAATCCAAATCAGTAGTCCTTATAGTGGGTTGAAAATTCTCAAAAATATACTTATAGAAATAGGTCGCCCATGAACCTATCACAATAAGCTTGTCCAAGATTCCATTTTTATGAAAAGCACTGATAATTTCGACTAATTCGTTCTCATAATTATTTCTCATATATATCAATAGTCTTTCTTAGCTTTATTTCATCTTCTTTAAGAGCATTAAGATTCGAAATTATTCTATCGTAATCCAACAATTCCTTTTTCAATTCTTCTACCTTATTAATGTCCTTGCCACTACATATATACTTGGAAATGACTCTTTTTCCTTCTCTAAACTTTAGATAAACATAAGTATTTCCCTTGATTTCCCTGTACTGAATGGAACCTTTTTCCATGCTATCGAGTTTTTCAATATATGCAGACTGGTTGGAAAGGTTTCTTTCCAATTCTTCTTTTAATACTCCATATAGAACATTCATAATATCACTTCCAATCTAATAATACAATAATTACACCACATTGTCAATATTCAATTTGATTTTGTGGTGTATTTAAAATAAGAGGCATGCAGATGCAAGCCTCAATTTTATGTTTATACAAGTAATTTCCTGATTTCGGAGATGAAATACAAAGATCCAGTAACGATTAGAACTTCGTCTTTTCCTAAATTGTCTTTCAATTCATTGAA
Source organism: uncultured Bacillota bacterium (assembly GCA_937862575.1). Taxonomy (GTDB): domain Bacteria; phylum Bacillota_I; class Bacilli_A; order Izemoplasmatales; family Hujiaoplasmataceae; genus 4572-104. The sequence continues at coordinate 3,486 of CALMFM010000028.1, forward strand.
AATTGATTTAAAATCCAGGTACATCTTCTTATTCGCGTTATGGGATTCGCCGAACAATACTTCCGCATCGGCTCTTCTTGCATATTCGAACTGAGTGAAATACAGTTCATCGCTAAAACTGTCGAGTACATCGATGATCTTCTGATGTTCCTTGTCATGCATGATGCTGACGAGGCACTTGATCTTCTTTCCTTTATAAAGCGAGGTGACAGTCTCTTTTAGAGCGACAACTCCACCGATGTTATGGGCCCCATCTAAGATAACGTTGTGATTGAATATCTCGAACCTTCCCGGCCATCTGGTCTTGTAGAGTCCGTCTCTGATCATCTCATAAGAAATCTCCAATCGGTTTCTCTTTGCTAATGCCCTGACAGCTTCAACTGCCAAAACAGCGTTTTTCACCTGATGATATCCGGTTAATGTAACCTCGTAACGGTCACCTTCATAGTTAAAGGCGGTCGTTTCTTCAACAGAGATATCGGATACCTTCGAAAAATCGATGATGGTTAGTTCTGATTCTTTCTCTTCACAGACCTGTCTGAACAGCGGAAGCAATTCCGTCTTCTCCACGGAAGTGACCAAAGGACGTCCTTGCTTGACAATACCCAATTTGTTCATCGCTATCGATTCCAGCGTGTCTCCAAGTACGTTCATGTGATCATAAGAGATATTAGTTATAACCGAAACTTCGGGCAAAATAACGTTTGTAGCGTCAAGTTTACCACCAAGTCCAACCTCGATGACCGCATAATCCACCTTTTGGTCGCGGAAATAGAGGAAACACATGATGGTCAGTACTTCGAAAAAGGTTATCGTATCATTTCTATCGTTGAATTCATTCCAGATGGGAAGCAGGTCGTTGGTATACCGGATCACGTCTTCATCGCTGATATAATCGTTGTTTATCGCGATTCTTTCGTTGAATTTCACGATATACGGTGAAATATAGATACCTACCCTAAAACCCGCTTCCATCAGGATGCTTTTTATATATGATGCAGTCGAGCCTTTGCCGTTGGTTCCGGCGACGTGAATCGTCGGATAATCCCGTTCGGGATTACCAAGTCTGGCCATGACCGCTGTGATCCGGCTCAAGTCGAGTTTGGAGCCGAATCGCTGGATTTTTTCGATCCAGTTTTTGGTTGTTTCAAAATCTTGGAACATATTATCCTTTCAGCTCTGCGAGGCGGTTGTTCGCTTCTTTGAGATTATCCTCGTATTTGGCGAGTTTGTTCTTCTCTTCCTCGATTTTGGCTTCAGGAGCCTTGTTCAGGAAGTTCGGGTTGTTGAGCATACCGATACATCTTTTTATTTCGCCTTCAAGCCTTTTGATTTCGGCTTCGACCTTGGTGATTTCCTCAGCGGTATCGACCAGTGATCCAAGAGGGATATAGGCTTGCAGATTCGGTAATATGACGCTGACGCTGTTCGGAATGGTCTCGATGCTTTCCTCGATGACCAGTTTCTTCGGATTCAGGAACTTGTGGATATACAAGTCGTTTGTCTTTAGGAAGGCCAAGTCATCGTTATTGGTCTGGATGAACATGTCGATCGGTTTCGACCAGGAGACTTGATAGTCGTTCCTGATGGTCCTGATCCTTCTGATCAGTTCGAAGAACCACTCCTTGTCCTGTGTTTCGGTAAAATGCATTGCATTGTTTTCCGGCCAAGATGAGACCATGATCGAGATTTCCTTGTTTGGAAGTTTCTGGAAGATCTCTTCCGTGACGAACGGCATATAAGGATGCAAGAATTTGATGATTTGGTTCAGGACATGGACCAAGACGATCTTGGTTTGTTTAGTTTCACTGAGTTTAGCCATTTCGACATACCAGGAAGCGAATTCGTGCCAAGTGAAATTGTAGATTATCTTGGCGGCCTCGCCGAATTCATAGCGGTCGAAGAAATAATTGGCTTGATCAGTCATCTTGTTAAGTTCGGTAATTATCCACCTGTCGGCGAAGTTCATCTCCTCAGGATTGAGGATAATCTCTTCAGCCTTCAAACCTTCGGTATTCATAATGACATACCGGCTGATGTTCCAGATCTTGTTTATGTAGTTCCAGCTTGATTCGATTTTCTCCTCGTCATAGCGAAGATCCATTCCCGGACTGGAATTGGTGGTGATGAAATATCTGAGCGAATCAGCTCCGTATTGTTCAATGACATCAATAGGATCGACGCCATTGCCCAAAGACTTCGACATCTTGCGTCCGTCAGCGGCTCTGATGAGACCGTGGATGTAACATTCCTTAAACGGGGTCTCGCCGGTGAATTCCAGACTTTGGAAAATCATTCTAGCGACCCAGAAAAAGATGATATCGTATCCGGTGACCATGACGTCATTCGGGAAGTATCTCTCGAAGTCAGGCGTCTTCTCCGGCCAACCCAAGGTGCTGAACGGCCATAATGCTGAGGAGAACCAGGTATCTAGGACATCCTCGTCCTGTTTCCAGTCTTCGCCTTCAGGAGCTTCCATACCGCAATAGATTTCCTCACCGCGATACCAGACCGGTATCCGGTGTCCCCACCATAATTGACGGGAGATGCACCAATCTTCGATGCCTTCCATCCAGTTGACGAAGATTTTTTTGAATCTTTCCGGGATGAATTCGACATCGTTTTTGTCCAAGGCGTTCTTGGCCAAGATGTCCATCCTGACGAACCATTGTTCGGACAGTCGAGGTTCGACGATGACATTGGTTCTTTCACTGTGTCCGACTGCGTGGGTTATCGGTTCTATCTTCTGTAATAACCCAAGTTTCTTCAGATCTTCGACGACTTGCTTACGACACTCGAAACGATCCAAACCTTCATATTTTCCGGCCAGTTCGTTCATCGTGCCGTCCTCGTTCATACATAGCGGCATTTCCAGATTGTGTCTCTTGCCGACCATGAAATCGTTAGGGTCGTGGGCCGGTGTGACTTTGACGACACCAGTTCCAAATTCCTTGTCGACATACTTGTCGGCGATTATCTTTATTTTTCTTTGAGTGGTAGGGATATATAGTTCTTTGCCAAGGTGTTGGATGAATCTCTCGTCTTCCGGATGAATCATGATCGCACTGTCGCCGAACATGGTTTCCGGTCTTGTGGTCGCGACGGTCAAACCGCCTTTACCGTCGGTGAACGGATAGGTATAGTAATATAGAGCACCTTGGACATCTTGATGCTCGATTTCAATGTTGGACAGAGCTGTCTTGGCTTCGATATCCCAGTTGATGATTCTCTTGCCACGATAGATGTAGCCTTTGTTGTACAAATCGATAAAAACCTTGTTTACAGCTTTTGACAAGCCTTCATCCATGGTGAAACGTTCTTTGGAGTAATCAAGAGCCAGACCCATGCTGCGCCATTGCTGGCGGATGAAGTTCGCATATTCCTCTTTCCATTGCCAAGCGATTTTTAGATATTCTTCTCGACCTAATTCATAGCGGCTTCTACCTTCCGCTCTTAGTTTTTGGTCGACTTTAGCTTGTGTAGCGATACCGGCATGGTCCATGCCAGGCAAATACAAGGTATCATAACCTTGCATCTTCTTCCTACGGATTATCAAATCCTGTAAGGTGTTGTCCCATGTATGACCGAGATGAAGTTTCCCAGTGACGTTAGGAGGCGGAATCACAATCGTGAATGGTTTTTTGGAAAGATCGCCGCTCGAAAAAAGCTTGTTTTCAAGCCAAAAATCATACTTGTTCTTCTCAACCTCGATATGGTTGTACTTTTTGTTCATTTCCATGTTATCAATTCCTTTCGTTATTTGTGACAGAACTCAGGCCGAGATAATAAAAAAATCGCCCTTAAAAAAGGACGAATCATCGCGGTACCACCTTTGTTCTTATCGAAATAAGCACTCGAACTCTTAACGCGAGTGACGTTTCCGGTTACTTGGTTTCACCGGAACTACTCCATGGCTACCTTCATCAGGACAGGAAATAGACTTTCACCAATTGTCTACTCTCTGGATTTCTGTGTCTGATTACTCTTCCACTTCACTGTATTTGTCTTGTATTTTATCAAAGATTCCTCGAAATGTAAAGGATTTTCATAATATTTTTCAATAATCATCAAACCGGTGTATTGATTGATTTCGAGGAAACTTAAAGCAAGGTCATCATCTAGTTTGGTAATCAGCTCCGAATAGGAGTGATAATGATATCCTGGATAGAGATCATCTGGATTTGCGTTCAAATAAGCGGTCTTTCTTCCTTCATCAAGAAACATGATGTCACCAATGAAAATCTTGCCGAAAGGCGCCAGTTTTTTCACTAATTGATTAATCAAACTGACAATCGTCTTCACATCGAAATGCTTGAACAGGTAATCGACGACTATATAATCGAAATGATCATCCTTGATGTCTATGGGCATGCCTTTGAGAATATTATGATTCACCAACCTGGATTCAGGCAGTCTGAATCTAGCGATCTCCAACATTTTCTCGGAATTGTCGATGCCAGTCAATTCAAGTTTTTCAGGCATGATCTTCTCATACAAGGACCCGGTGCCGATACCGACATCAAGCACTTGGGCTTTGGTGATATGTTTGTTGGAGAAGATATAGTCGGCTACCTGATATTGCATCTCCTCATATGCGCCGTAGGGGAAGCGGTTTTGATTCACATCGTCCTGGACCAATTGATCATATTCAGACGCTATCTCGTCATAAAAACTATTCATTTCCATACCTTGAAACATTGTCTTCGATGAGATCCCAGATGGAATCCCTGTTCAAAAATGTTTCCGAAGAAAAAGTAAGAAGTTTGTCATCTTTATCCAATCCCAGTTTTTCCTTGATCTTACGTTTTTGACTGGCGGCTTGGTTATTGGAAAGTTTGTCAGCCTTGGTCAGGACGATCAATGTTTCAGAGTCCAGGGATTTAAAATATTCGTACATCAACAGGTCGTCTTCATTCGGTATCCGCCTGATATCCAGCAAAAGGATGCACAGGCTGATGTTCGGACTTTGAAGATAGTTTTCGATCATCACCTGAAAATCCTGAATCTGTTGTTTGGAGACATTAGCATAGCCATAACCAGGAATATCGACGAAATAGAAAGCTTCATTGATCAGAAAGAAATTGATCAATCTGGTCTTACCGGGAGTTTGTGAGACCCTTGCGATGTTCTTGCGGTTCAACATTGCATTGATGAAAGATGATTTACCCACATTGGAACGACCAGAAAAGACAATCTGCGGAAGATTGTCGACAGGATATTGCGATTGTTTCACGGCGGAGCCGGAAAAAGTCACTGTCCTTAAAATCATAGGGTTATCACCTTAGGTATATTATATCATTTAACATACGAGTATACATTATGATTATAAAAAATAGTTATCAATGCTGTAAACTTTCTTTACATGATATCAATAAAAATAAAAAAAACCCGTTGGTTTCATATCTCATGGCTTCAACCATAATTATATGCAGTATTCTTAGAATTTATCAATAATTTTCTTTAGACCAATCTTTAGTATATCGTTATCAATTTAGACGAAAGTTATACATTGCAAATTTTTTTTACGATGATAAAAATTCCTTGTGTCTTCGGCCAATCCTTCTAACAACATAATGTTATTGTGAAGTATAATTCTATTTAATTTGGAGTTGTATTTTAGTATAGTAAGAAACGTTTCCTTATATACGACGTCTTGACTTTTGTCTCTTGCTTACAATTTATGTCAATTCTTTAGTAAACTGTAATCAGTCAACATAAAAAATGGCTGAAATATAATCCAGCATGAATAGTATATCACGGGTTCACCTTATATAGGTAACATATATGATTTTCCACCAAAAAAGGATTCTAAATCTCAAATCTAGAATCCTTTTCTCTCTTGACTTCTAATAGTTAGTCACACTGTTTAAAAAACCCAACCAATCCATTACTGGAGTAATGTATTCAGAGATAAGAATTGCACTACTCCAATATGTGTATAATAGATATTAACAACGCGCTTTTTGTACTTGTTGCGTTTTTCGAGGATAACTATTTATTTCTTTTTTTTCTTCTAATATATTCAATAATCCAAATTTCACTTGTTAATAATAATGAGATTATTATGGTTATAAAAAATCGTTCAAATATATTATTTAAAGCGAAAAATACGCATATTGTTTGAATGATAAAGTATATTAAGTATAGATACCAAGAAAGGTTTCTCTTTGGTAATGAAGTGAAATTATTGTGGTATATATGAAGTATAAAAGATGTTTGAAACCCAAATATCAAAACCCATATAATAGGCGAATCAATGATAAGAAAAAAGATATTCGAGGCAATTATTATAGCGTAAAGTATTTCTATTTTATATTTTTTCATACCTTCTTACCTCACTCAAGTATCTCATTAAGAATCAAGTAGACGCCGTAACCAACTGCTGCAGCCACTCCAATCCATATTACTGCACCGACACAAGCGCTAAAAAAGCCTGACACTCCAAAATAAGTTAATCCTCCTGCAGCATTATACCAACTAATTACAGCACTTGCAGCAAGCACACCAACTATGATACCGATTATTTTATTGTTATCATTTTGATCTACGGGATCT
>CALMFM010000029.1 GCA_937862575.1 uncultured Bacillota bacterium
AGCTCCAGCTTCTTTATCAGATCTCTGGCACAGTTTGAACAGAGGATTTTGTTCTTTGTTTTGGTACAGAACGCCGTGTAGATCTTTTCATTATCTTCAAAGTGATGATTGCAAACGAAGCACTTGTTCAATAGTCTGGTGTTCCTGGCATCCTTTAGTTCCCCAAACGTACCATTTTCCCTGATATAATATACATCAGTAATGTCCTGCTTGAACCGGATAAGTTTAAGTGATGGTTTTTGTGTCTTTGGCATCTTCTAATTCTCCTTTATGTACTTTGCAAATTCTTCATGCTTCGTAAACGCTAGATGAACCGCCTCACCTGAAAGTTTGTCCACCATCTCACCATATGCATAGTCATGCCCGAACCCGTGAACATGAGCCAATTCATGGATTATTACAGATGTGACCTTTGGGGTTATCTTATCAAACCACTCCTTCCCGAGCTTTGCCACATTGAAGTGCATAGTATTCGAACCCCATTCGGCCAAATGGTTTGATCCGGGTGAGTCGAACAATCGAACATTTATGTCCTTATGTATCAGTTCCCTGCCGAGGAATTTGGCGTACTCCATGACCTTCTGCATCTTTGGGGTTGGGTCTTTTACATCTTCTGATGGTTCAAACATTATCGGAAACACAGTTGACGCAGTGCATAACCCAGCTTGTTGGAAGACTTCCCGCTCAGTGGCCGATAGCGTCTTACCGTGAATAACCATAAACCCGTTGGCCATTGCTTTCTCATTACAGGCACTATTAGATGACCACAATACCACCTTGTTTCCATACCGCTTTTCCAGTATCTTTTTGGCGGCTTCAACCTTGATGTGATCTTTGTCTTCAGTTCCAAGCCTGACCCACATCTCAGACGCTTGGTCTTCATTGAGCTTGTGGTACATACAATTCAGAACTGCGGCATACACGGCCTGGAGGTATTTCACCTTGACAGTATCCCGATTTGGTGGAAGTGGAACCTTCTGCATGATATTTACATCATATGGGCAGCCTATATCCTGAATAGGGATACCCATCTCATACAGCCTGGCAGACCTGCCGGAAGGAACTTCATAAATCTCAATGTTACATTTCCGGTGGCTGTTCTTCAATAGCCCATCTGGCCCGGCAAGGACTGTATCCAGGAATGCCTCAGAAATCTTTATTGGTTTTCGGTAGGGAATTATCCAACCATTGACTGTATAGTAAACATCTTTTGGAACAATAAACTTCCTAAGCTCATCGATGATAGTCTGACCATCTTCATATGTCCATGGCAGAACACAAGATATTCTGGTGCCGTTTATTGGATCATCAAGTTTTTCGACTATCCTGCCACCGGTTCTTGGGAAACTGACTTTGTTGTCATTCGATTTTATCTCAGCTGAGAGGGCTACAGAAATTAGCTCTTTTTCGCCAAGATTAAATCTGCCTCTGGACATCGGGTTTTCCCGTTTGGGGGTGTACCCCATCAAAGTCCATGAGTCCTCTATAGCCTTGAAGCCAGGCCCATCGTCCCAAACAGTTAAAATTATTTCATTTGGGACGTCACCATGTGAAATATCGACTCCACAGGTTTTTATCTTCTCATCCCATGAGTTTGAGACCAGCTCTTTTACCAGCTGCCAGGGTTTACGCCCAGCATGCAGACTACGCATACCTTCTGTACTTACTTCAAATCGGTTGTTCAAGATCACTCCCCTTTCGTTTGACCGTTTTCTCTGGCGTATTTAAGTCCGTACTTTACGCCGGCCATGAAGTTGACTATATATCTCATACTTTGTGCGTTGATGTCGCCGCTTGTCTTTGAATATAGAAGAGTCATCAGAGAAGTTGCTTCATGCAGATATTTATCAAGCACCTTCCTGACTTCGTCATCATTATATACCTCGTCTAGGACTTTTAAAGCTGTATCCTTGACCTCTTCCATCTCTTTCTTAGATTGCATCTCTTTTAGGAGTTTGTCGAAATCTATCTCCATTATAGTCTTGTATCTCCTTTTGCATTATCTAGTGGCGAATTGATATGAACGGCTTCGATGTACGCTTTGTTATTCCAGAGATACACGGTTCCTGTATTTATATAAAGATTATTACCTATCATATAGGCTACGTCTGGATCGTGCACTCTGCTTTGGGGGTCGAGACTTTTTGCCGCTTGGAAAGCATGTTCAACACTGGGATAGGTAATTCCATCATAACAAATGCTGACCGGGAAGAAGTTAGATAACCATCTGTATTTTCCGCTGAAAGATGTTATCTTTTCCTGCATTATCTGTCTAATCTTTCAATTGCAGATTCCAGATTGAATATTCTATGCTCTAACTCAATGATGTATTTTGCCAATTCGAGATTTCCAGGAACACCAAGCTCTTCGGCTTTTAATGTCTGAAGTTGTATCTGTCTGGCAATTTGTTCTGTTTTCATCCGGTTATGTTCTTCAGTCCACATGGCTTCTGTTTTGGTTCTGAACTCAAGAAGCTCTTCCTTGTAGTCTTCAAATCCTTCGGTCAATTCCAAATCCCAACAAGGGTCGCTTTTCCAGTCCTGTTTTAGTTTCTCGACCTCGTCACTGGTTCGTTTAGCAGGCCTCTTAATCATGGACTCATCGGACAGGTTTGGAAAGTTATCAGTCATTGCTTTGTTCTCCTTATAACCATAGATTTCCGAATAGATTGGTAAATAGTTTCATGGTTTCCTTGAAATCGGCTTCTGCTTTATAATAGGTTTCAACGTAGTCCGGTTGTTCATTTAATGGTAGTTTGAAATATTCATCTTCCCAAGAATCGTATCTCCTGAACCCGTCTATCACTTTGGTCAGAGCTTCGTCAAACTTTTCCTCGTTAGGGAATTGGTCAGAACCAGGGTATCCGTTGTTCACCTTTTTATAGTATTCAATCATGTTTGGGATTACCTGACCGAGATATCTATCTACATCCCAGACATCTCGTTTAGCCCAACCATTACACCCGCGCTCGAAGAAATCGGTTATTCTAGACCAAATCACTCTGATATTTTGCAAATACCATTTTGGTTTAGACCAGGTTATCTTTGGGTAATAGTCTTTAATCATACAGCCTCCAAATTATTGGTCGGAATGAGCGGACTCGAACCGCTGACCTCCTGGTCCCAGGCCAGGCACTCTACCAAACTGAGCTACATTCCGACTTATCTATCAGTGCCCGACAAGCTGGGCATCTTCGATGAAGCTCTTTCAGATTTTCTTCCGGATCAACATGACCAACTATGGTATGGTCATAATCAGCCAGAGGACTATGATGGTTGTAACCGCGTCTAATCATCTCTTTGACCAGCTCATCATGCCTCTGTTCAATAAGTCTTGGGTCTACCAGACCGTTAAGGTATCCGGAAACGTTATGACCATTGTTTATTGAACCAACAAAGGTGTGGCATTCTCTATGCTCACCAAGAAGATGTTGTCGGCACATCAGTTTTGGATCTGTCATCCAAAGTCTCATTTCTGTCTCTTTTCCATTAATATAATCAGTCATGACCATTATAATTTGCCTTTGTTTTCCAATCGTAGCTGGTCTGTTTTTCCAGGTTCTACGTATTTTTGCATTATCTTTGATGATACAATACCCAACTGGGCTTGCACAATATCTATGTCCTCTGTTTCGGAAATTGCTCGCTTGGCAAATGAATGTCTGAGCAAATGGGGATAAATTCCCTTTAATCGCCCACCGGTCTTTGGGTTTTTCTTGCCAATCCTGTATATTCCAGCTTCACTGGATGCTTTATCAAGTATCCACCAGACGTACCACGCACTAACATGTGGTTTGTGTCTCTGGTTTGCCTTGAATATGAAAGACTCAGGATCGGTTATTTCATTTCTTCGACAGAAGTCTTTTATCCACCAACATATTCCGGATGGGACGCTGACCAACTTGGTAGCATCCGGATCTGTCTGTTTAAGATTCCTGAATAATATGCTGTCATCATTTATGTTTTTAAGCTTGAGGACTATTGCTTCACCCACTCTAACACCGGTTGACCATAACACATCAGTCAAAAGAATATCTCGTTCTGGGTGTTTTGAGACATTGCCAAGACTCTCCAGGATCTTTTCTGCTTCAGATGTAGTTATATAATTTTCCATATAATTTAATCCTTTCCAACCAGACAGTTGCGTCAACTGCGTAAGGCTCACCGTTTTCAAGATATTGTCTCGCACAGTTGACACAACCTAGAATCTTGGCGGTCGGATCAGATGCTGTTTCATCGACATATAATTTTCCACCACAATGACTGCATCTAATATCAGTGACAATACGCATCTGTCCACCAACCTAATTTCTCATGTTATCTATATCAACTGAAACATCATCGAAGATTCTAGGATCATTCGGTTTCAGTTTTCCAACCCTGGTAGTTTTGGTAGTAGTTCCACTTATATCACTCTCATAGGTAGTTTCTTGCTCACCAGGGTTCAAGGGTTTATGTTCACCACATAGAAGATTTATTACATCACTAAGAACTTTTATCCTGACGAAATCTGGGTTAGATGAAGAATTCATAATCCTGATAAGTAGTTCCGAAGATAGTAATATTGCACGCTCCGCTAGGTTTACTGCGAGACTCTTACCACAGTGTGTTTTGACTGTTCCAATCGCCTCAACCCGGTTTTCATTACCGGTTTGGTTAGATCCAATGAATATGAATGACCTGAATGTTTCCTCACTGCCATCCGAAAATCCAATTTTTAGTGTAACTGGCTTTAGGTTGTCATATTTTGTATTCTCTTCCATCTCCGTCTTCTAGTTCATGCTCAGAAGATAATTTCTGGCTTTGTCTTTTATACCTACCCCGGTTCCAAACATTGTACCGGTTATCTCTGCACTTGAAACATCCTTACCGGAATAAACTCGATAATGGTCAGTGTACTCACTGACAGCATTCAGATATGCCCATTTTGTGCCTTTGATATGGGGGTTATCAAGTCCGCGGCCAGTTTCAACCAATTCTTTGACCTTTTCCATGGCCAACATGGTTGGCATTCTGAGATCATCTTCAATTCTATCCAGAGGTTGGCCAAAAGTGGCATTGAGAAATTCCTGAACCCTGTCATTCGGAAGAACTTCTCTGGCCAATTTGTTGGCCTCTTCCAGATAATCATTAAAGAACTTCTTACCAAGGCCAAGAACTTTCTGGGCTTCAGCCAATCTGGTATTGACGAAAGTGGTGTGCCTGGCATAAAAGGCTTCTCCAATCTTGGCGGACTCTGCTCTGGCCAACATGTTGGCACAAATTATCCGCACAGGTGTGTAGAAGATCTTTAGAGCGGATGTACCACCGTGACTATTGACCATCAACATATATGGGGTTATTTCTTCCCTATTATCATTCAAAATCTTAAAACTCTCTGGGAGTCTGGCCATAACCCAGACTAGTTGACCACCATTGGTTGAGCCAACTCTCTCATAGACAATTGACTTGTTCTGGGACAACGAGTCCATAAAGGAAAAAGCCTCTCTGTTCTGCACCGGGATATAGTTTTTGCCAACTATGCCATAGACATTGTCGGTAACAACATTCTTTATGCTGTAGCGATCTTCAATCTTGGCAAATTGACCCATTTTGTTTCTGGTATAGATAGGGGTTTTTGACACATCCCAATCCAAACCAGCACTGACAATTGCTTCATCTGAGGTCATCACCCCTTCGACTCTTTTTCCCCATTTAGTCCACGGGGCTTCTCTGTAGTTTAACTCATCAACAACCATTTGTATCACCTTCCTTCTTATTTGGATTCAGTGGGCTTGTTCAACCCCAGACCAAAATATATGCCCATTTTCATCGCAGACAATATAATCAGGTCAATAGGAGCCCCACCATACCTAGAGGTCTCAATAGTGGCACACATAGCAGCTATGTCATCATTGTTCTCACTGAAAACCTTATGGATCTTTTCACTAATTTCTGGATCTTCTTCAATTTCTTTCATTTTTTTCATGCAACCGTCAAGAGTCTTTTTGTCGGAATCCAGATCAAGATCTTCAAATTTTTTCCCCATTTAGAACCTCCTGTTTTATTTGATAATATTAGTATAAATGCTGATATATACGTTGTCAATACCCTTGACCAGAAAAATTATTTGGTTGACCTATAGGTAATTATTTGGTCAGGAAATTCTACAGTGATTTTTACAGCATTTTTGTCCAGCATGGATCTGACTTCATCGTCAAGATCATTAAATGCAACAATTTGACTATGTATCACTAAAGCCTTCCTGAACCTGGTGTTAACCACAACAGTTGAAGACTTAGACAGGGTATACAAGGATATGTTGTTGTCTTTCCTGTATAATCGTATCCACTGTATAAGAAGAATAGTCCAGAGCAAAGAGGTTAACACGCCAAGTGCACCTGCACCATAAAGGTTCAATGAAAAGTAAGTCAATGACATTATCAGCAAGACTATGGCAGTCATCAGACTTGTTTTCCAGTCAGGTTTGTGCCTGTTTCGGAGTGATGGTATAAGAGCCAGGTTTAGCATAACAGAACAACAAGTAAAAATTATGTCTTGGATTATCACTTACCTATCCTATGCATAATAATTTCCACTAGCTTTGTATTCCTCAAAGCTTCCATTTATATATTCATCGTGAAATCCGGTCTTGAGGCCAAGAAACCTCTCGTACTTGCCGAATTTTGGGCATTGATAGCTCTCAATATATTCCGGATTCCTTATACCAGTGTAACCATCATAAAGGGTATTTTTGCGGTATTTGGGAACAAGCTGCCTACCACAGAACCTACAGAATAGCTTCAATCCCGGTTCAAGATTCATAATTATTCTGCCTTCTCCGAATATCTCGAATTCATACTCATAGATAGATTCTTGACATCAACACCGGAAATAACCCATTTGACACTTGCGTCCGTATCTTTCCTGTCTGCAAATCCATCTACTTGTGAAAGTGATGATCCATCGAGTATCATGGCAGAAGCGATATATGAAACAACATCTCTGGTGGTTTTGAAGTCAAACATCTGTTTTCGCCAGTTGTCATCGATCCCATTTAAGACTTCTTCATCTATCTCAAGTTCACCAGATATATCAATGGTTATAGCAAATCTTTTCTTCATCTATTTATCCCTTATAATCCCTGGCACAACCATCACATTTAAAGATACTTCCCTTGCTATCGGTCATCAACTCTTTACCGGTAAAACCACATCTTGGAATAAATTTTTCATTTCTTTTCAATTTTCTATACCAGTAAACATTTTCCAGCTTTAACATTGGGCAATTATATGGATCATTGCTATCCTCGATAAAAATACAGTACGGTTTTGTTTCATCTGGAATCATTTCCAGTATCTTCTGGGCAGTTTCTTCAAGGTTATCGCTCATGGCATTTTCCTGGTGTTTCGAATTCATTGTCTTCAGTTTTACCCCTTAAATTCTTGATATAGAAACTTATGGCAAAGCTACAATCCGGACAAACAACGAAAGTTCGGCTAGAATTAGCAAGAGTCGTTACCCACTTATTACCATGCAAAGTCGCTCTGGGGGTTTGAATCCCACAACCGTCAAAAGTCTCTTCCTTGCCACAGATATCACACCTAGCCCTTATGTAATCAGTAATACCCATTTAATCCTCCTTCTTGTTATTATCACTAGGAAACGGTGATACTTTTTCAGTCTTTTTCATGTGTTCCAAAAATGATTCTTTATTCCTGATAAGCAGCGCAACTGCGGTTGTAATAGCGTCTTCATAAGACAACTCATTTGCTCCTGGAACCAGATATCCAGTCTCAGCCTCAGAAACAGTCAATTTATTTCTGCTCCAAGTATCTCCGACTTTTTCCGAATGGACATAAGACTTGTGGACAAAAAGTGGTAATTCTCAAACCCTGGAATATTCAGTGGGTTTGCAGAAAGGCATTGAATAAACTCATCACGTTCACCGGTTACATTATGTACCCGGATGTAGTAAGTCGGTTTCTTAATCGTCATCTTTGTCTTCGTCTTCATCTTCATCTTTCCATTCTTTATGAGGGAGATTGTCAATGTCTTCCTGGGTTAATTCGTCATATGAATCCGGAAGAGCCAAATAATTTGGTTTTGGTATAGGGATAAACCTGATATCTATGCTATTGGCTATAATAGTAGAATCTTCACGCGCCCTGGTGTTTATCTTGACCTTATCATTTTCCAATGTTATACCAACCGGGTTCTCAATCAAGCTCCAGACTTTGCCTTTGGAAAGGACTTTTAGCCAGTACCATCCGGTTCCATCAGGTTTTTCTTGCCATTCTGACTGACCACTATATGGTTCATAGGTTTCTGCAAAGATGTCTGGTTTTATTGGATAATGTTCGCCCTTGACACCAGTAACAATTCTGTCTCCAGGGCAGACAATATGCCCACCTTCAAGCGTATCAACCCAACCATGTTTTTCCGGTAATTTGCCACATTTGGTACACTCATTGGTCTCCGGATTATCTTTAGTTCCCAAACAGTGACATATCATAAACACGAACTCCGAATAGCTTTTAACGTCAGGGTGGTCACCGTGTTTTAGCCAAGGTTCGCTAATCTCAATTGGTATTAGCTTCTTCACATACTTCATTTTTATTCCTCTCCCTTATAAGATTCTGGTTCCGGTATACGGAGCCATGTTATCTTGGTTTCCCTGACATACTCACCAATGTATTGCTCAATTGTTGGAAAACCTCCTACCCACACGCGAAGTCCTGCGGGAATTCCACGTATCTCAACAATCCGATTAAATTTAGCACCGCTTGTAGGTTCTTCACTACAAACCCACCACCAACCTTCTTTATCGGGGTTATCCTGCCACTGAGGTTTATTCTCGTATAGTTCAAGAGCTTTATTTATTGTTGGATATTCAAGAAAAGAAGTTATGGTTGATATTTCACTTGCTCTTTCGACTATTTTTTCTGCTAGCTGTTTTGAATTACATGAAGACCGGAAAATTTTTGGCTTCATTGCTCGCTGTTCTGCGACTATCTGCTCTATCAGTTCTTTACTTGGTTTGTATGTCATCTTATTTAACCTCCTTTAGTAGTTCTGGATTGTCATGGATGTTACCTATGACGATTGTTTCTTCAGGTGATATCAGGTCTTCACCCTCATACCCAAAAACCTCATCCCTCAACCAGAAACGAGGCAACCTATCCAGAGTTACAACATCCAGCCTAACAGTTGTACCTAACTTCCACTCAACCATATCTTTAGTTATAGAAGGGTCATCATCGTATACATCTCTGTAATACATATCAGTACGAATATTCAACTCAACCTCTTCACCTGTTTCCTTGATGAAGTATCCCCAGTCTAAAACCCTTACAATATCCCCTTCATATATCTTTTTATTGTTCTTGTCCTTGAGACCTGTATACTGACCTACTGTTTCAGGGTCAACTATAAAAAAAATGAATACAGATTCACCAAGTATAGTAAATTCTTTCTCACCGGTGAAAATTACTGGAGATTTACCGTCTTTAGCAGTAACATCGGTAACATAAGCAAAATATCCATAAACCCATTCTCCGTTATCAACCCGTTTTCCTCTGAATTCAATCTCTCTGGTCATTTACTGTTCTCCTATTATTTTCATGGTGCTAATCCATTCCAGCTGCTTCACAAGAATTAGCTACGCCTTGGCAATGTTGTTCAACCATTCGCGCCAATATTTGGTTACGTTTTTCCAAGGGCAAACTTAGCAGGTCTTTTCGGCTTAGCCTGCGATTACACCCTTCACAACCAGCTTCTTTGCATTCTTGGTTATCATATGGGCAATACCTGACTGTCGTTTCTCTTTCCATTACTCCACCTTCCCAAACTGGTGTCTATTAAGGTAGTCAAGTATATGTTCTACAGATTGGATCTGGCTTTTTAGGATTGCCAGTTGATGTTCTTTCCTGTGCTTAAATGCCTTATAAGCATCCTCTTTGGTCTCATGCGCAAACCGTTTCTTGCCAGAATCCAGGATAAACCGGCGTTTTCCTTTTGGCCATGGAAAAAACGAAATCAGTATCCATTTGCCCATCTTGGTCTTTTTTACAACCTTGTATTCATTAACCCAGATGTCTACTGAACCAGCTTCGTCTTCTACTTCGGCGTCGAACCGATACATTATTCCAAGGTCAATGGTTGAAGCATCGTTAGGCATGTTTTATTCTCCTATAGCTTGTTTTGAAGTTATACCAGTGTCATATTCATCGGTTTTCCAGTAGTCGTTATCAAGTTCTTTCCAGTTGATACCATACTCCTTGCATACCCGTACGAGGTTTGGTTTGCCATAATACTCATAACCATCCCAGATGGTCTTTGACAGCTCATCCTTGCCATCAAGCCATAACCAGGATTCCATGTGATCTATTGACCGGTTGGCTGATATTCCACGGCAATCATTAGCCTTGCCCCATGCAAAGGGCATATAGTTTCTTATTTCTGTTTCGGGATCAGTTTCCATATCCGGTTCCCAGTCTTTTTTGGTTATGCCGTCCTTAACAAACTCTTTGGCGTGTTCCCAGTCAAGAAATGGATACAAAACATCACGCCTGAAACCGAGAATATCATGGTTGTCGCTTCTCAGATATTTTATCCTGGCAACGATTTCATCTTGCGTTCTTTTAAGCATTAGTGATCCTCCAGTATAATAAAGTCAAGGTATTCAGGAATTTCTGGTACGAATATGTTGGTGAACCAGTTTATCTTATAAGCCCTGTATGACATCAGTTTGGTATTATAGTCAGCAATGACATCACGATACTCAGCTATCCGGTCTGATATAGACTGACCAACCCCTAACCGTTCAATATCACCATTTCCAATTGATTACTTCTATTTTCATGACTTTTCAGACTTTCTCCTATTTTCAAGTTTCATAAGGCAACAAATTTTATCCAGGTTTACCTCACCACCAGATACCACCTGATTGGTAATATCTTTAACCCGTCGAACAAGAAGAAAATTCGACCTCTTCTTGTTGTACTCTATTACCTTATACATAATCTCTTTGTTCTTAGCTACAAAGATATGCCTTAGATAAAACTGGCTATTATTGTATTCCAGCACAAAAGTTCCATCTTCGATAGAATCCGGATCTTCATTGGAGTCAAAATAAAACCTTTCCAGTTCCTCATATACTGCCAGAACTTCAGAAGGAAATACACCGTTATGACTGAGAAACGCACCACAATCGATAAGTCTATGCAACGTCTCGATATCGCGATACCAGTCATGATGGTCATTATTAAGATACCTGGTTTTTATAATATACACTTTGTTTCCATCCCTTAATTACAGGTTCTGGGGTTCGTAAAACTCACAAGGTCTTGGATGCTTATACAAAACATGCCCCTCATGGTACTTGCACATACAATATCCTGAACTACTATAGAAATAGTCATTGGA
This sequence comes from uncultured Bacillota bacterium, assembly GCA_937862575.1. GTDB lineage: Bacteria > Bacillota_I > Bacilli_A > Izemoplasmatales > Hujiaoplasmataceae > 4572-104. Next base: position 11,406 of record CALMFM010000029.1, read on the forward strand.
TTCGGTGAAATTAACATATTTTGGAACTTGGTCACCTTTACATTGAACCCAATCAACCGTCCCATTGCAGTGATATTTAGAACTCATTTTATTTCCTTATTTAGTTCGTCCAAGCCTTTTGGTAGGATGCTTATTATGTTTGTGTCAAATGTAATGGTCTCAATCTTCTCTAAACGTACGGTGTCCAAATGGACTACGTTCGGGTTACCATCATCGTACTGGTAAGACACTCTTCTGTCTTCTTCTTT
>CALMFM010000030.1 GCA_937862575.1 uncultured Bacillota bacterium
CCAATCCAGCCCCGCTGGCATTCTACCTTTTCACCAATAGTCTCGACAATGAAAAGAAAGCTTTGGCTACCTGCAATTTCGGAGGTGGCTGTATCAATGACGCTGTAGTCCACGTCGCAAGCGACAGTCTGCCATTTGGCGGTGTCGGCGAAAGCGGAATGGGCAGTTATCATGGAAAAGCCAGTTTTGATACATTTACACATTTTCGTAGCGTTTTAAAGAAAGCCAATTGGGCTGACCCGACATTCCGTTACGCACCATATACCAGTTTCAAGGAAAAAATAATTAGATTCTTTTTGAGGTGACCATGAACAAGATATCTCCATTAAGGAGAGCGGTCCCAACCCCGGACACTTTAGTTGATGAATCCGGCAAACCGGCATTTGGCACTTTCTCCCAAACCTTCAAGCAATTTGATCTGCTTAGGTTTAAATCGTCTTCAAAATTTAGAAAGTTAATAAATAAGCTTAGACTTACCGAGTGGGAAGCTGTTGAAGTCATATCCGCAAAAGGAGCTTTTTTGACCGCAGTTTATAAATTCGGTATCCTAGACATCAATTTAACTGTATTTTTCGAGAAAGAAAACGGCAAATTGCATGTTTGGAACAACATGGACCTCTTCTTGAACAGGTGTCATTTGGCAAAAACATTGTTTGACGGAAGAAGTTCCGTCTATCAAACCAAAAAAGCAAAAACGGTGATAACCAATAATTATGAGACTGGGATGGCGGTCTGTCAAGGTTTTGCCAAAAACAAGAAATCAGGGAGAATTGAATTTGATTTCGGTTTGAAAAGAATGTCCAAACCATCTGTCGTGTCAATACCAATTAAAGGTGTATATCCTGTCTATACGGAAAAAGATATCTTCAAATTCAATGGCAGCATTAAAATAGATGGAATCGAGATGACCGATAATGATTCAATGGCCGTCATCGACGACCATCGTGGCTATTATCCGCGCAAATCCGGATATGATTGGTTGACAACCTTCAAATATCGAGATTTAGATGATAAAAAGGTTCCGTTTGGATTGAACCTAACTGATTTTCGTTTGAATCCGAAACAATTCGATTACAACGAAAACGGCTATTGGGACAAAACAAATTTTCATCTGCTTCCGATAACTCATTTTGAAAGAAACGGCAAGATAAAGACCATCAAGGACTCCTTCGGGGATATCAATCTGACCCTTGAAACCACTGCAATGCATAAAGTATCGCTCAACCTCCTCTTGTTTAGAATCGACTACCAATTGTCATTTGGTAAATTAAACGGATACATAACTGACCAAGATAATAATAAAATCGAGTTCAGAGACGATTTAGCGCTTTCGGAATACCGATATACGATAATCTAGGAGATTTAAATGGAAAAACTTGTTATGTCTTATTATATAGAAGAAAAAGACTTCATCCGTATCAATATCTGGGCTGGTCTTGAACGCTCAAAAATGTCCGGATTTCTATTTAACTACGGGTTTTACCTGATGAATGCCTTGTTGGCGATAGCCGCCATCATCGCCAAGATGCCTTATGGATATTTCATATTCATCGGTCTACTGACAATGTTTCCTATTATTATTAGATTATCCGTCATCAGGAGAGCCAAAAAGAATTTTTCCAAAAATGGTGTCTTCAAAGATCATATGATAACAATGACCGTTGATGAAGAAAAAATCTGTGAGACTTTTTATACCAGAGAGTATTGTAACAAATGGGAGGAAATCCTCATGGTTTCAGAACTAAAGAATATGTTCGTTATACTCGTGGAAAATATCAGGGTTTTGTATATCCCAAAATCCGCAATCGCCGGAAACGATCGAGCGACTTTTCGCGAACTCGTAATGAATAAACTCGATAAGAAAAGAATCAGGAACCTGAAACACTAAACTGCATTTAGACGATGCAGTTTTTTCTTTGCCATTCAAATGATATAATATTAATGGAGGGTATAATAAATGTGTGGAAGATATGGTATATCCGTCACAAGAGAAGAACTGGGTGAATATTTGAAAGAACACTATAATATCGAAGTGTTGGATGAGAATATCACTTTGCCCAGATATAATATCGCTCCGGGACAAAATGCGATTTCTTTGATTAACGACGGTACAAAGTTCAGAGTCGGATTATTGAAATGGGGATTGGTTCCTGAATGGTCGAAAGACGAGAAGAGCGGATACAAACTAATCAATGCCAGAGAAGAGACCATAGCTGAAAAACCAGCTTTCAAAAAGTCCTTCCTCCAAAGACGTTGCGTAATTATCGCCGACGGTTTTTTCGAGTGGTATCGCACCACTTCAACTAAAACACCATATTATTTCTACCTCAAGAACAATAATATCTTCGGCTTTGCCGGACTTTGGACGGTATTTACCAGAGAAGACGGTTCAAAACTGTCCACTTGCACCATAATTACAACCAAGGCAAACACATTGATGGAAGACATCCATGACCGGATGCCCGTTATCTTGAATGAAGACAATGCAAAACTATGGTTGGACCCTAGCTTGAAAGATACCGAAATTTTGAAAAGCATTCTTGTCGGTTACAATCCTGATGAAATGCAATTGCATCAAGTATCATCTAGAGTTAACAAACCGGGTAATGAAGGTCCTGACATCATATTGCCGGTAAACCCTGAAAAAACCGATAATAATTCCTAAACAAAGTCAACGATTTATGTTATCATAATATATATATAAAGGAGTAAAGAATGGATTATCGTGTAATAGCCGAACTGGCTTTGGAACAATATGACATCATGCCAAAATCATTGGAATTCCTAATGGAAGCCACCAATGTTTTTTTCCGCGTCGATACAGCTGATAAAGCCTATGTTCTTAAAATATTCCAAGAAGACTCGAGTTCTATCAACGATAATCTGACTGAACATTTCATGATAGAAGCCATTCGTGAGAAAAGCGATGTCTTAACTCCGATGGTCATCTTCAATAAAGATGGCCAGACTATAACCAAGATAACTCATGGAAATGAACGCGGATACAAGCGAACGGCTCTATACGAATTTTATGAGGGTGTTCCGATTGACGGAACCGAAACTATGGAATGTTTCGAAAAAGTCGGTAGGTCCTTGGCAAAGATGCATTTAGCCACTGAGAATCTGCGCTTCCCTGAACATGTCAATCCGAAAAAGTGGGACCATGTATTCTATTTTGAGAATGAAAAACCGGTATATCATAAACCGAAATATGCCAAATATATAACTACAGAAATGAAGGACATCCTGGATGAGTTGATTCCTTATTTTAACGAGAAGTTGATGTATTTTTATAATACGTTGACACCGAGGTTGATTCACGGTAATCTCAATCCTTGGAATGTACAAAAATACAAGGAAGACATAATCATCTATGATTTCGAAGAAGTGATGTTGGCATATCCGGTCATGGATATTGCAATATTTCTATATTACTATAGGTATAATGAAAATTTCGTCTTCGATGAAGTATTAGCCGCTTTACTTAGAGGTTATTCTGAATATCGACCGATTCCCAGAGCATTGGATGAAAAGAATCTGGAGATAATCATGATGTCAAGAAGAATCAATATCTTCAATTATGTATTATCAATTCGGAAAGATCCAACCGAATTCATCGAACTGAGTTTTCCGAAGATAAAGGAATATTACCTGTCATACAAATAATAACCCGGAGCGAATGATGAGCGAGAAGAATTTTTTCCAAAGTTTGCCATATTTCATACTCATTAGTTTGGGAACCTTGGCTTTCTGGTATTTTCAAAGAGAAGATATCGGAATGCTTGTTTATGGATTAATTGTTTTCATTCTCTTGGCTTTTTTCAAAAACTCGCTTCATTCTATACCATACATATTAAATGCCTTATTTATGATAAGCCAAACGGAATGGGATTTGACCACTATACCGCTCTTTTTGTATTATGTTCCAATGGCAGCTGTAATTGGTATGATTATCCATTCCATCATATACAAAACCAATATCTTCAAAGGCAAGTTCTTTGTCGGAGTGGCTTTGTTGGCGGTGGCCGCTTTGGTTTCAACGGTGATAAATGATTTTGGATTCGATATGAATGTTTTGATGATATTGGTTGTTGCCGTATTCTTGGTTTCTCTTTATGGCTTTTTTGCGAATTCATTGGAGTTTGACAACAACGTTTATCTAATTAAAGTATTTGCGGTTCTTGGCGGGATGATTGCTTGCCAAGTAGCCTTATATTATCTTAATCCCGAAGTGGATATCCAGTATGCATTGGAACACAAGACAATAAATCTAGGGTGGGGAATCTCCAATTTCATCGCCACATATCTTATAATATTCATATCTACAACTGTTTATTTCGTCAAGAAATATAAGTTGCATATAATTTGGATTATCATCATGCTTTTTGAAGTGGCGATGCTGGCATTCACATTATCAAGAGCTGGCATTATTGCCTTTATCGTAACTAGTATTTTGCTAATCATATATATGTTTGTCGGATATGAGCGCAAGGGGAATCTATTGTTTAATCTTGTATTGGGATTTGTGGTTGCTTCCGGAATCGCATATTTGTTCAAGGATTACTTCATTACAATCTGGGATAGATTGGAGTTATTTGGGCTTGATGATAACGGGCGTTTGGCAATCTGGCAAGACGGCTGGTCTAAATTCACGGAGAATCTCTGGTTCGGAGCCGGTGTTTTTGCTAGAGAAGTAGACGAAGGATTAAGAATGTATCACAATACAGTTTTAAACATTCTTGCCTGGTTTGGTATCTTCGGGGGGATCGCGCTTTTAATTCAATTCTTCAGTTTCGTCAAGATATTCTTGTTTCGCTTCAGTTCCGAAAAGGCAATTCTTCTAATAGCTTTGATCGGCGCAAACTTGCAAGGAATGGTCGACAACACCTATATGATGCCGCAGTATATGATAATCATGTTTATTACAATAGCTATTGTGGAGAATGCGAATAAAATCGACAAACTGCGCCTTGATCTATCAATCAGATAAGGAGAGTTATATGAAGTCAGAAAAAACAATGTTTCTATCTTTCATGTTAAATACAATATTTACAGTATTTGAGTTCATAGGCGGGATCATAACCAATTCCGTCGCTTTGCTAAGCGATTCCATCCATGATTTGGGAGATTCCATATCAATCGGAATCGCTATTTTTCTTGAAAAAAAATCGAAGAAAAAACCAGATTTCAACTACACATATGGTTATTATCGCTTCTCGTTATTAGGAGCGCTATTATCATCTGTGATACTTTTAGTCGGGTCTGTCATAATTATCATTGAAGCAGTTAACAGATTAATAAATCCGGAAACGATTAATGCCGAAATGGTAATCTGGTTCGCAGTATTTGGAATAGTTGTCAATGGGATGGCTGCGTTGATATCGGTGAGAGGTAAAAGTATCAACGAGAAAGTTATTTCTTTACATATGCTAGAAGATGTTTTTGGTTGGGTTGCTTTGTTGATTACTGCTATTATCATGCATTTTACCAATGTTGTTTTCTTGGACTCATTGCTGTCGATAGCTTTCACGATTTTCATCGGATTCCATGTGTTCAAAAATATGAACAGAGTGTTCCACGTTTTTTTGGAAAAGGCTCCTCAAGGTATAGATATCAAGAATCTTACGGAGAAACTGAAGAGCGTTGACAATGTAATGGGAATCCATCATTTACATCTATGGACATTGGACGGAACCATACCATTACTAACGCTGCACGCGACAGTAGAGGAAAAATTAAATCCAGAAAAGGTAACTGAAGCGCAAAGGAAAATGCATGAAATCCTGAAGACCGAAGGAATTAATCACTCGACAATTCAAATCGAATATGGAATAAACGGTTGTTTGGAACCTGAGTGTGAAGAATTGGAAAAAGAGCCACATATTCACGGACACGGAACTCATCACCACCACCGCTAAAAATATTTTTTGCGTTTTACACAAAAAGTTATTGTGTTTTGCACAGAAAGGTGCTATACTGTTAATGTGTATAACACAATAAGGAGGGGTTGTATGAATTCACAATTCAAAAAGGGGATAATTGAAATCTGTGTTCTCAAAATTATGGAGTCGAATGACTTGTGCGGATTTGATGTAATCGAAAAATTATCAAAGGAAATATCCGTCAATGAGAATACGATCTATCCCATCTTAAGAAGATTGACACAACAAGGTTACTTCGAAACCTATAAAGTGCCATCACCGGTGGGAGCACCGAAAAAGTATTACAAGCTTACCGAGGTTGGTAAGACAAAGCTTACTGAGTACATGAAAGAATGGAAACAATTCATCAAAGGGGTATTCAGAATTTTGGAAGGGGATGAATCTCAATGAAAGAAAAATACTTAGAAGAACTCAGGGAACTTCTTAGTGAGTATAAAATCGGTCAAGATGAAATCGAAGACATCATGGCTGATTATGCAGAAATGATTGATGACGCACTTGCCAAGAAACTTGACGAGGAGAAGATCATCAAGTTGATCGGTTCACCAAAAGAGGTGGTTAGAAGCTTATCTGACGAATTTGAGGAAAAAGGAGAAGATTATATCTACATCCAACATTCTTCAAAACAAAAACATAAAGATAATCGGATAGTCGCTTTGATGCCATTCATATCCTTGATAGCTTTCTTTGCGCTTGGATTTGGTTTTGGTCTATGGCATCCTGGTTGGCTGGTTTTCCTGTCAATCCCGATGACGGCGATTATTGTCAATGCGTTCGATCGTAATTCGATGAACGGAATCATCGCTTTAAGTCCATTTGTGGCTTTGATAGCTTTTCTAATCTTGGGATTCGGTTATAATCTTTGGCATCCTGGTTGGTTGGTATTTATGGTAATACCGATGCTAGGTATCTGTTCAGCTTTGAAAACGATGAAATTCATATCATTTCTAACTGCACAAAGCCCATTTGTAGCCACTATAACTTTTGTTTTGGTTGGTTATTATACAGGGCTCTGGAATCCAATCTGGTTGGTATTCATGATAATTCCGATGTTGGGAATTCTTCATGAAACAAAAGTATGGAAAATCATAGTTTCTGAACTGGGATTCTTGATAGCGATCGCTGCTTATCTATTTGCTGGTTATCAATTTGGTGAATGGGGTTACGGATTGTTCGCATTCCTGTTACCAGTTGGATTATCACTTTTGTTGAGTGAAGATCCAGTTGTTATCGTTTCTGGCGGAAGTTTGTTCGAATGGTTATTCCTGCTTGGACTTACTATAATATTTGTAGCTTCAGGTATTCTATTCAACAATTGGGCCTATATGTGGCAAGTATTCTTATTGCTACCGGTTGCAGCTATCCTGAGACACACTGGTAAAAAAGATAAATTAGTCGCTTGTATGCCATTCATATCGACTATCATATTCTTCAGTCTTGGGTATTTCTTCGAATTTTGGGCTTTTTCTTGGATGGCTTTCCTATTGATACCGATGGTTGCGATTATTCAACACGCAAAATAAACAATATAAAAACAGTTCCGACAAGAGAACTGTTTTTTTATTTGCATATAAACTATTCGCCATTTCTGTTTAGAAGTTTTTTCTCATTCTTGATTTTGTACATCTCCCTGTCTGCCAAGGCCAACATGGTGGAAAGGTTTGTATTTGATTTGTCCGATGTCGAGAATCCGACTGAAGCCGATATTTTGAGCAAAGAAGAAGGCAATGAATTGTGTTTGGAAATTTTCGAATCGATTTTCTTTATTATCTTTGCTGCGGTTGCTTCGTTCGTCTTTGTGGCTAGAATCAGGAACTCGTCACCGCCGATTCGGAATATCTCATCATAATTCTCATGAGACTCTATCAGAATATTAGCAAACCTTCGTAAAAGCTCATCTCCGGCCTGATGACCCAAAGAATCATTGACTTCCTTGAGACCGTCGAGATCAGCCGAAATGATGCTTATCGGATAGTTCTCGATTTTTCTGAGTTCGATGAGCTGTTCCTCCATGAACTGACGGTTGTGCAATTTTGTCAATTGGTCAGTATAGCTGAGGATTTTCAGTTCCTCAATGTATTTTTTATCCTTGGTTACATCCCTGATATAGCAGATGACCAGTTTCTCATTCAGTTTGATGGTGGAAGTTCGAATTGAAAAATACTTGAATTTACCACTTTTGGAACGGATTGTATATTCATATTCAATCGAACTTTCTCTTGTGTTCAGGTTGGCTTTGATGAATTTTTTGAAATCATGATTGCCGATAGGTAGGTATTTTTCCTGTATTTCCGATCGAGGGATGTTGTCAGAATAACCGAAGACCTTCGAGGTGTTCGGACTCAGGTAACTAATTTCTAAATCCTTGTTAACTACCATGATGACGTCGGTTGAATTTGATATGAAGTTTTTGAGCATCATCTCGCTGGTTTCCAAACGTTTATAGGACTCTACTTGCTCGGAGATGTTCTCATAGAAGCAAAGGGCGACTCTCTGATTATTAATCCTAGTTAAACTTCCATATCCTTTGATAGGGATATGTTTCCCGTTCTTCTTGATATGCATATTGTCGTCACCGAAAAAGAATGTTTGATTTTCAAGAGGATTCTGGATTTCATGTCTTTTCTCAAAATCAACTATGAAGTCTTTGGCGTTTAGTTTGATTGCCTCGCTTTGAGAGTATCCCAAATTGTGGCAGAAGGTATTGTTCGCTTCGACGATGTTGTGGTACTCGTCCAGAATGACGAAACCGAGATTAAACTTGTCTATCAGCAATTTGATTTGTTCTAGATTGATGTTGAGACTATCGATCATTACCCTTTCGGCAGTCTTGTCATTTATCAAGGCGAAAAATCGGTCTTCTGCATCTTTGCAGAAAACCTTGCAGATACTCACGTGTAGATGTCGGTCATCAATAAGAATGTTTCTTGAAACGGCATGATTTCTGACTAAACTGGAAAAATTCTTATCATTGATGTTAAAAATGGAAAGGATATTGGTTTCCTTGATCTCGTCTGAATTCTTGTTGAGCAGAATAGCGAAAGTATCGTTGAATGATATGAGATTACCCGAACTGTCGAAAACTCCGAATCCTGTTTCGATGAAATCATCTGTCTCCTTGAAGGAATCGAATAATGTAGCAGGGGTATCGTTCTTAATGGCACTCATTTGCAGCACCTCCATTTTCGCTTACATTATATCACGTTGTCAAGGACATGTAAAATCGCTTTTTTAAATTAAAAGTATCTAAATATGGAGATTTATGGCATATGTCTAATTAAACGGATTCGATTCAGAACATATTTTACTTTTTTATAAATAAAAAAACCTATGATTTCAGTCATAGGTTTAATTTCATAATGTTATTGATTCAACCACAGGAGTAAAATCTTCACTCTCTCTTGGCTTGTTGTGACCACCGGGACGAGTAGATTCAGCGGTATTGTTGTCTGTTGCGGTTGTGACAAATGGGTTTTGATTGTCTCTTCCTGGTTTGAAATCATCCTCGGTCGCTTGTTGGTTTCCTTTGGCAGGACGATCTTCGATTACAACTTCTTGATTGTTAATCTGGTATCTATATTGATATTTACCAGTTTCATCGTTATATTGAAGGTCTACTGTAAACTGACCGTCGGCTTGCGAAGCTGTTTGATTTTCCGAGATACGGTAATTTACTCTGAACCGTTGATTGGCCATTACCGACATATCTCTTTCGATTTCAAGGTTGATTTCTTGGTTCAGTCTGTTGGTGATTTTAACTTCGGCACGAAGACTTAATTTTGTCTTGAAAAGAGTTACTTCACTTTGATTGAACAATTCGTTATTTTTATAGACTCTATATGTGAATCTCTGAGCTTCTTCGGTACTGGAATTGCTGACCTCAACGTAGTTTTGGTCGTTCAATTGAACTCGGTAACGGTATGTAAGTACTCCGTCATTATCGATTATAACTGTTTGATAATTATAAGTTCTGTCTTCATGAATTAGGATTCCGACTTCTATTTGGTTTCCGTCTTGTTCAACTATGTTGTAGTAACCTCGGTAGGAAATCAGATTTCCTAACAAATCGGTACCGTTGTATTTAAAAGCGTATTGGTAATTCGCATCGTCTGAATCAATATCTTCATAGAGATACTGATTTTCATCAACCAAGACGGTCTCTGCCATGTTCAAGTAATTATTAACTAGATAGATTTGGTCTATAATGGTCGATTCATCGACAGCGGTAGTCGTTTCACTTAATTGAGTAACACTGTATGTCGACTCTGTGTATGCAAGATCAACAACATCGAATGACTCAAGCAATGCAGCTGCCGATATAGTTTGGAAACCTACTATTTCCGTATTGTTGTCCAATGGAGTCGTGTCGGTACCCAAAGCAATAAAGTTGAAGATGGTGACTCCAAATATGAAGATGAATATCGAAGCGAAAGTATATGAAACTGCTCTGCGGAAATTGAAAGGCGATCTAACTGTTTCCGGTACATCTTCGATATTAACTTTACTTATGTCGATTCTCTGAAGTACATCTGGCATTTCTTCAATCGCTGTTTCTCTGATTTTCGCAATCAAATCTTTCTTTTTCATACAATTCACTCCTTTCTATTTATTGTAATCTTGTAATTTCTTTATGGCTTTGTTATAGATCCACAAGACTGTGCCAATAGGTTTTTCAACTACCTCTGCAATATCTTTGAATTTTAGGTCGGAAACGATTCGAAGAAGTACTATTTGCTTTTCTTCGTCATCCAAAGGTTTGATCATGTCGTAAACTGCGTAATTGTTTTTGTCGTTGTATTCACCTTCAAACAGATGTTCGTTTTCCTGAGGATCATATACATTGACCTTTTTTTCTCTACGATAATAATCTAATGCGGTGTTCTTAGCTATCTGTAATAACCAAGCGTAGAAGTTTCGACCTTTTTTGTATTGAGCTATTTTTTCAATCATTTTCATGTAGGTGTCCTGCATGAGATCTTCCGTCACCGCCTTGTTGTTGACGATTGACAGTATCATCGAAAAAACGCCTTTTCTAGTGCTTTCGTAAATCGCTTCAAAGGCTTCGTTGTCTTTTTTCATTAAGTCGTCAATATATAAGTCGTAGTTTATCAATGCCATCACTCCATACGCTTATTATAACACAACCGGCCTTTTCCCGTGAGATTTTTTGCTTTTCATAATTTATACGAAATTAACCCTGTTTTTATTGGGAAAAATACAAAAATTGTGTTCTTATGATATAATAATTATAAATTAAAAGGTGAGTATATGAAAAAAACAAGAATATGGGAACTAGACTTCGCCAGAGGGTTCGCAATCATCATGATGATATTTGATCATATCATGTATGATTTAAAGAATTTAGATAATTATTTCTCTAATTTTAGAACTCTTGACCTATCGGTTTTCAATTGGCTGAACAATGTTGCTGATCTTTATTGGACCTCTGAACTGCGCTTTTTCGGGCATTTTTTCTTTGTCTCGGTATTCCTTATCGTTTCCGGAATCAGTTTTACTTTTTCAAAATCTAATCTTGCCCGTTCTTTGAAATTATTGACGGTCGCAGTATTGATTTCGGTGATTACTTTTTTCGTTGAAGAATTGTCAGGACTCAGAATTTTCATCATCTTTGGAGTTATCCATATGTATGCTTTTAGTACTTTCCTGACATATTTGGCTAGAAAGATTTGGAATAATGATATCTTCATTCT
>CALMFM010000031.1 GCA_937862575.1 uncultured Bacillota bacterium
TCCGATAGCGATGAAGATAGAGGAACCGGTGAATATCAATAAGTACCAGTATTGTTTGAATAATCCGCTTTTGTATATTGATCCAGCAGGCCTATTTGCGGTAAGAAAGGAAAAATTCAAAGGAAGTTTTATTATTGGCGGTGGCGGAGGGCAATTAAAAAGAAAATCTTTATATAATGTTCCATTGAAGAATGAGATTTCGAAGTATGAGCAGGAATTAGATCCTGAGATTGGGAAAAAAGTTGAAGAGGAATTAGTGAATTTACAAAATAAAATAGATGCAAAGGAAATAAATGATATCTCACAAATCGCCAGTGAGCTGGAACGAATTATGAGGATGATAGGATTATTTTCACTCTCATTGGATATATTAAAGAGTTGTGGTTGGGAATTACAATATCAATTCTCAGATAGAAATATCGGAGGGGAGATACTTGGGAATAATATTATAGTTGAAATTAATGCGAGTGATATTGCCGAAGCATTTTCAGTACTAATACATGAAGTCAGTGAAGTATCTTTTTATTGCTTTTTTCCACTCGAAATAGAAAAGGGATTTAGTATGACAAACATTGCTTCTCCTAAAGGACTTAATATTCAGCATTTCTATGCTTTGCATATTCATGCATTGACTAATCAATATTTAAATATACCAAATACCGACACTCGCCTTTTCACTGGCATAGAATTACCAATTGGTTATGGGAGCCGGGAAAATTATATAGCACATATAGATTGGTGGGTTCTATTTAAGTTGTATTATAAAGAAGACAAATGAAAGGTGGAAGAATGAAGAAAATATATATTATATTGCTGAGTCTTGTTATAATAATTACAATAATTACTCTCTATTATCAAATGCAAAATGTAATTTTTATTAAAGGTCAAATAACACAGATATGTTCTTCTGGAGAAGAACTTTATCTTGAAATAAGTAATTCCAACAGGAACGACTTAACACCGAAAATAATTACAAAATGGCTGAATACTGAAAACGGTAAAATTAGAAAAGAAAAAGTACTCTCTTTAAATCCGAATAGAAATACATATGGAGCGTATTTTCATGATGACTATCTTTCTCCGAGTATATTCAACGAGATATATTATAATACGGAAAATATCCATTTCTTCGTGGATAATAAAATGTTTTTTGCTTTAAAAATTGAAGATTACGCAATTAAATTCTCTTTATCGAAATACTGTATCTATGAACCTGAGAACGAAATAGAATTCTTTAAGATTATAAATGGGATAATTGTAGAATCTGGAAAAGAGAGTCATTTATATGCAAAGAATTATGAAATGAATCAATTTATCTATTTAGAGGAAAACTCTTTAAAATGTGTAGATATTATTAGTACCTATAATAATAAAAAAGAAAGCATCATTTGGGAAAGGGATGTAAAAGAGAAATATGACACATATACATTACAAAGCAATTCTAAATATTTGCTATTGACGTTGTTATTAAATAATGATCAGTATCCGACAAAAATGTATATCTATGATATAAAAACCGGTTCGACGTCAATGTATTTAGAAAAAAGAGATCTTTATGATACATGCTTAAGTGAAGATAATAAATTCCGCTATATTTTATGTAAGAATAAAATAATAGATATCTATGAAACAGATATTAAAAATAAAAATGAAAAAAAAATATGTGAATTGCTATGCAATGATAAATCCGTTCAACATATACAGACAGAAAAGCAATTGTATAAATATCTTACAAAGAAAAGCATAGAATATGCTTTAAAAAATAATATTGAACCTAATGTTTTTTTTCTTAACTATGAGAATATTTGTTCGGGAATGAAATACAAAGGAGATCCAATAAAAAAATATACAATTACATCAATTAAGAACAAAAAGGAAATTGAAATAGAAGAAAACTCGAGTTGGTTCTTTCCATCTAGATGTATTTTATCTAATAACAAATATTATTTATTTAAATTATATCATAAATATTACTATGTGATAACTAAAAGTAAAATTAAAAAAATCCCACTTGCAGGAATACCGATACAAATTATAGAGAATAAAGAACACTTTTATATTGCCTGCATTGGAGCCTTTAATTATAAAAAAAGATATAAGTGGACATGGGCGGATTATCAACGATTGTCATGCATTTATAAATTTAAAAAATAAAGAGCAATCCAAGAGGAGCTTAGAATCACGGACAAACTGGGGAATGTTATTGCGGCATACGATGCTATTTCGGGAGAGATGACGGGCGCATGAAATACGATCCCCGGGGGAATGCGATATGGGGGATGACAAAAGCAGCCGATGAAGGGAAAAGGAGGTATGACATATACGGTTATACGGGTAAAGAGCGTGAGCAGGAGATCGGTCTTGCGTATTTCGGGGCGAGGTGGTATAATGCGGATATGGGAAGGTTTATAAGCTGTGATCCGATTTCTACGAATCTCAGTTCGCCTCAGAACCTCAATAAATATCATTATTGTCTGAACAGCCCGGTGAATTATGTGGATCTTCAAGGATTATGGGAAATGAATTTATATTCTGCAGAATTCTCTGGCTCATGGGTCTTTGAACCCGGAGTCGGTTCCGGATGGTTTTATTATATGAATAGAATGTATGTATCAATACAAATAGATACTGTTGAAATGTATCTCGGAGATCAATTGGTTGGAGAGACACAAAATGTAACCTACGAATACTATAATACCCAGCAAATTAGTCAGCGGGAGACAATACGAAATTTCTATCGACAAACCGGAGGAAGACATGAAATGAGGGCATTATTTTATTCATATACAGGAAGGAAGGATGCAGTGGGATTAAATAAATTGGTACATTCAGGCTTTGCTATTGAAAATATTGAAAAACCCGGAACAGATATTTATTACGATATGGATACTCAGTATGGCCTCCCAGATGATAAAGATGCAGTATACTATAAAAGGGACTCCATATCTGATAATGAAGTATGGGAGTATATTCCACCTACGGGGCCATATAATATTCAGGACATTCAAGCAATTTCATTTGATGCAGAGTGTTACTATAATATTGGAATCGGATTGCAAGAATTCCAAGCCAAAAAGACAGATTGGGAAATTATACCCATAGGAGAGCATCAAGCAAATTGTGTTCAATACTCCTTGATGGCATTTAAACTTATGGGATATCGTTCTCCTGAAATGATTATTATATTGCCAAGTGATTTAACTTCATATTTGGGTCCATAATACAGGAGGTGAATTGTGGAGATTATTATATATGCAACAGCATTATTAGCATTATTATTAATTTATAGCTTAATTAAACTTATAATACGAATTGTTAAAACCAAATGGAAATTGAAGCTACGGGTTATCGAATGGGTAATCATTGGAATAACTTCAATTATTTTTTTAGCCGTCTTTATATCGAGGGCGATTTATCCCGATGGGAATAAATATGAAATTATTAAGGGGCCTTTTCCAGATAATATTGAAAAAATCGTTTATCTAAATGGAGAAGGCAATTCGATTATAACTGAAATCGATTGTCGGGGGAATGAAAAAAGAATATTATTATCAGAATATCCTCAAGAATTAAATAATGTTAATTATTACGCAAGTAGAATTTATTATGAAAATGGAGATATTTATATTGTTCATAAAAATAATCGAAATGATGATCTCATAAAATACATTATTAAAGAAGACAAGGCCTCTATGATAGAAGAAACCCACTTGAATGAAATAGGAAATAAGTTCGCTTTTAATGTGAAAAATAGCAGAGGTACTAATACATATCATAATTTTGATATTTTAATGCAGGATAATTATTATAATATCTTTCTGTTACAGACAATGCCCGATAGGAAAATGGCATGGAACCCCATAAAGTATGAAGACAAAATATACCTATTCCTTTCAGGAAAGATATACGAAGTCAATAAAGATTACCAGTGGCGAAAAATTGTTACGAGTTCAATGAACTTCGTAGATCCTAAAACAAAATGTGGAACACATAATATACAAGTATATAACAATAAATTATTTATTTTATATCAAGTATTTTATCCAGAATTTTTTACAAAATATATTAATTATTTTCATAACTTGATCTTATTTAAAATGATTAGATATCTAAAAGTTATTGATATAAATACAAAACATGTTATTAAAAAAATTGTTTTCCCTTCAGTTATCGATTCGTACTATGGGAATTTCCGTGTTTATAGTGATACAAGTATTATTATTGACGGAAAATATATATTTGATTATAAGAATAAAAAAATAATAAAATTCAACAACAGTATGGATAGGAAGAGAATAGCTGATTTCTTCATTATATATAAGAATTGATAGTATACGGTCGTCGTGAACACCCTTGGGGGCGGGAGCTGCATCAATCCGGAAATTG
>CALMFM010000032.1 GCA_937862575.1 uncultured Bacillota bacterium
TTCACAAGCCTTAAAGTTGTATACCGGTTTGACTACTTCCAGTATTTCAACCGTAGGCTCAATAGCCTGTTTGATAATATCAGCATTCTTATAAGCCATTGGCGCTTCATCTATTGTACCGGTGTTTATGCATGAAGTATAAATCCCTTCCATAGATGACCTGTAGTCATCAAGATCAAGACTACGCTTAGCCTCACCCCTTGACATTATCCGACCAGCTCCATGAGGAGCAGAATAATTCCAATCCTGATTACCTTTTCCTACACCAATTATGGTACCTTTGGCCATATTCAAAGGAATAAGAACTTTCTCACCCAACTCGGCACTTATTGCTCCTTTTCTCAGGATCCGGTTAACAGTATTGGTGGCAATATAATTATGTACCGATTCTATTTGCTCACACTGTTTATAGTCAAGTTTGAAGAATCTTTCTACAATCCTTCTAGCCATGATATTCCTATTCAACTTAGCAAACTCTTGAGCGATGGCCATATCACCAAGATAAATTCCCCCGAAACCAAATTCATCTGAACCTAAATATGATAATTCACCTTGTCCAGTCTGGTCTTTAGCCAGTTTCTGAAAGTAGTTAGCCACTTTCAGCCCAAAATTTCGGCTTCCAGAGTGAATAATCAGCCAGTAATTGCCATCAACCGACTTGTCAATCTCTATAAAATGATTGCCACCACCAAGAGTTCCAAGCTGGGACAATACCGTGTCTAGATCTTGCCCAATTCTAAGGCAGGTCATTACCAGGTTTGCCATAAGTAATGATCTGGCCGAACAAGCCTCAAAATTCCCCTGGTATAAAGTCCCATTCTTATCACTTATCTGATGTCTTGAGAACCCTGACGGTATATTCAGTTTGATAAACTCATCCAGCTTCTCAAAATCAATCGACTCTAGTTTTCCCAAATTTATACCCTTTATACCACAACCAATGTCTACCCCAACGACATTCGGGATAACATAATCATTGAGTGGCATGGTCAGTCCGATAACGCTACCGGCGCCAGAATGACAGTCTGGCATTATAACAATGTTCGTGTTGGAAAATGCCACTGAGTTTAGCATTGAGTAGACTTGAGTAGTAACCGATTCGTCTACATCATCTGCCATAATCTTCGCTTTATTAAATTGACCTTGTATCTCAATCATCACATATTCCTCTTATAAGGCCTACCAACATTGATAAGATCTACCTACAATGCCCCTCCGTCCACATCCAAAAACGATGCCCTCGGCCTAATAGTCATAATTTAACTGGTTTCAGCCGGGGTTTCATCTTTGGCATGTTCACGTTTGTAATCAAGCCCAAGATGGATTCCATAAGTTATTCCCATATATTGAAGCCAGTCACCACCTTTGTCGTGTTTATCACCAATTGTCGATATTTTGGAACATATTGCCATAATCATGAGATTTTTCTTGTCGAATACATCAACCCTAACCGAATTTTTCTTCGAATCTTCAATAAATTTCTTGGCAATGTCAAAGACATCCAGTGGATCCATAGATTCGACTTTCGGGACATCTGCCGTCAAAGCGATACCAAACCCTATATTTGACAGAACCATACCCATAGATTCAACACCAACTGGTGAGTATGTATTTTGTGTAAGAGACTGTAGCATTGCAATCAGGTTAATGTTGTCTAGAACTACTTTAGAAACATCCCTATCATCAGCAACTGCATCTATCTCTTTCAATATGTCTTTGGGATCAACCATGCAATCAGCTCTGATGGCACCCATTAACATACGTGCCATAGTAGATTCTCTAGAAATATCTTCAATCATTGGTACCTTATCTCCTTAAATTTCTTCGTATTTCGGCAAGCGCATCTGTTAGCTCCTGCCTAAAGTTAATCCCGAACGATTTGTCGATTAAGTCAAATTCAACATGTGGCTTCTTCAGGAGGTACATTAACGATGCACGTAAATCCTTATCATGCCAAGGGAGATCCGGGTAGAAGTCATAAGTGTAATCCTTGAATGACTTATAACATGACGGAAGACCATTTTTGGCATAATCCAGAACTTTGTTCCAGGCTTCATCTGATAACCTGATAACGTCAACATTCAATGTATCTTCATTTAGAAGCAGTTTGACCAAACCAATCACCACCTTTCTTTATAACAAATATTTACACAATCAAATAATACATTGTGTAAATACCCTTGTCAATACCCTTAGACCATTCTTACCAAAATATTTTTATCAGAAAGATATGATCTAGCCTTGATAGGTGATTGGTCGGTAAAATGAAAAATACTCGAGGCGGCAACAGCATCTGCACCAGAGTCTACAGCTTCAACCATATGTTGAAGATTCCCAGCTCCACCATTTGCAACCAACGGTATCGGTAAACGTGAGGAAATTTTTTGGATAAGGTCATAATCATAACCACCCATCATTCCCTCTCTCTCTACTGCGGTCAGAACTATCTCACCGGCTCCAAACTCAACTGCTTTAGCAATCCATTCTTCAGGACTAACCCCAGTATCTACAGTCGCTCTATTTATCCAAACGGTTCCGTTTTTCACGTCTACCGATACCGCCACAGCTTGAGACCCAAATTTAATGGCAGATTCCGATATAAGAGTTGGAGTAAGAAAAGCTTGGGTGTTAATTACAACCATGTCTGCACCAGATCGTAACAAAGACCGAACATCCTCAATTGTTTTAACCCCACCTCCGGCTACCAAAGGAACAAAACATTCTTCTGATACTTCGGAAATGAAGTTACATAATGTTGGCCGACCTTCTTGGGTTGCAGAAATATCCAGGAACATAAGCTCATCTACGTCCTGAGCATTGTAGATCCTGACTGCGGTTTTTGGATTACCAACATCACGCATGGCCTGGAATTGTTTTGTTTTGACCATCCTACCATGATATAACAGTAAAACTGGTATTATCCTGGTAGTTAACATTTCAGAAAATCTTCAACCTTAGGCTGGTGAGGATACACGGCCTGACTTACAGCTATCTCCAGGAACTCGCGTTCCGTTATGTTAAGATATCTGAGAAAATCATCAAGTGAGTCTGGCCTCTTTCCATCATATTCATGGATAAGAGTTTTTGCCTCTTCTTTACCCATTCGCCCACGACGAAGATCCAAGCTCACAAGATGGGCAGTTCTACCAAATCCCCGCTTTATATATTTAAGATAGTCA
>CALMFM010000033.1 GCA_937862575.1 uncultured Bacillota bacterium
TTTCAGAATTATCTGTTAGCATCTGTTCCAAGCGTTTCAATGCGGTTGGTTCTTTAATATACCCTAATGCCCATGCAGCCTGCATTCTAATGTCTGAATGATCATGATTAAGCAAATTAATTAGGTAGTCAGAGGCACGATTAATTTTTAAAAGTCCAAGTGTTTCAATATATTGGAGAAGAGTAAAAAAACCGTATGACTTGGACTCTTCGAATAAATTAATCAAGTATTTTACGGCTTTTTGGTCACCAATATTTCCCAAAGCAAAAAATATCGCCCTACGTGTGCTATCATCACAATTTTTTAATGTTTTAATTAATTGATTTAATGCTGTGGAGTTTCCAATTTGACCGAGTGCCATAGCGGCTTGAAATGAAAAGGTTGAATCACTTAGCAAGTTAACAAGGGGTTTAATAGCTAAAGTATTTTTTATATTACCCAATGCTTCAATGGCTGATTCTATTACTGATTCATCAGTATCTCTTAATAGAGAAATGAGAACTCCAACGCTTCTATTAGATTCTAAATTCCCCAAGACCTTAGCGGCTGCGGATCTAATAAGCGGATGCTCACTTGAAAGTGCATTAATAAATGCTTCTTCAATTAAATTAGCATCGGCTAGTGACTTGGAACTAATCTTATCAAGAGCATAATCGATATTTTCAAGGACTTTATCATATAATTCCTGTTTATGTTCGAATACTCGGTATTGACTAATAGATTGATCAAGATCCCCAAGCGTAAGAATATTATTCTTACTACGGTCTCCACCGCTTTCAAAATCTGCTTGTTCTTTGGATAGGAAAGTAATATTTTCCATTAATTTTAACAGAGGCAAAAGCGATCGAATATTTCCAGTATTTTTTAAAATCTCAACTACTAAATTTGTATTCTCCAATTTTTCGCTATCGAGCAAATCTTGAAGTGTCAAATAATAGTCGTCTAGATTAAGATGCTTCATGATGGATAAAGTTGTGTATTTTATAATATGACTATCGGTATTAATCATATTTGTTAATAAATGCTGCGGTTGAATGTTAATACTGAAAGTTTTCTGGTCATAATATCGTTGCAAGATATCTTCAATTGCATCGACATATCGTTTATTTATTGAGTCCGGATTATTGCTTATTTCATCATAAAGGGCATCTATATCGTGAAAATCTCCAGCTTGTTGAAAAAACTGAGTAGCGGCTTCTTTGACTCGATTGCTTGTATGAGGGTCGTTAAATATATCCTTAATTTTCAGATTTAATTTGAACATATCCTTCAGAGCATTTATTGATGCAATTTTCTGGACGTCATTACCATATCCAAGCGTATCGGATAGTACTTTATAAAACTTATTTTGTTTTGGCTTCAATATCCCCATTTTTACCTTCAATGCGTAGATTTGAAAGCGGAATTACTATTTAGATATTCGTTTAATGGTTACAATAGAAAATGTTAAGAAAAAATTAACTACTGAAAAACTAACCTATCAAATAGCCAGAATTCGTTACCTTTTTTATAAGGAATGTTAATTGATTCTACATTAGGGACATTGTTGTATCAATAGATACATTAGTATAAACATAATTTCAATACAAAC
>CALMFM010000034.1 GCA_937862575.1 uncultured Bacillota bacterium
AGAACGGTAGGCTTTTGGATTATTTTCTCTTAAGGAACCTTTTCGACAGTCACGATAAGGATATTTTGGAAGAATTAAAGAAATACCGTAATCCTGACGGTGGGTTTGGTCACGGTTTGGAACCGGATACCGCTTTACCTGATTCAAGTGTTGTCTGCACTGATGAAGCGGTAATGATTCTTGAGGAAGTCAAAAGACATCCTCTTAAGGATGAAATGATTTCGAAAATAGTTGATTTTTATGAACAAGCTTATATTCCAAAAATCGAAGGATGGGAATTGGTCCCGCCTGAAGTTGATAATTATCCTAGAGCGGTATGGTGGAACTATTCTGGTGTTGGAGAATTTTCTTATGGAAATCCCAATCCACAGATTATCGGGTTTCTCTATCACCATCGAAAACACTTGAAAAACTTGGATATAGAAAAGCTGGTTGATAAAGTTATCAAATATATTCTTAACGTTTTTCCAAATGAATCGCGGAAACACAATATAATGAGTTGCTTAATTTTTTATAACAACATGCCCAAACAGATTAAATCAAAAATTTATGATACTTTGAAAACCGCTGTCGATAAAGAACTAGCCGAAGACAACTGGGAAGAATATTGCCTTCAACCTTACGAGATTTTAGCGATAAATAAAGAGTTTATAAAAGGCAAAGAAGAATTATTAAACAGGAATCTTGATTACTTGTTCGATCGCTTGAGTAAAGGATTGATAATGCCTAATTGGCATTGGGGACAATACCCGGAAGTCTTTGAAAAAGCAAAGATGGAATGGGCAGGATATCTAACTTTCATAGCCGTAAAAGTATTGATGATTTAGAATTGTTCGTATACGTGATAAGGTCAATAATTGACCTTTTTTCTTTTAAATAAAGGCAAAAAAACATTGGTTATATTAAAGCATCTATGTTATAATTATTTATGATGTAAGCGTTTTTAAAATTGAATAAGGAGATAATATGACACAAATTAAAAATGACGTTTTAGAACTTGAAATGATGGCTGTAGTCAAAGACAAGGAAGACGTAGGCTTTTCTTACGTCAAAAAGACCATATCCACAGTTTTAAAACCAGGCGAGGTATTGATCAAAGTGATAACAGCTTCCTTCTGCGGAACCGATTATCACATTTATACGTATGACAAATGGTCAAGAAACAGACTTAAACTTCCACTTACTGTAGGCCATGAATTCAGCGGTGAAATTATAAAAGTTGCGCCGGATGTAACTAGAGTAAGAGTTGGAGATGTAGTTAGCGCTGAGACTCACATCATTTGTGACGAATGCGAATTCTGTTTGAGAGGTGAAGGACATATCTGTCAAAACACACAAGTTATTGGTGTTGACAGAGATGGTTGTTTCGCTGAATATATCGTAATTCCCGCAAAGAATTGTTTCGTCAATGACAAGAGCCATAATCAAATTGAACTGAGCGTCCAAGAACCACTTGGAAATGCCGTGCATACAATAACTCATTTCCCGATAGAAAACCGGGATGTAGTAGTACTTGGTTGCGGTCCAATCGGAATCTTGGCTGTAGACGTCGCAAAAGCATATAAAGCTAAAAAAGTAATCGCAATAGAAGTCAACGATTTCCGTAGAAATTTGGCAAAAGAACTTGGAGCCGATTACGTTATCAATCCAATTACTGAGAATGTTATTGAAAAAGTGTTGGAATATACAAACGGAATGGGTGCTGATGTCATCGGAGATTTCTCTGGAAACAAGACAGCTATCGAACATGCTTTCAAGTATCTGAAACCGGGAGGCGGATTTGCCATTCTTGGCATTCCTAATGATGACATCTGCATTAACGTTACTGATGACGTCGTCTTCAAAGGCACACAGATCTATGGCGTCACCGGAAGAAGAATCTATGATACTTGGTATCAAGTCAAAGAATTGATAGATAATCATAAATTGCATTTGGACAAGATAATAACTCACACCATGCCTCTTTCCAAAATAAACGAAGCCGCAGAAATAATGGGAACGAAGAACTGCGGTAAAATAGTGTTATTCCCAGGGAGATGAAGATATGAGCAATCTAAATTATTTGGACAAACAAATTGAAGAACTAAAAGAAGGTGGTGTATATCGTATACTACCAATCAATTACGGTGCTTGCACAAACGTAATTGATTTAAACCACAAAAGAGTGGTTAATTTGTCATCCAACAATTACTTAGGATTAGCGAACCATCCCGATGTGAAAGAAGCCGCCATTGAAGCGATAAGAAAATATGGTGCAGGAACCGGAAGTGTTAGAACGATAGTTGGTAATCAAGATATTCTTGAAGACCTAGAAGTCATATTGGCCGAATTCAAAAGAGAGGAAGCAGTAACTGTGTTCCAATCTGGTCTTAACTGTAATATCGGCGCTATTCAAGCCATAGTAAATAAAGGCGACCTAATCATATCCGATGAATTAAACCATGCCTCAATCATTGATGGTGTCAGACTTTCCAGAGCTGATAAAGCTGTGTTTAAACATTCCGATATGGAAGATCTTGAAAGAGTTCTTAAAGAAAAAAGAAATCAATACGTAAATGTGTTGATAATTACCGACGGTGTATTCTCGATGGACGGTGATTTGGCTAATCTACCTGAAATTGTAAAATTAGCTAAAAAATATGATTGTTTGACCTATGTCGACGATGCTCATGGAAGTGGTGTATTGGGAGAATCCGGAAGAGGAACAGTAGACCATTTCGGTTTACATGGACAAGTTGACTTCATCATTGGCACTTTGTCAAAAGCAATCGGTGTGGTTGGCGGATACGTAGCATCAAAGAAGATAGTCAAAGAATGGTTGCTTCATAGAGCAAGGCCGCTTCTGTTCTCAACCGCTTTACCACCGGCCGCGGTAGGCGCAATCATCGCTTCTGTTAAATTGTTGATGAGTTCTACTGAGTATACGGATAAACTTTGGGAAAATGCCGAATATTTCAAAAAAGGGTTGAAAGAACTGGGATTTAATACTGGACATAGTCAAACACCGATTACACCGGTTATGATAGGCGATGAAGCCAAAACCATGAAGTTTTCAAAAGCATTGCTTGAAAACGGAGTATTTGTCTCTGGAATCGTTTTTCCGACAGTTGCCAAAGGTGCGGGAAGACTTCGTTGTATGATCAGTGCGTCTCATACAAAAGAGGATTTGGATTTTGCGATTGAAGTTTTCGCAAAAGTCGGTAAGGAACACGGATTAATCTAATTATGAAAAGCAGTGTGGTGATTGGTGGATCCTTTCTAATCTTTACAATCATATATTGCGTAGTTGGATATTTCGTATTACCTGACCAATTGGTGATGCAGATATCAACCGGAGGAGAACCAAGCTTGGTTCTGTCTAAACCTGTGGGTTTGTTAATTATCTTGGCTTTAGGGATAATCACTAGCGTGTTTGTCGTCGGAAACAAGTCGGATAAGCAATACCGCAGTTATATGATGATGTTGATAATGGTCATAGTATACGTATTGGTTTGGGTATTCAATTTATAAAAAAAAGGCGCTGCTAGCGCCTTTTTGTTTGTCTTTATTCTGATTTTTTCTGTTTGTGCAGCAGCAATATCAATTCTCTCAATGTCTTTGCGGCTACGATAGTAGATACATTGGAAGCATCTAGCATTGGTGCTAATTCCACTATGTCGGCTCCGACCACGTTGTTCAACTTGGTGAAAGCGCTGATAGCTCCTATCAATTCCTTATAGGTAACACCACCTGGTTCAGGAGTTCCCGTGCCAGGAAATACGGAAGGATCCAGGACATCAAGATCAATTGTAATATAGACAGGATGATCCTTGATTGAGTCAACGATATCTTCTATGCCTTCGAAATCGAATTTGCGAAGATGTGTATGTTTTTTAGCCCACTCGAATTCATGGCGGTCTCCTGAACGGATTCCAAATTGAAATATCTTGTTGTCGCCGAGAATGTCATGGCATCTTCTTAAAACTGTCGCATGTGAAAGCTCTCTGCCCAAAAACTCGTCCCGAAGGTCAGTATGAGCATCGAGATGAATGATTCGCAAATCTTTATATTTCTCATGTAATGCTTTTACAACCGATAATGTAACCAAATGTTCTCCACCGACCATCATCGGCATTTTATTATCAGAAACGATTTGTTTGGCAGTATTATAGATAATATCTAATGCTTTTTTAACATCGCCCATCGGTAATTCCAAATCTCCGATATCGATGGTATCGTAATCTTTCAAGTCCATTTCCATGTACGGAGAATACCATTCGATGCCGATTGATTCGACCCGTATGGCATTGCCGGCGAACCTAGTTCCCGGACGATATGAAGTAGTAGAATCCAATGGAGCGCTGAATAGAACGACATCGCTAACCTGATACTCGGATTTGCATGATTGAAATGACAAATCAACTTTTTTGAAACTCATCTGTTTCACCTTCCCATTTTAACCAATTTTCCTTGTCTACGACACGGATATGGTTTTCATCAAGGTCACTTTGAAGAGCGGACCCTTTGCTCAAATAGAATTTGATGTCGTCGATGACATCGGCGGAGATAATCTCTCCCGGAATCAACATTGGTATTCCCGGTGGATAGATCATCACTTGCTCAGCGGCGATCTCTCCGGTTGCTTTATCAAGTTCGATAATCTTGTTTGGAGCGTGATAAGCGTCACGCGGACGGGCATAGGCTTCCGGATAAGTATAATCGAAGTCAATTTTAGGTAGTTTATCTCTTTGTTTGTAATATTCAGTGGATAGTTTTTTGAAACCTTGAACAAGACTGTCCAAATGTTGTTTTGTTGTCCCAATCGTGAGAACCGCCAAAATGATATGTGATTCAGCCAGTTCCAATTGAACGTTGTATTTTTGTCTCATCATTTTGTACACTTCAAATCCCGAAAGTCCGAGGTCTGAGACCTTAACAATAATCTTTGTCTCATCGTAATCAAATGAGTTATGCTTTATGAAATATTCCCGGTCATATACAGTTATTCCAGGAATTTGACTTAATTTGTTTCTTGTGTCCTTTGCCATAGATAATAACTTGTCGATTCGTTTTTGGCCCTCGAAATA
Organism: uncultured Bacillota bacterium; assembly: GCA_937862575.1. Lineage (GTDB taxonomy): Bacteria > Bacillota_I > Bacilli_A > Izemoplasmatales > Hujiaoplasmataceae > 4572-104. The sequence goes on from CALMFM010000034.1 coordinate 5,067, forward strand.
CATTGTTTTTCTAGCTACATCCAAACTTGCAATAAGTAAAGAACTAGGACTTGTCGACTGTAACATATTCAAACTGGATCTAAGCCTTGAGTAATCAACTCGGTCACCTTTACAAAGGATAGCTGAGGACTGTGTAAATGATCCGGCAGTTTTATGCATAGAGATGGCTGTCATGTCTGCATCGCATTCCATTGCGGAAAGAGGTAATTTATCTGAAAAGTAGAACTGAGCGCCGTGGGCTTCGTCTACTATGACTTTCATATTGTGAGCATGTGCCAATTCGGTTATTCTCTGTCTCTTTTAATTTAACCATAACACCTATATCCCCTGTATCCAGCGCTTCAACATCTATCCTCTTCTTACCCTGGGCAACCATTAACTGCCCTGCTCTTTCGGTCTTGCCCTTATTAACATTATAGAAATCGGCTGCTGATTTCAGCTGGCCGGAAAAGATCCTTACATAGAACATTTCACCTACATGCGGTTCGGATACTGTCTTGAAAACAAAACCGCATAACGGCTTCCCTTCTTCAGGAACAATTGAAACTTCTGAATCGTCTGAAGAATTGACTCCCTTTATCTCATTTATTTGAGAAGGATTCGGGAAATAATTAATCAGCGCTTCAAAGAACGGGTGGATACCGATATTCTTTACCGCGCTCCCGGCAAAGACGGGGATGATCATTCCTTTTCTGATTCCTTCCTTCAGCCCTGTCTGAATCTCTTCTTCTGTCAATACTCCTTCTTCAAGATACTTCTCTGTCAGAGCGTCATTGGTCTCAGCAACGAACTCTACGAGTTCATTCCGGATCTTCTCAACCTCAGCCTTAATATCACCGGGAACATCCGTGACTTCTACTTTTCCGGAATTATCCGCGTAGATATATGCCTTCTGCGAAACAATATCAACAACACCTTTGAAATCAGCTTCATTCCCAATCGGGAAAGTGAATATGGCAAAGCTGTGGTCTTTATAATGATTCTTGATCTCCTGATACCTCTTCTTGAAATCGGACATTTCCTTGTCAAGCTTATTGATAAAGACTGCCTTGGGTTTATCTTTTACAAGTTCCCAGGTCTTCTCAGTCCCTACTTCAATCCCGTTCACACCGCAGATAACACTGAGTATAATATCCGCAACCTTCGATGCGCCTATTACATCCCCTATGAAGTCTGCGAAACCGGGGGTATCAATTATATTGATCTTATAATCTTTGTAAATTGCATGGCCGACCCCGGAACTGATTGAGTTTCCCCGCTTCACTTCATCCGGATCATAATCCATTACGGTATTGCCTTCTTCAATCCTACCTAATCGGTCTGTCATTTTCGTGTCAAATAAAATTGCTTCCGTTAATGATGTTTTTCCGGAACCGCCGTGGCCGATGATTACAACGTTTCTTTTCTTATCAATCTCATATCTTTTCATGAAAACAAAATCCTCCTTTATTCATTAAATTCAAAGTCATCAGGTATATCCAGGTTGGAATATACCGCGCTGACATCATCCAGATCCTCAAGAGCGCTGAGTAATTTCAGGTTCTTCTCAAGGTCCTTCTGTTCCAACTTAACCATGGTTGAAGGGAACTTACCCATCTCTACACTCTCGACTGGGATCCCCTTCTTTTCCAATTCATCTTTGATTTTATACAGGTCGTGAACCTCTGTAAATATCTCGTGTGACTCGCCTTCACTCCTGATATCCTCCGCGCCAATCTCAAGGGCAACTTCAAATAACGCTTCCTCGTTAACCCTGTCCTTCGGTACGGTTATAAGGCCTTTCTTCTCAAACATCCAGGAAACACATCCCTTCTCTCCCATGTTCCCGTTATGCTTGCTGAAAAGGTGCCGTATCTCTGCAGTAGTCCTGTTCTTGTTATCAGAAAGAACATCAACTATGATCGCAATACCTGCAGGGCCATACCCTTCATAGGTCGACTCCTCATAAACAACACCCGGGAGTTCCCCGGTCCCCTTCTTAACTGCCTTATCAATGTTATCTTTCGGCATGTTCGCAGATTTCGCTGCATCAATCGCACTTCTGAGCCTGGGGTTGGATTCAATGTCACCACCGCCAATCTTGGCAGCAACGGTGATTTCCTTAATGATCTTGGTAAATACCTTCCCCTTCTTAGCGTCTTCTTTCTCTTTCTTACGCTTAATTGTACTCCATTTAGAATGCCCGGACATATCATTTCCTCCTGAATATTATAGTAAATTTTGTATTATATCATATAATTATATGATTGTAAAGTATTTTTTTTGAAAAACAGGGACGGTTCTTTCATTTTTATCATAGTGGAGAGTGGAAGGTGGAGTGTGGAGAGTGATGATGGAAAATGTGAACTGTGATCCGAAATATGAAAGATTTTTTACCATGAAGATCATGAAGGGTATAATCGTGATACGTGATTTGTGATCCGTGAATCGGAATACAAAAGAATATTTTACCATGAAGGACATGAAGGGCTTGAAGGGTTATGCATGTAAACAATATAGTTGCTTAGAACCAAAAAACGAATGATACTTAGAGAGCGATTGAATGTGATT
>CALMFM010000035.1 GCA_937862575.1 uncultured Bacillota bacterium
CGTTCAAGAGCTTTGTCATAAAGTTGAGAATATTCGTCATGAAGAATTTGCCGGACTTTGTCCTCTTGTGCCAACAAATGTTTTCGAAAAGCGTCAAGTTGGTCTTTTTTGTCTGATATCAGTTGTTTGATGGCGTCAGAATTCAAATTCTCTTCTAAAGAGAAATTGAGTTGGTTGTCGAGGTAATGACCAATCTCTTTGGAATAGAAATCGTTTATCGAAGAAAGTTTTGAATTCTTTTGTTGGATCAAGATGGAGATTCTCGCATCCATATCGGTAATCTTGTTATCGAGGTCTTGGAAAGACTCGAGAATTTCGTCATGATATTTGTTCAAAATCTGATCGAATTCTGTAACTTTATCCTGATAAAAATTGTAAAGGTAATCATAATCGAGAATCTGGTTGGTGTAGAGGTCGCGATAACGGTCGAAGAAGTTGTATTTGGTTTGAATCATTGCTTTGTTTAAATAATCCAAAGAGTCGATTCTCTCACCGGCCTGATTGAATTCGTAGTCGAGAATATTGCGATTTTCAACATGAATGTTATGTTCGGTTTCGGATATGATGGTTTGTCGATCGACAATCACGGTTTCATCATGGTAAAAGACACTGTCTTTGAGAGCTGTGGATTTTTCCTTCAACTCTGACAGTGATTCTTGTGATTCATGAAGATTGTTTAAAGTGGCCTGTTTCTGATTGTTGGCACGATTCTTGATCTTTTGATAGAAATCATCGAATAGCTTCAATTCCTTGTCGGAAGCCATCTTGACTTTTTCTTCGTAGGTCTTGAAATTGTCAAAATTCTCAGGCAACTTGTCTTCAGCCATCATTTTCTCCTTTACACGTTAATGATTCGTTTCTGCTTGTCAGCCGACTTTTGGGCTTCCTTACGGAGATCCTCTCGCGTTTTTTTGCTCTTGGCGACAGTATCGCGATAAGCTTGGGTAGTATTCTTAATGATATTTTCATTGAATTCGTTCATCGAGCTAAATGGAGCATAAAGTTTTGATTCGGTTTCCAGAACGGCATTATTACCTG
>CALMFM010000036.1 GCA_937862575.1 uncultured Bacillota bacterium
AGAAATATAAACCTAGTTATACAGCTAGAGCTAATTGCTTTTTATTTATGGCAACGAATAAGCCTGTAAAAATTAGCGACGCTAAATCTGGCATTATCCGTCGATTAATAGATGTAAGACCATCTGGAAAAAAAATACCTATTACTAAATATCATTCCTTGTTAAGCAGAATAGATTTTGAATTAGGTGCGATAGCTTATAAGTGTCTAAATATTTATAATTCAATGGGAAAAAATTATTATTTAAATTATTTGCCGTTAGGAATGATGCTCTCGACAGATGTGTTTTTCAATTTTATTGAAGATAATTATCATATTTTTTTAGAACAAGATGGAATATCGCTTTCCCAAGCTTATTCTATTTATAAAGTGTACTGTGACGAAACACTTATAGATTTTAAACTTCCTCGCTATAAATTTAGAGACGAACTTAAAAATTATTTTAAAAATTTCGCGGAAATAACTAGAATAAATGGAAAGCAAGTTAGGAGTTATTATTCCGGATTTATATCCTCTAAATTAATTAGTAAAGAAAAAGTTCAAGATAAAGAACATGCTAGTTGGATCAATTTAGATCAAGAAATATCTTTGTTTGATGAGCTAGCAAAAAATTTTCCAGCTCAATATGCTAATAAAGATGGTATACCATCTAAAAAATGGAGCGCTGTAAAAACTAAATTGAGTGATATAGATACTACAAAACTTCATTATGTTAAAATACCGTTAAATCATATTATTATAGATTTTGATATAAAAGATTCTGACGGGAATAAATCTTTTGAAAAAAATTTAGAAGTGGCTTCTAAGTTTCCTCCTACATATGCTGAATTTAGTAAGAGTCAGGCAGGCATTCATTTACATTATATTTATGATGGTGATGTATCTAAACTGTCTAATTTATATTCGGAAGGAGTTGAAATTAAGTTTTTTGTTGGAGATAGTGCATTAAGAAGAAAGCTTAGTAAATGCAATAATATTGCTATAGCAAATATTAATACGGGATTACCTTTAAAGGAAGGAGAAAAGGTGATTAATTTAGAAACAGTTAAATCAGAAAAAAGTTTAAGAAATCTAATAATTAGAAATCTTAAAAAAGAAATACATCCCGGCACAAAACCGAGCATAGATTTTATATATAAGATTCTCGAAGATGCTTATAGTTCTGATATGAAATACGATATAACGGACTTGCGCCCAAGAATATTAGCCTTCGCAAATAATAGTACTCATCAATCAGAATATTGTATTAAACTTGTGGCTAAAATGAAATTTAGAAGCGAAGATGTGAGCCCACCAAAGGAGGCAGAAACCGATAAGATTGTATTTTTTGATGTAGAAGTTTTCCCAAATCTTTTACATATTAGTTGGAAATATGAAGGGGAAAATAATAAATGCGTTAGAATGGTAAATCCAAGCCCAGAAGATATAGAATATCTATTTAAGTTTCGTTTAATAGGATATAATTGTCGAAGATATGACAATCATATTCTATATGCGAGATATGTCGGATACAGTATCAAAGAGATTTACACCCTTAGTCAACGTATAATAAACACTAACGGGAAAAACGCGTTATTCGGTGAGGCATATAATATTAGTTATGCGGATGTTTATGATTTTTCATCTGTCAAGAAAAGTCTTAAAAAGTTTCAATTAGAGTTGGGAATACATCATATGGAATTAGGTTTTCCATTTGACGAGCCCGTTCCAGAAGAAAAATGGGATTTAGTAGCCGAATATTGTGATAATGATGTTATTTCTACAGAACTAGTATTTAATAGTAGAAAACAAGATTTTATAGCTAGACAAATTTTATCAGATTTATCTGGTTTAACGGTAAATGATACCACACAATCTCATACAAGTAAAATTATATTCGGAAATGATAAAAATCCTCAATCAAAATTTGTGTATACCGATTTATCAGAATTATTTCCTGGATATAAATTTGAAAATGGAAAGAGTTATTATCGTGGAGAGGAACCTGGAGAAGGTGGATATGTTTATGCGGAACCCGGATATTACGAAAATGTGGCTTTATTAGATGTTGCGAGTATGCATCCTACTTCTATAGAGATGCTAAATATGTTTGGTCCATATACAGAAAAGTATAGTGAGTTAATAACTGCTAGGTTAGCAATTAAACATACGGATCTTAATAAAGCTCGAGGTACTCTTGGGGGAGTCTTTGATAAATATATGTCTTCAATGGAAAATGCCGATGCTTTGGCGTATGCATTAAAAATAGTTATTAATATTGTTTATGGATTAACTAGTGCGCGTTTTGATAATAAGTTTAAAGATCTTAGAAATGTCGATAATATAGTGGCTAAAAGAGGGTCTTTATTTATGATAGATTTGAAAAATGCGGTTCAGGAGCAGGGTTATACTGTAGCCCATATTAAGACCGATAGCATTAAGATACCAAATGCGGATAAAAAAATAATAAAATTTATTATCGATTTTGGGAAAAAATGGGGGTATAAGTTTGAACACGAGGAGACGTTTACTAAATTTTGTTTAGTAAATGATTCTGTTTATGTGGCAAAAAAAGAAAATGGCGATTGGACTACTACTGGAGCAGAATTTTCTCATCCATATATTTTTAAAACTTTGTTTAGTGGGGAACCAATAGAATTTCAAGATATGTGTGAAATAAAATCGGTAACGTCATACTTATATCTTGACATGAACGAAAACGATCTTGAAGAACATCATTATATTTTTGTTGGAAAAGCAGGTTCGTTTTGTCCGGTTATAAGTGGCGGCGGGTTATTAATGCGTTATCAGAATAATAAATATTATTTTGTATCTGGTACAAAAGGTTATCGATGGTTAGAATCTGAAATGATTAGAAAATTAGGAAAGGAGAAAGATATCGATTTTAATTATTTTAGAAATTTAGTTGATAAAGCAATAGAACATATAAATCAGTACGTAGATTTTGAATTGTTTAGAGATTAGAAAGGAGAAAAAATTATGCCTAAAGTAAATAGGAATATAGCTATCGAAAATGCTAGGATTGTGTTCCGTAATTTTTCTGGAAAAGAAGGTAGATTTAATCCCGAAGGTCGAAGAAATTTTTGTGTTTTTCTGGATGAATCAACAGCAAAAGAGCTAAAATCTGATGGGTGGAATATTCGTTGGCTTGAGCCTCGTAACCCAGACGAGGACTTACAAGCATATATGCAAGTATCAGTTAATTATTCCGTTGCCCCGCCAAAGATTGTTGCTATAACATCCCGAAATAAAACTATTCTTAATGAGAGCACGATTCATATTTTAGATTGGGCAGAAATTGAAAACGTAGATTTAATCGTTCGTCCATATAATTGGGAAGTAAGTGGGAAGAAGGGGGTTAAAGCGTATGTAAAGACCATGTATCTGACCTTGGCTGAGGATGAATTCGAATCCAAATATAAAGATGTTCCCGATTCTGCTATTGGTTCTTTAGATTTTGATGAGGATGGTCCACCTTTTTAAACATCAAAAGCTTGCGGTAGAAAAATTAAAAACCGGCTCCATTCTTTGTGGTGGAGTCGGTTCGGGTAAATCCCGGACAGCTTTAATGTATTTTTATGTAAAAGAATGTGGTGGGAATATAAATGATTTTTCTAATGTTAAAGATCCGAAAGATCTTTATATCATTACCACTGCAAATAAAAGAGATACTCTCGACTGGGAACGCGAGAGTACGAATTTTATGATTTCTACTGATCGAACCGCAAGCATAAATAATATAAAACTAATAGTTGACTCGTGGAACAATATTAAAAAATATATTGAAGTGAAAAATGCTTTTTTTATTTTTGATGAGCAACGTGTTATAGGATCTGGGAGTTGGGTAAGATCGTTTTTAAAAATTGCAAAACAAAATAATTGGATTCTTTTAAGTGCGACTCCTGGTGATACTTGGATGGATTATATTCCAATATTTGTAGCAAATGGTTTTTATAAAAATCGTACTGACTTTATAAGGAATCACGTTGTTTATAATTCGTTTACAAAATTTCCAAAAATCGATCATTTTATAGAGGAATCCAAGCTTTATAAATTAAGAGATAAAATATTAATTTCCATGGATGATGAGCGATTAACAATAAAAAAGGATATAGATGTTTTTGTTGAATTTAATAAAGAAAAATATTTAACTTTAACTTGGAAGAGATGGAATCCTTTTACGAACTCACCAATAAAAGATGTTTCTGAATTATGTTTTACTTTAAGGAAAATAGTTAATAGTGATGAAAGTCGCTTGAAAGCCGTTTTTGATTTGCTGGACAAACATCAAAAAATTATAATATTCTATAATTTTAATTATGAGTTGGATATATTAAGAACCATTAAGGAAAAAAATATAGAAGTAGCGGAATACAATGGTCATAAGCATGAACGATTGCCAAATGGTAATAAATGGGTTTATCTCGTTCAATATATGTCTGGTTCAGAAGGTTGGAATTGTATAGAAACCAACACGGTTATTTTCTATTCGCTGAATTATTCATATAGGATGATGACGCAGGCTGCAGGCAGAATCGATCGTTTGAATACTCAGTTTAAAAATTTATATTATTACTATTTAAAATCTAAGGCTAGTATAGACCGAGCAATAGAAAAAGCTTTAGAAAATAAAGAGAATTTTAATGAATTAAAATGGAGTAATGAGGAATTACCGTTTTGAACGTAATAGTTATTCGCATTTAAAACATACTATATAATGGAGAGAGTATGATCGCATCATTTTCTCTCCTTATATTTTTGGAGGAATAATGTCCGAAAGTAAATTTCAAGCATTCATTATAAAAGAATTAGAAAAGTTATTTCCAGGATGTATAATTTTAAAAAATGATGCTAATTATATACAGGGTTTTCCTGATCTATTAATATTATATAGGGATAGATGGGCTGCTTTAGAAGTAAAAAGTAGCGCTAACAGCGAAAGACAAGTAAATCAAAAATATTATATAGATTATTTGAATGATCTATCCTATGCCGAATTTATTTATCCAGAAAATAAAGAAGAGGTACTAAATGAAATTCAACGAGCATTTAGATCTAATAGGTCTACACGCCTTTTTAGGGGCTAGTAGATATCATTGGATAAATTATGACGAGGACAAACTTGTTTCTGTTTTTAAGAAATATATGTCTATTCAAAAAGGCGTCGAATTGCATGATTTCGCATATAGATGCATTAAACTTGGAATCAAGCTTCCGAGAAATAAGAAATCGTTGAACCAATATGTTAATGATGCAATAGGATATCGAATGATACCAGAGCAAGTATTATTTTATTCCGAAAATTCATTTGGTACTGCGGATGCAATATCTTTTAAAGATAACTTTCTAAGAATACACGATTTAAAAACTGGGGAAACTTCTGTATCTATAAAACAATTAGAGGTTTATGCTGGTTTATTTTGCTTAGAATATAGCATAAATCCGTTTAATATATCTATTGAGTTGAGAATCTATCAAATGGATGATATACTAATCCATATCCCATTGCAAAAAGATATACAGTTTATTATGGATAAGATTATATTTTTTGACAAAAAGTTAGAAAAGCTTAAAATGGAGGAGTAATAAATGAAAGTCATAAAACATTATGGAACTCCTCGGCGATCAGGAAGATATCCATGGGGATCAGGAAAAGATGGGCATCAAAGAGATAACTTTCTAAATTATATTAATGATCTTAAAAAGGGGGGATTAAGTGAGACTGAAATAGCTAAAGGATTGGGCATAACAACCACACAATTAAGAGCAAGACGTTCTATAGCTCGAACTGAAAAAAGAGCAGCAGACGCAGCTTTTGCTCTTAGATTGAAGGATAAAGGATATTCTAACGTTGCAATAGGAGAAAGGATGGGTCTAAACGAATCTTCTGTTAGATCGTTATTAGATCCGGCTTTAAGAGAAAGAGCTAGTATAACAGCAACAACATCTTTAGTGTTAAAAGATAGTGTCGATAAAAAAGGTTTTATAGATGTTGGAAGTGGGGTTGAAACACATTTAGGAATTAGTAGAACTAAATTAAATACTGCTATTGCTATGTTAGAGGAAGAAGGGTATACTTTACA
>CALMFM010000037.1 GCA_937862575.1 uncultured Bacillota bacterium
ACTAACAAATCGATATTATCAATCTGCTCATAATTTTTCGTTATATTTGGATCCTTATTCGTCATAAAATACCTCCATATATTTATTAATTTTATTATACCACAAAAAAACAGCATGTAAATTTGTTGTCGTGATCTTTTATTATATTTTTATCTTCTTGATTAATTCTTCAATAGCAGTCTCTAGAATAAACTTCCTTAACTCTGCATCATTCATATCAGAAAACTTCTTATTCGCTCTGAAATCAGGAAATAGATTATCTACAAAAGCATTTAGCTCGCTATTATATGCTAGACTAGGTTTAAGACCCACTAACTCATCAATACTCACTTCAAAAAACAAAGCTAGCTTTGCTACTGTATCAATATCAGGCTGTCTCACATCATTTTCATATTGAGAGTATGTATTCTGTTTGATTCCAAGATAAACAGCTACTTCTGTTTGAGTAGCTTTTTTTGATTTTCTAAGTTCTTTTAACTTGTTTCCAATGTCCAATTTTATCACCTAAAATTATTATATCACAAATATCTCATAAAGTGATACTTTTTCTTGGCTATCTCGTTACGAGATGTTATAATTATCTCTTAGAGAGATATTTTATATCGAAAAGGGTCGGTGTCGTGGGCTGGTTGGGGTAGGCTCACCACCCACACCCGATAAGCTAAAGGTTAGTATTACCCTTTAGCGACCTTTGAGTAAGCGAGTAAAATTAGGGGTGATAATTTATGAGATTAAATGATGCAATTGACAAGTACGAAAAATACTTAAAAGTCACAAGATCAAAAGGAACCTTGAAGTATTTCCAAGGTAAAATTGGTATTATCAAAAAATATCTAGGTTCCATGTCTTGTGACCAAATTGACAGAGATGTGATTCTTGACTTTATAATCAAACAACAAGAGAGAAATGTCGATATTAGTAATCGTACTATTAACAAGTATGTATCTACGATAAAACAAGTTCTTAAGTATGCTTGTAATATCAAACTAGAGTTTGATAAGTTACCTGAAGTAAAGAAAATCATTGAGACAGTTCCTGACCCTGTTATTTCGCTAATATACTCATATTATCAAAACAACCAAAGCAACCTTTATTTGATTCGCAATTTTATGATATTTCGCTTATTAAATGAGACAGGCTTAAGATTAACAGAATTGCTTAATCTTAAAATCACCGATATAGACATAGACAACCTAACTATCCACGTTAAGAAAACAAAAACCAATAGAGAAAGATATGTCTTTTTCTTAAAAGAAACAGCACTCTTGTTAAGTAAATATATCATTATGTCTCGTTTAGAAAACTATCTCTTTATAGACTTCACCACGGGTGAATTACTGAAAGAATATACAATAGAGTCTATCTGTCAAAGACTACGCAAACAATTAGACATAAAACAGTCTATAAGCCCTCACAAGTGGCGTCACACCTTCGCTACTAGGTTTGTTAAGAATAACGGTAATATGGAAGTGTTAAGGCAAATAATGGGGCATACAAGCTTAAGAACCACACAGAAATACTTGCATATAGACAAGGATGCTTTATACAAAGAATATTTTAGAATAAATAGGTAGGTGCACAACGGTCTTACACTGCACAACGGTCTGCACTACAAAATTGAGTGAAACAAAAGAAAAAAACTAGTCTACAGTGGCTAGTTTTAGCTTTTATATGGCAGGGGTGACAGGATTCGAACCCGTACTAACGGTTTTGGAGACCGGTGTGCTACCGTTGACACCACACCCCTAGAAAAGTCAATATATATTATTATACATTTGGTCTAATTAGTCAAGCAATATTTTAAGTCAAGGGCACAAAACAGCGAAAGCATTGTGCCCTTGTCATATTTGATTGCCTTTGATTATTTTTCTTCTAGAAAATTCTTCACGTTCTCGCTCTTCCAAGGTTTCGGAAATAAATTTGATCTTATCTTGGTAATCGGGAATAACGATATTCTTCAGTGCATTGGCTCTCTTTCTAGCTTTACGGATGGCATTTGCCAATTTATATAAAGAATTATCAAGTTCCGCCAAGATTATTGTAAGATCTCTAACTCTTTGAAACAGCTTGTATGCGAAATCGAACTTTGTATTAGTAGAAGATATGCCATACCTCATCTTTATTTCTTCTTTGTCATAAATTACTTTAGGAATTTCAACTCCCATTACTGATCTATATGTAATACTTAGACCATTATCTATAGGAATGGCTTTTGCTATATCATTTACGACTCCCAAAGTTATATTAGCTTCTTGTAAAGCAAAGTATGCTTTCTTATATGTTTCGGTAATTTCTTCGCGAAGATCTTTTACATTGGCAAACTGGGCCATCAATTCCCGTATCAGGATATTTCTTTTTCTATCCATCAGGTCATAGCCTAGCCTTGCCAATCTAATTGATTTATTTAATGCCAGAAGATTACCCTTGGTTGGGAATATTTGTGTCTGTGGCATTATTTATTCGCCTCTTTACCTATATCTATTATTTGAATCCTATCATCAATACTGAAATCTTTGGATGCTTTGTCTTGGTCATAATACTTATCAAGTAATTCTTGATTTACTCTGTCAAGTTCTGACTTAGGCAAAACAGATAACAAATCCCAACCCAAATCTAATGTTTCGATTATTGTTCTACTTCTGGTCATGCTTTGGGATAGGTAATATTTTTCAAACAGGTTTCCAAATTGGATATATTTCTTATCTATTGGTCCAAGTTCATCTTCACCGATAACCGAGGCCAGGCTTCTGGCGTCCATGACTCTGGCATATGAAGCATACAACTGATTCATCAAATCTTGATGATCGGCTCTTGTATAGCCTTCACCGATTCCATCTTTCATCAATCTTGATAAAGACGGCAATACTCCTATTGGTGGATATACACCTTTTTGATGCAAATCGCGGCTTAATACTATTTGTCCTTCGGTAATATATCCAGTCAAGTCAGGAATTGGATGGGTGATATCATCATTAGGCATTGTCAAAATTGGAATCTGAGTTACAGACCCATTGGAGTTTTGAACAATTCCGGCACGCTCGTAAAGCGATGCCAAATCAGAATAGAGGTATCCCGGGAATCCTTTTCTACCAGGAATTTCACCTTTGCTTGAGGAGAATTCCCGCAAGGCTTCACAATAAGATGTCATATCAGTCAGAACAACTAAAATATGCATGTCATGAACGTAAGCCAAATATTCAGCGGTTGTCAAAGCGGCACGCGGAGTAATCAATCTTTCAATGATTGGATCATTGGACAGGTTTAAAAACATTACAACTTTTTCCAATACTCCAGCTTCTTCAAATGACCGTTTGAAATAGTCAGCCACATCATTCTTAACACCCATAGCTGCGAAAACAACTCCAAACTTTTCACCTTGAAATTCAGCAATCTGAGCTTGTCTGACAATTTGAACCGCAAGTTCATTATGAGGCAAGCCCGCACCGGAGAATATCGGTAATTTCTGACCCCTAATCAAAGTAGTCAATCCGTCGATACTAGATATTCCGGTGCTAATGTAGTTTCTTGGGTATTTTCTGGATACCGGATTCAGAGGTAATCCATTGATGTCAAGATATTTCTCAACATAGATTGATCCTAAGCCATCAATAGGCTTTCCTAACCCGTTAAACATTCTTCCCAAAACCTCTTCTGACAATCCGATTTGCATCGGATGACCTAAGAACTTGACTGTTGTGTTGTTCAAAGATAAGCCTTGAGTTCCTTCAAAAACCAAAACCGCAGCCAGTTCTTCTTGAATTTCCACAACTCTTCCGTGTCTGGTATCACCATTATTCAATTTAATTTCTACAACCTCTTCGAACCCAATGTCTTTCACGTTTTCTACGAAGACGAGTGGTCCGTTGATTCTTCTAAGGCCTATATATTGTAGATCCATAATAAATCTCCCACTACAAAATCTTGTTCATGGCGTCATCAATCATCTTGTAATAATCATCGAACATTTCCAATTTGTCATTTGGAATATCGTATTTTATTTTGATGACTTTTTCGAAAAGATTTGTATTCAATAACAAACTGAATGCTTTTCCTTGTCTGATAACTTCTTGAGATACTCTGTATAAATACATTATTATCTCCATCATCTTCAATTGCTTATTTAAAGGTACATAAGTATCGTCTTTATGAAAAGCGTTCTGTTGAAGATAACCGACTCTAATTACTCGACTTATTTCCAATATCAATTTCTGATCATCGGGTAGAACGTCTTTTCCAATCAATTTCACAATCTCCATAAGTTTGTTTTCTTCAGATAGCAGATAAATGAATAATTGACGATGGTGTAAAAAACTTACTCCGACATTTTTATTGTACCATTTGGATAAATCGTTAATATATTCAGAATAGCTTTGATTCCAGTTAATTGCCGAGTAGTGTCTTGTGTAGGCAAGTTCCTTATCCAAAGCCCAGAAACATCTGACAAAACGTTTGGTGTTTTGCGTTACAGGCTCGGAGAAATCGGCACCTTGAGGCGATATGGCTCCGATGATTGAAACCGAACCTTCCAAATGATTTAAAGTTTCAACGAATCCGGCTCTTTCATAGAATTGTGATAAACGACTCGGTAAATATGCTGGAAAACCTTCTTCAGCTGGCATCTCTTCCAAACGTCCGCTTATTTCTCTTAAGGCTTCTGCCCATCTTGATGTGGAGTCAGCCATAACTGCCACATGATAACCCATGTCCCGATAATATTCGGCCAAAGTGATTCCGGTATAAATGCTCGCTTCTCTAGCCGCAACCGGCATATTGGAAGTATTGGCGATGAGAATAGTTCTATCGATAAGTGGTTTGTTTGATTTAGGGTCGATGAGTTCCTTGAATTCTTCCAAGGTCTGAGTCATTTCGTTGCCTCTTTCACCACAACCTATATAAACTATGATATCGGCATCGCACCATTTTGCAAACTGATGTTGCATCATGGTTTTGCCGGTACCAAACCCACCTGGGACTGCGGCAGTCCCGCCTTTTGCGATTGGAAACAGAGTGTCGATAACTCTCTGGCCGCTGATAAGCGGAATACTCATTGGTTTTCTTCCAATGAATGGTCTTGGAGTTTTAATAGGCCATTTTTGGACCATATCAAGTTTATGGACATCGCCTTTGTCGTCTTTGACGCTGATGATAATGTCTTTGATTCTATATTTTCCGTTTGGCTTTACTTCAGTAACCTGACCTCTTAAATTATATGGGGCCATCAACTTATGAATAACAAGATCTGTCTCATTAATAGTTGCGAAAACATCACCTGGTTGTAAGGTTTCTCCCTTTTCTACGGTGAATCTCACTTCCCATTCCTTCTCCAAGTCCAAAGGACTGGCGGTTGTGCCAGGAGATATATAATTACCGCTTGCATTAGCGATATCAGTCAACGGTCTCTGAATTCCATCGAAAATATTTCCGATAAGTCCTGGTCCTAATGATAAGGAAATTGGTTCCCCGCTATTTTCAACGGGTTCTCCAGGTTTTAATCCGGTAGTTGATTCATAGACTTGGATTACCGTGAAATCCTTACTGACAGAAATAACTTCCCCCATCAGTTTATTGGTCCCGACAAATACCATTTCCATAATCTTGAAATCGGTACTTCCTTTGATTTTGATAACAGGGCCGTTAATAGAATATATTTTGTACATATTGCGCCCTCCCATCACTGCTTGATGGCCAGTTTGGAGTTCTCATAGAACTTGATTCTGGCTTCTTCAAGTTTATTATCGATGGTTTGATCGGTAAGGATACCTTTTTGAGTACAGATACCTATGAAACCACCAATTTCAATCGATTCAACTTTTTCTAGTTGATATTTCTTGGTGTATTCGGTTGTAATCAGTTTTTCAAGAACTGCGTCATTTTTGCGGATTCGGAAAAGGAAATTGTCTCCGCAGAATTCAACTTCGATTCTTTTAATCAATTCGCGCATACTCTTCTCATATTGTTTGGTTTCTACAAAAACCATTAACCTCTGTTTAACTTCGGCTATGATTGAATCCATCAAACCTTGTTTCTTTTTGATTATCTCTTGATGTGCATTTGTTTTAATTCTGTTCATCGTCGCCGAAAAATCGACATTGATCTCATTGAGTTCCGTGTCAATCACTTTATTTACAGTATCTCTTACTTCGTCTTCTATATGCTTTAGATTCTTATTTTTCGTTTCTTCTATTTCTTTTTTTAATTTATCTATTTTTGCATTAGCAGAGTCTTCAATCTCTTTCTTGAAATATAAATAAATATCATTTTCAAAATAAGGCATCTCAATCACCTCTCAGTTTTACGCCAATAGCCTCGCTTACGTAGTCATCAATTGATTCTCCAACCTTTTTTGTTACATGCCGGTCGGGAATCTCGACAATTATCGGTCTGGTTAATTTCAGTTTCAGTTCAGAAATTACCTCAGGACACAAATCTACGAGTTTCGTGGTTATCAGCAATATTGCATAATCACTGTTGTTGACAGCTTTGTCCAATTCTTTCAAGACTTCGGCGCGCTCATGGATAACAACACCTTCTATTCCTACAAGGCGCATCCCCATTAAAGTATCAATATTGTCAGTCAAAAGAAAGAATTTCATTTTTTTTCTCTTACAAAGCGTTGATTATCAAAATGGATATCAACAATCCATAAATTGCGACACCTTCACCAAGTGCAACGAATATTAAGGATTTACCGAAATTCTTTTCGTTTTCGGAAAACGCCCCGATAGCTGCAGGCGCAGCTGCGGCTACGGCAATACCGGCTCCAAGCGATGAAAGTCCGGTTGCCAAAGCGGCTCCTAAGAATCCTAATCCTTGTGCTATTGATCCTGTAAACGGATTTGTAGGATCAGTTATGGCTGCGAAAACATGGATTCCCGATAATTGCCACATGAAAGTCAACGCGACCAAAGCGAAGAATAAGGAAATGTGAGTATATAACCTTACTTTGGCTTGTTTTCTGTTGGCTTTTCCTCTAAACACCTTTATTAAAGGTAGAGTAATCATTAAAACGAAAAATAATGGTAATAAAATCTCTAAAATGTTCATATTCAATCCTCCTATGATTCGATAGTTTCAAAAGGCATTCCATTACCTTCAAAATATCTTGAAAACATTTCATAAAATTCCAATCTCAGGACCTGGATACCGACAATCAGTCCTTCCAGCCCCATTACGAATAGGTTGCCTAAAATCAATATCAGCGATTGGCCGAAGATACTTCCAGACATACCTACTAATGTATAGACAACCAACATCATTCCCGCATGAGAAAGCACAAATCCGCCAACCCTGAGGAAAGACATGGTATTCGTCACATAAGACAATACAACTTCGAACAATTCAAAGAATCCTTCAACGATGAATCCCCCGATACTTTCAGGGAACATCTTTTCTCCATTGAACAATCTTTCAAGTGGATGTTTTAAGACAATCATCAATAATGGCAAGACTCCCATAAACATGATTGTCCATATATTAAAGATTGACACGGATCCAATGACGCTTAAAGTAACTCCTACAATAAGGTAAAGGTAGAATACCATACCGGCAATTCCATTATGCGAAAAGACAAGTTCCGCATAATTCTTTTTCCTGATTGCGACCCACATATTCAACAACATTGAGCATAGTATCAGAACCGATCCAAGTCCGACTGTGGCTAGTAACAAAGTCATCGTGAAAGTCGGATCCATGATATCGATTGGTTTACCGCTGAACCCGAACCAGTTCGTGAAAATCGGGGTGAGTATTTCCTCGTTTCCAAAAAATGAACCATATAGCAATCCGAAGAAAGCCGATACCAAACCTATTCTTACAGCAACAGCGCCTAATTGAATCTTGAATTTCTTGTACATCAAGAATCCAAAAAGCGAAAGCAATAGACCCTGTCCCAAGTCTCCAAACATCATACCGAACAGCAATGAATAGGTTATTGCCAATATCGGTGTCGGATCAATGCTAAAGTAGCCAGGAAGACCATACATTTCGACAAAAGATACGAAAGGTCTTGTAAACCAATTGTTATGCAATTTTGTTGGCGGTACCAAACGTTTGTCCGAATCAGCTGGCATTATCTCTATTTCGACATCTTGTAAATCTTCATAAACTTTTTTCAGCTCATTTACATCTTTGGCAGCCACAAATCCGGTGATGCTTGATTTGTCTCCTAAGCCGACGACATATTTTCTGGCATCATATGTCTTGTTCATCAAAATCAATTCACCTTTTAGTATTGAAAGTTTTTCAGTATTCTCTTTGATTATATTATCAATTTCAACTTGAGTCTCTTTCAATCCTTCTTCGGCAACTTCGATTTCCATCGCTAAGGTGCTTTGAGCACTTTCGGGTGTTCCATGTACAAAATCAGGTATATGTATTCTTTCAAAAAACAACGATGAAAAGATATTGTCAATCTCTCTCTCATAATTGTTGGTGGCCATATACATACACCAACTATAGTTTTTCTCTTCGTGAAAGGCTTTGAAGATAAAAGGTTTATTCCGATAAAACTGTAGTTTTTCTACACTGTCAATCGGTAATCTTCCCACTCTGGTGCTTAAATACTCACATGAGAACAAGTCGTCTAGTGAAATATCAAGATTTTCGATATTCTTCACTTGAATCAATGCATCTTGATATTTTTTGATTAATGCTTCAGTCTCTTTTTTGTGCAATGTGAGTTTCTTCAATCTCTCATGAGTGGTATATATGTAATCCTTCATGTAATCAAATGAATAATCTATCGATTTCGCTTCGATAATCGGAATTAGGACATCATTCTCTTTTTCAATGTCTTGTAATTCCTTATATATAATATTACAAGGATTCTCGGCAGTAAATGCCGTGAGTCCATGGACTCTGTCTATGAATTCGTTGGCCTTAATCGGATGAACGCATTGCAAAGAAACGAATCTTTCCAAGATTCTATCTAAGTCTTTTAAGTTTCCGTTCAATCTGAATAACTTAAGTTTTGTAATGGCCATTTTCTTCCTCACATATATTTAAATGTTCAGTTGCATTTTTCTTTTAACTTTTTCGGCGGTTTAAATCTCAAATCCATATTTGCCGGCATGATATCTACTTCCGCCAAAGTTGATTCTTTGAATCTGTTGATTATAGTCTCAGTGTTTTTATCATGTATATATCCGGTTATTATGAATTTTTCTCCAAGACTTACAACATATCTTCTTGAATCATACATTTTCTCCAACAACTTCATTTCACCTTTGATAATTGACAGTTTATCAAAGTCGGCATTTATAAGTGTGGATATTTCTAGTTTAATCTCTTTAAGACTGGTTTGCACTATTTCGATTTCAGTACTTAATGCTTTTATAGCTTCTTCAGGTGTTCCATGTATGTAGTCGGGAATATAGATTCTTTCAAAGAATAAGGATGAAAAGATGTTGTCAATTTCCCGTTCATGTTTATCGGTAGTCAAGTACATACACCAATAATAATTCTTTTCTTCACCAAACATTTGTAACATAAATGGTTTGCTTCTATATAATTTGAGAACTTCAAAACTGTCGATTGGCAGTTTTCCAAATCTAGTTGAAACATATTCGCAGGAAAATATGTCGTCCAATGAAATATCAAGCGAGTTGATGTTTTTTACCTGAGTAAGGGCATCACTATATCTTCTAATAAGGTTCTCGGCTTCGATTTTGTGGTTGTTCAGTTTTTTTAGTTTTTCATGGGTGGAGTGAACATACTCTCGAACCTTGCTTAATGAATCGACTATTGAAGTTGTATTTTTCACCTTGATTGATATGCCACAATCAGTTTCAATGTCACTTAATTCAGATATAATTTCCGACCAGGGATTATCTGACGCAACAGATGCTAGACCATGTGTATGTGAAATAACTTCTTTTGCCAATATCGGATGTAAGCATGGCAGGTTCACGAATACTTCCATTACTCGATCAAGATCTTCTAGTTCTCCTTTGATCCGAAAGAGTTTCAATTTATTCGACATTTTGATTCCTTTCAATATATCAACATCTTTTTAATGTCTTCCTTTTCAATATCATATCTGATTCCTTCGATAATGTTGATTATGTTCGTCTGTTCGATTTCATTTAGAAATAGAAAAACCGAATAAACAATTGGCGGATATTTTGAAAAATACATATACCTTCTTGCCAGGTTATATTTGATTTTACCCGCTTGATATTCGATGTAAACATAGTCCTCGGTATCTTTGAACTGTTTATACTCTGATTTTGATAGTGCTTCTAGGATATCTTCAGGGTTTTTTAGGCTAATCAGTTCTCTTAATTTGTCGTTACTCATCCTTATTTTCTTTGTCATCAAAGTATTCATAATTTCCGTCTCGTTAGCGTTGTAGAATTTTTTCAAACGATAGATTTTTATTATGTTTTCTATTTCAACCTTTGATTGATATATGTCCATAAGTTGATTTCGCAGCTTGCCTTTATAGTACTTATTTATGCGCTCGAGCGCTATTTCGTGGTATTTTTCGTATATATTGTGCTCGATATCCGTGTATCTTATTTCAGAAGGATTTTCCGTAAAGTACGGAGCAATCAAGTCGTAATATCTTGTGTTTTTTAATGTATTCATTACATCATTCAGAGTTGTGGATTTAGTCAATTCCTCAATATCAAAGCTAGAATGTTGTTTGAAAAAGAGGGGAAGGTCACGAATTGAGCTCTCGATATTTCCTGAAATTACTGATCTGATTGCGGACAGTACAATATCAATTTCTCGTCTAATCATATCAAGCTCGTAAAACTTTCTATCAGTGGTGCTAATGAATTTTACCATCCTGGTCAAATTGTCGAAATAGCTCTTCTTTATGAGGTTTTCCAGTTGTCCGCGGTGTATAGATTTTTCTTCGACATCACTCAATGTATTAGCATATTTGTTGTTTCTTTTCAGGTACCCGACTATCTCTGAGACTGTGTTGTACCTAAGAAGTTCTTCATAGTCTTCCGGGTATAGTCGATCTCCGTAAAGGGACTTGGCTTTTGTGATGATTGCATTGCCTGCAAATGAACTCATAGAATCACTTCCCTGATAGATCTTTTATACATTGACCATAAATTTCATCTATCCAAACATCTTTGTTTTGATCGTATACTTTTTGGATTTCTTCAACCGCTATCTTCAATTCCTTTTCAGCGCTATTTTTAGCATCTTTAAGGTCTGTTTCAATTTTTGATTTTCTAGCCTTAATTTGTTCCTTTGCCTCGGCTTCGCGCTGGGCTTGAATGACTTTTCTTTGCTCGCGTAAAAAAACAGGCAGCTTTGCCTTCTCTTCCTCGAGCTTTCTAACTTGCAATCTCATTTGTTTGTCAAGTTCTGTTACTTTCGAGATAACACTTGCCATAATATCACCTTCTTTTTACAATTATATCACTTTCATTAGATAATGTTTAAAAAAATCCCGTTTTACCCTGTAGAAAAAGAAAAAGCTCACTTAGAGAGCTTTATTTCATCACACGTTCAATACCTTTGAGTTTATAACTTGTTCCTTTCAAGGCATCTTCTATCACTCTCTTGGATACGAATCCTTCATAGGTGACTGTTTCATCATCTAAAGATACACTTACATTGGAAATTCCATATATGTTTGTAAAGATGTGTTTTACTTCTTCTGCGCAGCCTTTGCAGCACATTCCTTCCACTATGGCTTTCTTCATGGTATCCCCTCCGATTTTGATATCTTAATTATATTACTTTAGCCTATATGTGTCAAACAATATCATCAAATTATTGTGCATAACTGAGGCGATACTATTTTTATAAATATATCTATAAAAAGATTTTTTTTCGACCATTTTTGCTACAATATCGCCTAACTCCGCAGTTACACGCCACGACATATGAAATTTCACCGAAATCGAATTTTGTTCAACCTATTGACAGCGCCTGAAACATTATTATATTATGGAAGTCAGACTGGGGAAAAGGGGTATGTAAATGCTTAAGAAGATCATCAAAAGGGATCGCACTATTGTCCCGTTCAGGAAAGAGAAAATAGTCTTGGCAATATTCAAAGCAGCTAGTTCTGTGGGAGGTTCGGACTTTGGAAAGTCTGAAGCTTTGACTGAACAAGTGTGTGAGATTGCCGAGTTGAAATATCCGAACGGAATCGCGGATGTAGAAGGCATCCAAGATATCGTTGAAAAAGTGCTAATCGAAAATGGTCACGCCAAAACAGCCAAAGCATTTATCCTTTATAGAGAAAAAAGAAGAGCATCTCGCGAAACGAATGCTCTGATTGGTGCGACAATCGATATGTTTACCGAATATCTAAATGATCGAGATTGGCAGATTAACGAAAACGCAAATACCCAAAAGTCCATAAATGGTCTTAATAATTACGTTAGAGAAGAATTCACAAAAAATTATTGGTTACACGAAATATATCCTGAAAACATTCGCAAAGCTCACCAAGAAGGAGACATTCACATTCATGACCTAGGTTTCTTTGGACCTTACTGTGCAGGTTGGGACTTAAGGCAAATAATTACAAATGGTTTTGGAGGTGTATCGAACAAAGTGGAATCCAGTCCACCTAAACACTTTAGATCAGCATTAGGACAAATAATCAATTCAACATTTACAACTCAAGGAGAAACTGCTGGAGCCCAAGCTTGGTCATCTTTCGACACTTATCTTGCCCCGTTCGTCAAGTATGATAAACTGACTTATCGCGAAGTTAAACAGGCTATGCAAGAGTTCATATTCAATTTGAATGTGCCTACTAGAGTTGGATTCCAATGTCCATTCTCCAACTTGACATTTGATATAAAGGCTCCTAGTACCATGAAAGACCAAAATGTTATTTATGGTGGTAAGTTGATGCCTGAAACATATGGAGATTTCCAAGACGAGATGAATTTAATCAATCTTGCTTTCTGCGATGTTATGATGGAAGGCGATGCCAAAGGAAGAGTATTCACCTTCCCTATTCCTACCATTAACGTAACCAAAGATTTTGATTGGGATAGTCCGGTCGTAGAAAGATTTATGGAAATTACCTCTAAATATGGTATTCCTTATTTTTCCAATTACATCAATTCAGACCTTTCTCCAGAAGATGCATTATCAATGTGTTGTCGCTTAAGACTTGACACCACTGAACTCAGAAAGAGAGGCGGAGGTTTGTTTGGTTCAAATCCATTGACCGGCTCTATCGGAGTAGTTACAGTCAATCTTCCTAGGCTAGCCTACCTATCTGGTTCTGAATCAGAATTCTTCACAAGATTAATGGAAAGTATCGATATCGCGAAGAAGAGCTTGGAAATAAAGAGAAAAATTATCGAGGAGCAAACAGAAAACGGTTTGTATCCTTATAGTTCCGCATACCTTTCAGATGTAAAACTCAAAAGCGGATCATATTGGTACAATCATTTCAATACCATTGGGCTTATCGGAATGAATGAAGCGTGTCAAAATCTTTTGGGAGTTGAAAATGATTTGACTACCAAACGCGGTCAAGCATTTGCCATAAGAACACTCAATTATATGCGAGACATCATTAAAGATATCCAAGAAGAAACCGGTCATTACTATAATCTTGAAGCAACTCCAGCTGAAGGTACAAGTTATCGCTTGGCTAAGAAAGACAAAGATAAATACCCAGACATTATTACATCTGGACATGAAGTGCCATACTATACAAACTCTTCTCAATTGCCAGTGGGATTCACCGATGACATCTTTGAAACATTGGATCTTCAAGATGAGTTACAATCTCTATATACTGGCGGAACTGTCTTGCATTTATATCTAGGAGAAAGAGTAAAAGACATTCAAACCACAAAGAACTTAATTAAAAAAGTATTTACAAAATATAAATTACCTTATATTTCTTTGACTCCGACATTCTCTGTATGTAATGAACACGGATATATATCCGGCGAGCACTTTAATTGCCCTACTTGCAATAGGCCAGCCGAAGTATACACCCGTGTAGTTGGCTATCTACGCCCGGTTCAAAACTTTAACAAGGGTAAGAAAGCCGAATACAAGGATCGTGTCAAATACGTTATCAACGAAAAGTCACTTAATTTAAAGGATGATGAAGCATGATTTTTGCGGGAATAACAAAATCGTCATTACTTGACTATCCCGGAAAGATTTCCATAGTGTTATATACTCCAGGCTGTAATTACAACTGCTTCTACTGTCATAACCGAGCTATAATAGAAGATATTGACACTATCGTTCCATACGAAGAAATAATGGATTTATTAGAAAAACGTGTTGGTTTGATTGATGCAGTAGTAATCACGGGCGGAGAACCTACTTTGCATTATGATTTGATTGATTTCATGAAAAAAATTAAGTCAATGGGTTATCTAACAAAACTGGATTCAAACGGCAGCTCGCCGGAAATAATCCAGAAATGCCTTCAAGAAGATGCGGTGGATTATTACGCCATTGATTACAAAGCACCATCATATAGATATCAGGAAATTGGCAGGTCCGAAGCTGACTCTGAAGTTGTGCTTAAAACAATTAATATGCTTGTTGAAAGTAATAAGCCTTTTGAGGTTCGAACAACAGTAATTCCTCAGTTAAGTATTGAAGATTTAGTACAGATGGCTCAGGAACTACCAATATTACCTCGATATGTATTGAATCCATATAGGCAGCCTACAACCTACCTAGAAGAGGACTTCAATCTTGTAACTGCAACACCTTATTCTGAAAAAGATATTTCCGAATTTGCTCATGCATTGAAATACTATCAACCAAATATAGTTTTGCCATTCTAGAACAGATTAAATTCTGTTCTTTTTTTGCATAAAAAAATCGGTTTTTCAACCGATTGTTTTCAGATGGTGGAGGGGGGCAGATTCGAACTGCCGAACCCGGTGGGAACAGATTTACAGTCTGCCGCGTTTAGCCACTTCGCTACCCCTCCGTGTTTTATCTGATTTAATGCTATTACATTATATCAAATCAATTTTTAAAAAGCAAGAATATTTTGTCCTAATTCTCCAAAAAAGAATACCCTATATTTTTTTCATGTTATAATAATTTTGTAGATATTGATAAAGGAGAAATCAACAAATGAAAATAGCGCTAATCGCCCACGACAAAATGAAACCGGAAATAATAGAATTCGCAAAAAAATATAAAGACGTTCTCAAAAAACATACTCTTTTTGCCACCGGTACGACTGGGCACAAGATAATCGAAGCAACCGGATTGAATATCAAGTGTTTCCGTTCCGGACCGCTAGGTGGTGATCAGGAGATGGGTGCTCATGTAGCAAATGGTGAAATAGTGATTTGAAGGGTATAAACCTCTCTCGATGATCCCATTGCATTT
>CALMFM010000038.1 GCA_937862575.1 uncultured Bacillota bacterium
TAAGCTGTAACTGTGTTTGGCAGGTCGAATGTGTCATTGTAATCAACTACGATGTTGATTCCAGGAGTGACTGCATCGTCATCTAAAGCTGTCAACCCATTGAACCAACCAGGTTGGTCTGTATAAGTCATATACATTGGATCAACTGTTCCTGAAATCATTGCTTTTGGTAGAGTAAGGATATAATCTCTAGTCTTTGTGTTAACAGTACCACGGTCATTTGTACCGAATGAAATTACTGTCCAACCAGCAGGGATATACAGGTTGTTAGGGTCATCGGCAACGATTGTTGACCATTTTGTCTTATCCAACTCTGTTGTTGTATCAACATCAGCGTTTGTCCATTTCAGGTAGCCGATAGGTTCTACAACATATCCATCAGTATCAACATCATCCAAAGCTATACGGATGTATGTATATCTAGTCTTGCCATCTGATGAAGGGCTGCCACTTGTGATTGTTCCGGCTGTAACTTCTGCTTTGTAAGCATCCTCTTCAGCAGTAGTTGCCAAACGCCAATCAGGAGTTGTCAAATCTCCATCATTGTAGATGTAGTATTGACTTACGTGGTCTTCAAACATCTGCAATACGCCGTTCTCATCGAAATGAGCGTATTTTCTGTGTACAACATCGGTGATGTCTGTACGAGCATTAGCTGTCTTGATATCGATTTCAAAATCGGTATTGTTCATGAAAACAGATGCAAAGGCATTATAAGGAATACCTGCAAGTTCACTGTCTTCAATCCAGCCATCTGCGTTAAGGTCGATCATCTCATGACCGTATCTTACTAAGTTTTTGATAACATAGTAACGATGTCCGTAATAAGTGAATGTCCAATTGGAGTCACCTACTTTGGTGCCTACGCAAGTACCTACAGTTGTAAGGCACGCTTCTTGGTCATATGGATAGAGATCGATCAATGTCTCGTCAGCTTGAACAACATTGTTCATGAAACCGAATCCGAGCATTGTAACTAAACCAAGCATTAAAAATGATAAAATCTTTTTCATATTTCTTTCCTAATTTCCTTTCTTATTAAATTTTAAATTTACCCCTATTTTATACCCGGCTGAAATCACTGTCAATTCTACAAGCAATAAAATCAGCCGTAGATACCTATTCTTACATATTTAGAATATTTTTTTCAGACGTCCTGAAAAATCATCTTACCGTGCCCGGTATATAAGTATAGAATGTTCTGCTTTCGGTAGTTCCTTCATATGAGACCTCAATTGTATAACTTACAGTCAAAGCTCTCTCAGGAATCTTGATAATTCGACCATGGTTGTCAAGGTATTCAGGATTATTTGAGGTAAAGGTGAATTCCGCTCCTGCATACTCTGTAATCATCGTATATTCAGCCAAAACAAATTGTTCGAATAATGGAACCAATCCAGCATTTCTTAAAGTTCTCGGACAATCCTTTCCAGAAAAGTCGTTATGATATCTCTGATTTTCCACTGGTAATCCATATTTCTCCAACAAATAACTGACTAACTTAGCGGTTCTTTGCCAAGTACGGTACAAGTCTCCGTCTTCATTGATCGCCATTTCGATACCGATACCATTGCGGTTACCGCCGCCTAGGTATATTCCGCCTTGAGTAGGTAAAGTACTACCGTCTCCGGCATGGTAACCTCTTTCAACTTCCGGCAGATGCTGGTAAATCAAAGTGTCATCAACTGTAAAATGCCATGATACCCAAAGCTCTACTCCCGCAACTGCATTGTTGTATAAATAGTTTGCATGCGCCAAAGCATTACTTCCCAGTGCAGTTGAAGCCGTATCATGCACAACAATCCAATATAGGTTATAAGGATTATAACCGTCTACTCCTTCAGGAAGTGTATCAAAAGGTTCGCCTGGTCTAATTCCGTTGGAAACCGGAACAATCTTGGATGTGTTAACTGTTGCAGTTCCAAAATAGTATCTTGATACGCTTTCAGCTCTGGTATCGTGATAATCATATTGGAATCCGTAGGCAGTCCAATCATGTACTTCCGAATATGATATCTGCAAGGTCGTAATGTAGTCAAGCAAACTGTTGTCAGGATCCAAGGCCCCATGGACATACAAAGTATATTCGACATAGACGTCGGGATCGCTGTCTAACGTCGCTCTAAATGTAACTAATCCCTCCCCGTTGCAATTAACCACTCCCCCGGCATCAATCGACGCCACAGTCGGTGCACTTGAAGTAATCGTCGCCGTTTCTCCTTCTATCGTGTATGGGAATAGGATATAACCCAAGGTGAATGAATCACCGACTTGAACACTGCTGTAAACATTTGTGGTTGTTATCTCGACTCCCGGAGTCGTAATGACTCTGAAGTCGACTTGAGTTCTGATTGTAGACAAGACGGCGCTCCTTATCTGGATATAGACATCACCGCTAGATAGCGGAGTGATGAGTCCTTCTTGATTGATAAATATGATATCCGGATTTCCGGTAATGAATCTGACCGGTGCGTCTTGCAATTCATATGGAAGTATTTCATATTCGAATTGATGACTTTCGCCAATCATGATCTCTTCAATCGGATTTGTAATTGTTATTATTATCGGTAAAGCCGGATTATAAGTGGTTTTTGTAGGCATTGTTGCCGCATCGGCATAATTGCCTTTCAGATAATATGAATCAACATTCACAAACTTCAGATAGTCCAAAGTATCTGTTCCCCAATAATTAAGAGTAAAGTCGAATTCACTGCCTGGATTAACATTAACTGCGTTAGTATATTCCGTGACATTGTTGAATCTGGCAGCTTTGAAGATATCCTGCTCAACCGTATCAACCAACATATCGATTGAAAAGGCCAATTCTACGTTAGTTATCGTGTTCCAATATATCTTCACTTCGCTTGAGGAGTCTAAGGCTGTTACCGCATCAAGTTTGATTGCGGTCATACAGGTGTCAAACACATTGCTTTCTATTTTTGTCAACGCACCTTTGAAGTCATTGATTTCAACGGCAGCTACCGACAGTCTTTGGAAGGTGTTGTTGGTAATTGAGGTGTTGCTTGAATCGTTCAATAAAATAAATGATGCTTCATCTCTTACAATATCGCTCACGATATTCGCAGTGAACACAAAATCGCTGATCGGGTTTATATTCATAACTTGGGCCGTATTGATGAAGTTGAGTTCCGTCAAGGTAATCGAATCAGCGGATATTTCAATAACGCCATCGATGAATACCTGATCGTTAAGCCCAATCAGACTAATGCCGTCTTCCGATACAGTCACATTTTCTGAGTAAGTTCCTGCATCAATATAAATGATTGTGTCCTCAGTCGCATTATTCAAAGCTTCCTGTAAAGTACCAAACAGTTGAACACCATATTGTAATTCAAGAGTTTCGTATATGTAGGTGTCTCCATCTTCTTTTGTGGAATCTACTATCAAGACATTTACGACCGTGATATTGTGAGTATCGGCGATTTCCGTATCCAATACGCTTCTCGCGATTATCGTCGCAGAACCGGAAGTTATGGCAGTAACTACACCAAACTCGTTAACAGTCAAAATGGATTCATCACTGCTTTCCCAAGTTACTTCATTGAAACTTCCGACCGGAGATGCATTGATGGTCAATTGAGTTTCCATACCGTTAATAAGAAGTTCTGTACCTTCGATTAGAATCTCTTCAGTGTATTTATAAACCATAACATCGACATCGATGAAAACTTCCTCATCATAAGTCGATCTGATTCTTATTATTGTCGTTCCAAAACCGATGGCGGTTATTTCGCCGGTTTCGCTTACAGTTACAATATTGCTGTTCCCACTTTGATAAGTTAATCCATCATTGGAAGTGACAGCCAACATCTCGGTATCGCCAACGACTAAAACATAGTCATCTTTTTCAGCGGAAATCGTGATGAGTTTGTCCACGATTATTGTGATTACAATATTGACTTCTGGATCATAAGTTGAGGTTACTACAACGGTTGTAGTGCCTTCGGTCTTTGCGGTCACAAGTCCTTCTTCATCAACAGAAACGATATCTTCATTCGTCACTTCGAATTCATAGTCGTCATTGCTGGTAATCGCCAGTTGATGGGTTTCTCCTTCAGTCATCCTGATGCTTAAAGAGTCGGTTGTAAGGACTATTTGTTTCCTGACTATGACTGCTATTTGTTCATAAACCGATTCATCGCTCATCGAGGTTATCGTTATCATCGCGTCGCCTTCCGCAAGAGCGGTAATGAACCCGGTATCACTAAGACTGATGACTCCTTCAACGTTTACCGAGTAATCCAAACCGATAACATCGTTTGATGTTACTATGAGTTGATATGTCTCGTCAACAATTATGGTAATAGCGTGAGTATTTACCTCAATCGATATCTCTTCTGTTGTGGAAGTAGTTCCTTCCGTTGTAGTTATTAAGGTTGTAAGATCTTCCGTGCATGCCAAAAAGGCGAATGCCAAACTGAATATGGTCAGAATAACCATTATTTTCTTAAACATTTAAATCCTCCTTGGCCAAATAAATCATATTGGCAATCTTGTTTCTGTATTTAATGATATTGTTCATATCCCGTTTTGGATGGACCGCATTGCTCAGCATCACAAAGCCAATTCCTTTTGAACGGTCAATCCAGATATTGCATCCAGTGAATCCCGTATGCAAGATTGTATCATTCAAATCTGCGTAATCGCCGGCGGTTCCGCCTTTTGTAGGTTTGTTCCAACCCAACGAACGAATAAGTTCGGAGCCGTTAATTTCAGTATAGCTAATTTGAACTGGAAATAGTTTCTCCACCGTTTCCGGTTTTAATATTGTTCCGTCATTTCTTAGAAAGCTCAACACAAATTTCGATAAGTCACCAACTGTCGAAAACATTCCGGCATGGCCAGCTATTCCGCCCATTGCGAAGGATTTTTCATCATGAACCAAGCCTTTCAACCAGCCTTTGTAGACTTCGTCGTCACGATATTCCGTCGGGGCTGACCTGTTTGGGTCAGGATTATACGACGTATCTTTCATTCCCAATGGTTTAAAAACGGTTATATCGGCGAATTCATTTAGTCTCATTCCGGAGACCTTTTCTACAATAAGACCTAACAATATGTACCCGACGTCTGAATAAACTACTTTCTCGCCGGTTTTATAGATCAAATCAAATTCATAGATTCGCTTCAATACTTCTTCACGATTTTTCAGTAATCTTGCCTTTGAGACATCCGCAGGCAAGCCTGATGAATGCGTCATCAAATCCTTTATTGATATATTCTTGTGTTTGAAATTAGATAGGATATCAGCTACTTTTGTTTCCAATGATAATTTGTTTTGTTCAATTAATTTCATCACCATTGATGTTGTGCTAATAACCTTGGTCAAGGAAGCACAATCGTAGATTTCACTCCCATCATTCAACACCTTTTCCGGTAATAATTGTTTATAACCGACAAAATCAGTATCGATACATCCATCCTTATATACAATTGCATAAGCGGCTCCTGGGAAATCTCCCTTTTGGACACCTTCATTCAATAATTCGCTTACACACTTCATTTTCTATACCCTTTTCCTAGTGATGATAAACGAACCGACCGCAATCAAACCCATGCCAATGGATGAGAATAGGTTGAAGATGAAACAACCCGTCTCCGGTTCCGGTTCTTCAATCAACTGACAAATGCCGTCGACTCTTTCATATCCATCCTGACATGGCAAGTATACGCAGTCGCCGTCTTCATAGGTTTGATCAATGCCGCAGATTGAAACACAATCTCCGTCTACATACTCTTCGCCTATCGGACACACAGATACACAATCTCCGTCAACGTATTCTTCTCCTATCGGACAGACAGACACGCAGTCGCCATCCACATATTCCTCGCCAATAGGACAGACTGAAACACAGTCGCCGTCAACGTATTCTTCACCAATAGGGCAAACGGATACACAGTCGCCATCTACATATTCTTCGCCAATCGGACAAATTGATACACATTCTCCCCCGACTTCATGTTCACCGATTGGACAGACAAGAGGTTCTTCCTTCTCAACGTCGCTTTCCCAAGGGAAAGTCGCATATTCAGTCCAATAATAGTCATTCAATCTTGGCAAAAACTGTACTACTTCGGTATCGAGGCTTAACAAGGTTCGATAACTGAAGAAAGTACTTCCGATTACCGAATCGAATTGCGATATATAGCGAAGTTGTTCAGGCAGTTCGTTGATATCGGTCCAACTGTCGTCATCATAACGATAGAAACCATGACCTATAATAAGATCCACTCCGTTTTCTTCGCACAGATTAGCCCACCAATCCGCCAAATCGGCGAAAGGTGCTAAAGAATGATCGAATTGCCAATAAAGTTGCGGCAAGATATAATCAACCCAGTGTTGTTCAACCCAAAGTTTGGAATCGGCAAACTGGTCATAATACGATTGCATCGTGTATGGTGAAGTATTAGATCCGTCTTCGCCTCCGGATTTCCAGATGCCAAACGGACTGATACCAAATTTAATCGTAGTCCCGTGAGTTTCATTGTAAGCGACTACCGCTTCATGAACTTCTCTAACCACCGTATTTATATTTTCCCTGCGCCAGTCTTCCAAAGTCTGGCCAGGTTCTTTCAATCTGTCATAAAGAGCACTGTCCGCAGATAATGGCGTTCCATTATAACTGTAGAAATAATCGTCAAAGTGAACACCGTCAATATCATATAGAGCCATCAGTTCTTGAATTACGCTTCTGATATAGACTTGTACTCTTCTTTCACCAGGATTAAGAATAAGCTTTCCGGCATTGTCGGCGATAACCAATTCCGGATTTTGTCTTGCGAAATTATCTTCGTCGAGCATTGCAAGTTGTTCTTCCTTGCTTTCGGTTCCGGTCGAAACCCGATACGGATTCAACCAAGCATGGAACTCGATTCCTCGCTTATGGCATTCATCGATGATAAAACTTAATACATCCCAGCCTGGGTCTACTCCTTCCGTTCCGGTCAAATAACGGCTCCAAGGCGCATAATCGCTGTCATAGAAGGCATCGTTCATCGGTCTTACCTGAAAGAATACCAAGTTGAAATTATTGGCTTCGATTATATCGAGCATATCGATAATCTCAGCCTTATATTGTTCTTCACTGGTTGCCAAACCGATATCGATATTGGAAACAGTCGCAATCCATACCGCCCTGATTTCTTCTGTTTTCTCTACATATTCCGTCGGCAAGAGTATCGGAATGTCCGTATTATAATATGTTACTCTCATACCGCTTCTTATAACGTATAAATTTGTTTCACTAGGTGGAATAAGCAGTCTTACTCTTTGACTTACCACTTCGCTATTGTTCAAAGCTTGGTCTTGAACATAGTATTCAAAAGTATAGTTCGCAGTGTAATATAATTCTACCGCTTCCGTGTACTGCATCCAAGCGGTCCAAGCGGTTCCGTTATGCAAACGATAAAAGATTTTTCCATTTACTTCGGAAGTTGCCAGATAAACTGTTGTATCAGTTGTATAATATTTGACTCCGTCATAAGTACCGACAATCGTCATCACCGCGTCTAGTGGCGGAGTATGGTCGATTACGATCGTCTTGGAAAGAGTTGTCAGACAAGCGTCGTTATTTCGATAATAGATGGTGTGAGTTCCTTCTTCACTTAATAGGAAAGGTGAAGAATAGTCGTTCCACACTCCATCATCGATCTTATATTGCATTGCCGTCACACCGTTAAGCGTCACGGTAGCCGATTGATAATATGGGTCGGTTCCGGTTCCTGATATGGATATGGTCGGATTGACGTAGCATTCCTCGACTAAAGTAAGAGATAAAATAGTCTCTTCACTTTCCGTTCCTCGCTCATCAATTGTTATGGCCCTTATATAATATAGACCGTCGTCATCCAACGTGATTGGTTCGGTATATATTTCAAATTCTCCGACACTACCGTGGTTTATTGCCACGTAGATATCAGTTCCGTCTGACGTCAATGTAAGTTGACTACCGACGACGTATTTACCGTTTATCTGATTACCGGAAACTGCAATTTCCGGAACATCAGGATTCAAATACTGTATGGCGATATTATAAGATGAGAGGGAACTCTCAACTCCAAATTCGTCGATTGTTTTCATGTAGAGCACATGCGCTCCGGTTCCGGTAACGTAAATTGGCTCAGTATATTCCTGCCACAACCCTTCATCAAGTTGATACCAGATAGTATCAGTCGCCGTCAATGTCACCGTAACATCATCTATGAAGATGTTTCCGACTTTATCGCCTTCAAGAGTTACGGAAATATCGGAAGCGGACAGGTCCCATACATTAAGCGGAGTGACTGTCCAGTTATTGGCTTCGACGTATTGCATATGGGAATAATCGAGGTAAGCGGCACTGTACATGACTTCGCCCTTGATTTCCGGATGCTGCTGATCATAGCGCAATTGGTCGCTGATTTCCTCAGTCAACCATCCTTGACTATACGCGCTTGAAGGCGCATGACCGATAAAGACATCTACTCCGGTGCCTCTGGCGATGCTGGCCCACCAGTCGACGACATCAGCGTAAGGTGCCGTGCTATGAGTGAAACTGAAATATACTTGAGGACAGATATAATGGACCCAACCTTCTTCGACCCATTTCTTACTATCGGCAAACTGGGTTCGATAAGAAGAAAGGTTGGTTGGTCCAGTGTTGCTACCACCTTCAAGATATTGAGTGTAGCCTTCGATCCCACTGCCCCAAAGTCCAAATGGACTGATTCCGAATTTTACGGAATCGCCGGTCAAATCATTATAGGCGTCGATATCTTCCTTGATGCCTCTAACAACATCATTGACGTTTTCACGGCGCCAATCATCGATTGTTTGATCAGGAAGTTTGTAGGTGTCATAGGTTGCGGTGTCGCTTGAAATACCGCTGTACGGATAGAAATAATCATCGAAATGAATCCCGTCGATATCATAATTCTCGACGATTTCCATAACAACATTTCTAATGTATTCTTTGACTTCCGGCTCTCCCGGATTCAATATAAGCGGTAAGCGATTGCTGGAATCAAGATTTCCTGCAACAACCAAGTCCGGTCTTATTTTCGCAAAATTCTCAGACGATAACGTAGCTATGTAAGCGGATTGGGTACTGGTTGTATTCGCAACTCGATAGGGATTCATCCAGGCATGGAATTCAATTCCGTTGGCGTGACATTCTTCAATCATCCAAGCTAAAATATCCCAACCAGGATCCCCACCTTCAGTTCCAGTCACATAACGGCTCCATGGAGCGTAGTCGCTGTCATAGAAGGCATCGTTCATCGGGCGGACTTGGAAAAGCATGGCATTCATATTGCTTTCCAACAATTCGGAAATCAAATTCTGAAATGCGGATTTATATTGTGACTCACTTGTATATTGAGGCATATTCAGATTATAAACGGTAGCGACCCATACACCTCTGAATTCCGTGTCTTTTTCGGTATAGGTATCCGGTATCATCACTTTTTCAGTTGACCAAAAATGGGTGACATCGACACCGTCTCTTTGCAATGGAATCAACTGGTCATAACCTTTTACCGGACTGATCGTCACGAGCGCAAAGATTATGAAAAGGATTGCCAATATAATTCTTTTTGTAAATTTAAGTATCTTCATCAGGCAGCTCCGTTCAATAGTTTTCTCAATTCGATTATACCAGGTTCAGTCTTTCCCTTATCAATGAATGTATGATAGGTAAAGAATATATTTCCCTGGACTTGTGGATAATTATTGGCATATTTGACTTGATTTACAACTTCTTTTGGATTTGAAAATTCTCCTTCATTGCCAAGTCGGTAAGCTCCATGTCCGATATATAATTTAACCGGACTGTCTTTGCATACCTCTGCCCAAAAATCACAAATGTCCGCAAAAGGAGCGATTTTATGTCCGAATTCCCAATAAATCTGCGGAACGACATAGTCAATGTATCCGCCTTTGATCCAAGCCAATGTATCGGCGTATTGCCCGTAGTAACTTTCTGAACAAGCAGGATCAGTATGACTGCCATATATTCCGTCTTTATGGTTCTTCCAGATTCCAAAAGGACTGACTCCGAACTTCAATATTGGATTTACTTTTTTAATGGCTTCATAAACGCCTTTGATTACTTCATTGACGTTTTCTCTACGAAAATCACCTAATTCAAGATTCTGCCTAGAGAACTGTTCTAAGTCGCTATGATTATCATCCAATCCGCTGTAAGGATAAAAATAGTCGTCAAAATGAATACCGTCGACATCGTAATTCTCAACAATCTCAACCATGGAATCGATAATGAATTGCTTTACTTCCTTAATTGCCGGGTTCAAAATCATCTTGCCTTGTTTGTCTAAAACAAGATACTCGGGATGTCGCTTGGCGAAATTGAGTTTATCGCAAGTGTCCAAATATTCTTCTACTGACAAATTCCCATTTGGGCTGACTCGATAAGGATTACACCAAGCATGGAATTCGATGTTTCTTTCTTTGGCGGCATTGATTATCCATTTTAAAACATCAAATGGTGGTCTTCTGCCTTCCTTGCCTGTAAAGTAACGACTGTAGGGATTAAGTTCGGATTCATAGAAGGCATCATTGGTAGTACGCACTTGAAAAAAGACGGCATTGATATTTGATGATACGCAGGCGTCAAACATTTCCATTACTTTCTTTTGATACAATTCGATGTTTTCAACCGTCGGCAAATCGATGTTCAATACATTGCTAATCCAAAGACCCCTTAAAGGCTTTTCAACGTATTTATCCGGAACTTCGACCTGAATCTCAGAACCGAAATGCATAATTGGCAAATTGTCGCTGAATCTGTAAAGTTTCATATCAATCCTCAAAATAATAGTTTAGATATTTTCGATGAGCTTCGACCAACTCGTCAAAAGCTTTCGCAGCTTGTGAGACCGATTTGGTCAATGGATGTATTTGCAGAGCCAATTTGGCTTTTTCAAGATTCTTTTCATAAATCGCATCAACTAGAAGCTGTTCAAACAGTTTCATGCTTTGGACCAATCCTCTTATTTGGTAAGGTAATTTCCCAATGAATACCGGGACCGGACCATGCTTTGTGATTCTTGAGGTGATTTCGATTGCACAACCGTTAGGGAGATCTGTAATATATCCGTCATTTACGGTATTGACCGCATGAAATTCCTTTTTGTCATTGTAAATGGAACTGATGATACTACAAGCAACGTCGCTATAGTAAGCTCCGCCTCTTTGTTCCAATTCCTTTGGTTTTTCCTTCAAATCGGGATTCTTATATTTTTCAAACAATTCGTGTTCGATTGCCTTAACCTGTTCGGCTCTTGTTTTTCCTTCTTTTTGTTGTTTCAAATACTTTTCGAGCATTTCTTCATAATAATAGAAATACTTGTGGTAAGGACTAGGATAAACACCGATTCCGTCGATAAAATCCATATCCCATGCCAATGCATCGATATTTTTCATGTTTTGTTGTTCTATGCGCATGTTAGCCAATACTTCTGGCAGTAAATCCTTATTACGGTAATAAACCGATAAAACATAGGACATATGGTTCAATCCCGCAAAATATGGAACCAAATCTTTCTCTTTGACATCAAGCACTTTTGCAAAATGTTTGGTCAGGTTGATTGGAACATTACAGACGCCGATAAACCTTTCAAAGTCACTGTAGCGGAATACCGCTTCGGTGACAATACCGGCAGGATTGGTGAAGTTGATCAACCAGGCATCTTCACATACTTCTTTGATATCTTCGATGATGTCATAGATAACAGGTATTGTTCTTAAAGCTTTGAAGACGCCTCCGGCACCATTGGTCTCTTGACCTAACATTCCGTATTTCCCTGGAATTTTTTCATCAAGAATTCTGGCGTCGAGTTGTCCGACTCGAAATTGAGTCGTCACAAAATCGGCACCTTTCAAAGCTTCTTTCCGATTTAAAGACAAATGGATTTCCATCGGTATTTTAGCTTCTTCAACCATTCTTTTGGCAAGAGATCCGACAATTTCCAGTTTTTCTTTGCCTTCTTCGATATCGACAAGCCATAATTCTCGTACCGGTAATTCATCATATC
Source organism: uncultured Bacillota bacterium (assembly GCA_937862575.1). GTDB lineage: Bacteria > Bacillota_I > Bacilli_A > Izemoplasmatales > Hujiaoplasmataceae > 4572-104. Next base: position 12,055 of record CALMFM010000038.1, read on the forward strand.
GCTTTATGAATCCTTCGACGAGTTCAGGAGTGTAGCTAGATCCGCCACCGATTGTGACGATTTTAATTCCTTGTTTCATAGATTTCCTCCGCTATCTAGCAGATTTCTTTCGATAGTCTCGTTTTGTTCAATTCCCAGAATATCCAGAGCGGATAAATAAGCTCCGACAACCGGGGTGAATAAAGGCATCACTATATGCATCATCGGCACCTGCTCTTTTATGGTCATCTTGAACTTGTTCATCAAATATTGCGACTGCATGCTAAAGACTCTTCCGCCAACTACGACCGGGAATATTTCATCTTCCATTTTTACCTGACGAATTACGCCTACAGTTTGTAGCGCCAAATGATAAGCGACTTTCTCCAAAATCATTATAGATACCGCATCTCCTTGTGAGGCGCAGTAATCAACTAAACCAGTTATCTTACCAAGTTCAAATTTATCAATATTGTATGTAGGATAGAAAAGAGAAACAACATCATCCATGTCTTTCTTGCCTAGAAGTTTTGGTATTTCATATCTCAACATGGTATCTTCATAGGTTAACTCTTCTGCGCGAAAAGCATGGTGTAATGCTTCTCTGGCAATATCCAGTCCGCCTCCGTAGATACCCAGTGTATAGCCAAGCGACCGTAATATCGCTCTTTTTCCTTCTCGATTAACCGCAGCCGAATTGGTTCCGGTTCCGCAGATGCATACAGCTCCGTAATTTTCTTTAAGGCCGCTTCTTAGGATAATCCAAGCGTCATTCATCACCGTGAATGGCAGTTTATCGAAAATTTCTGCACAAACCAAGTTCAATCTTGCATAATCGGATTCCAGATCCGCCCCAGACAAACCAAGGTAGATATGGGCTATTTCCGTTTTTTCTATGTTTAATTCTTTAATTGCTACTTCGTATAATCCACCAATAAGTTCCTTGAACTTCTTATTCCCGGAACTGGCGATGTTACTGCCGTCGTCAATCTTATCATACAGAATGTTTCCTTCAAGATCGGCGACATTCATTCGAGTCTTAGTTCCTCCGCCGTCAAATGCAAAGATATATTTCATTTGTTTTCCTCCTGCCTGAATACAGGTGAAATCTTTCCTAATATCACTTTTTTGCTTGCACCAGTGGCATTAGGTACATTACTTGGTTGATTGTTTAGAGTATTATATGCCAATATCACAAAGGCTAAAGCCTCTATTTCATCGCTCATCTGTCCTAGGGATTCAATCTGATGAACAGACTCAATGCCAGAATATTCTTTGATGAGGCTTACCAGAGTCTGATTATGGGCTCCGCCTCCACAAAGGTAAACGTCGTCAATTTTATTGATTGGCAAGAAATCACGATAAGACCTGGCAATGCCATAAGCTGCTATGTGAGTCATCGTCGCAACGATATCCCGTTTATCATAATCCGCATATTTTTTCAAAAGGTAATCGGTGTATGCATCACCGAATATTTCTCTACCGGTTGATTTTGGTGGCAACAGACTGAAATAGTCCAAAGATGTGACTTCTTCAAACAGTTCTTCGATCCGTTTTCCTTTTTTTGCGATCATACCAAAATCATCGTAGTTTTTTCCATACAATAACTTCATTGCCCGATCAATCATCATATTGCCAGGACCATTGTCAAAAGCTATTACTTCGTCAATGCCTTTGTTTTTCTCAAGGTAAGTCACATTGGCAATACCACCGATGTTTTGAATAACTCTTGTTTTTGCATCGCTGGCAAACAAAAAATGATGGGCAAAAGGCACTAATGGTGCACCTTGGCCGCCAACAGCGATATCGGAATTTCGAAAATCCGATACGACTTTTATACCGGTCAAATTGGCGATTACCGATCCGTCGCCTATTTGTAAGCTTGACTTCACATAACCCGATTCTTCAGTGATATGATACATTGTCTGTCCATGGGAAGCGATGAAATCAATATCTTCCAATTCTACTTTTGCTTCTTCGCACAATGAAAAAACAGCCTTGCTATAAGCTTCCGCAAGTTCATAATTCAGACTACATATCATTCTTACGTCGGATGTGTTCGGATTCATGTTTAATCTGATTTTTTCAAGCAAATTTTCATCATACGGGTATGTATGAAATTGGATTACTTTCATCAGTGGTTTTGAATGGTCCTCATCTATTTCCACAAGAACCGCGTCAATTCCATCCAAAGACGTTCCCGACATCAAGCCAATCGCTAGTTTTTTCATCGGTCTCACCTGTCTTAATTATAAGACATATATCTTATAAATCAATATACGCGGAGGATTTAGGTTGTTTTTTTCAAAAATAAAAAAACGGCCTTCATAGGCCGTATTAATATGATTATCTTGTATATTTCTTAAATGTCTGATAAGTCGCTTCAATCATCTTGATGCTCTTATCAATATCGATATAAGCACAGTTAGTGAACAAGGCATCAACCACACATAATTGGGACATTCTCGAAGTCATTGCCGCACTTCGAAATTCACCTTCAAGAGACGTTGTATAGAGGACAATATCACTTAAATCGGAAAGGAGTGAAGAACCTAGTTTTACAATACTGATGATTTTCGCTTTCTTCTCTTTTGCCAAGAGGGCTGCGCTTATGATTTCTTTTGTTTTACCACTGTTTGAAATGAAGATAACAGCGTCATTTTGATTAATAAATGAAGCGTCGACCAACTGTTCATGCGACTCGCCTTGAGCGATTGCCAATTTATTGATACGTCTTAACTTCATCTCCAAATCTTTACATACCAAATAAGATGAGCCTTTTCCGAAAATAAACACTCTTCGGGCTTTCATGATTGACTCAGCGGCGTTATGCAATGCGATTGGATCATGAATTTTCAATGTCTCTTCGAGAATTCTAATATTGTTTTGAATTACGCTTTCGCCGTAATTGGTATTTTTGGTAAGAATTACGTCATTGTATTCCTTGGTCTCGGGTACTTCTACTTTTGCATTAGACAAGATGAAATCAATTTTAAAATCCTTGAAACCCTTATATCCAAGTTTCTTGCACATCCGAACCACACTAGCCGGGCTGGCAAAAGCAGCTTCTGCGATTTTTTCGACATAGAAATCTTTTAAAACCGCCTTGTTTTCAATCAAGTAATCCAAAACAGCGCGCTCAGCCATGCTCAGATCATCCTTGTATTTCAACATATTCAGCATTACACTCATATTAATCACCTT
>CALMFM010000039.1 GCA_937862575.1 uncultured Bacillota bacterium
ACCTAGATTAATGGTACAAAGACAGACTCTATGGAATTGACCACCAATGTTTTGGCCTTCATAGAGTCTGTAGTTTGAACTTTATTATCAAACAGCTGTCAAAACAGTTATCGTCTTTCTTCAAGAATTGAGAAGGATATTTTTCAACCAGTTTCGGATACGTTGTACTATTGATTCATTGGCTGTATATGGGAAGATATCATAAAGGAACCCATAATTCGCTTCCATATCTAGTGATAATCCGTATATTTCGATAATTGATATGAAATTTTGTTCGATATAATCAATATCCGCGTTGAGTTCGTCAAAGGTGATTTCATCAAATAAAAGTCCATAATCTGTCAAATCCATCAATGTTTTGGTGAATTCGGTTTCAGATACCGTTAGTCTAGCATTGGCATATTTGTCTTCAACGCTGATGCTTATGTTGAAATCTTGTAACAGAAGAGTGTCATCAATAAAAACGTAGTCATATCCACTGCTATAGACCCGGCACCTGTTCCAGCCCTGTGTCAAGTAAAGATTCCAGGTCAGATATATCTGATCGTTGTCTTTCACATACCAGAAGATTTGCGGAAAACTGCCATATCGCATACTATACCGAGAGATAACACCATATTCATCGAAACCTATCCCGAACGAGTAACTCCCATCACCAGCACCATAATTCAAATGCTGACCGCCCATGAAAGTGTTGCTTAAGGAAAAGATAATATTTCTTTCTCGATCATAGATTTGATATTCCGCGAACATGCTGTGTTCCACATCCAAAGCGATATTTATTATGTTTCCTGTTTCAGAAAACTCGTCGTAATATAAATTATGTTCTTCCGAGTTTTGATAATCTCTCACAATCTTGAAAATGATATTCTCATCAATCAAATCGAAGAACATTATGTCGACTCCTATCGAATCATATTCTTCTTCAAAAATACGATATGACTCGATATATAATTGGTATCCGGTGGTTCTGATTTTCATGGTATATTCCAAATGATCGACATTAATCGATAAATACTCATTTTCTATGATAGTTTCACACTCATCCAAAACTTGTGCGAATTCATTCAAGGTATCAATGGTGATTATGATGAATTCAGGGTCTATTCCGTTACCAGGAAATACAGGTGCGATTTGTTCTGGTAAATCCTCGCGATTATATTCTGTATACCCCGTGGACAGATCGGTTGTCTCGGAAGTTGATCGAGTGTTTGCTTCTACTTCCAGCACTTCACTTTCAACTCCACCTATTTCTATGAGTTTATCAATGTAAAAACTTAATTTATCTTCAATATCTGCTCTTACTACTTCTGGATCATTCGTAGATGTTTCATCAGTAAAGGTGCTTACATTCTGACAGCCAAGTAATCCCATTGAAATTATTATCGAAGCAATTAAAATAATAATTTTCTTAATTTTCTACACCTCATTTCTAAAACCAAGATTGTTTATTTTGTGTAATACTTCTTTCAAACTTTTCAAGCAGTGAAACTTAGTACTATATGCCAATATCAAGCTTAAGTAATATTTTTAAGATAAATATTATATGAACGGTAATCATTAAATTTATTTGTATGAATATGCTATAAGGTATTCAACATATTTACATACACAAATAGCAATCTGTAGAAACAAAACTTGTTTTGATTTTCAGAACACTTAAGAAATATCTTTTGTGTTTCAATACTTGAACTTTCATTGTTAGTTACCTTCTCTTGAAATTCTACAGTATAAGGCGGTTATTTTGTTGGGCCCCATAATATTGCCATTTCAGACAGACTCATTGTTAATCTATTATTTGCTTTATTGTTAAATCTCAAAAAACCCCTTTATATAGCAGAAAAACTCAATATTACATTACTGAAGTATAGGTCATAAACCTATTGCTATATTGAGCATGCTGGCTTTCATAAAGCATAAATCAACTTCTCCATACATAATCAGGCTAGAAATAGTTCTTACTACTACTCCAATGAATCCTCCAAGGATTCAATTTGCGATATAACTGGTGCTGTCTCTAAAAAACTACTGGAGTGCTTGTGCAGTAAAAAAAACATACCCGTAGATAAAATGCTATATACACATGTCTCTTATGAACCAATGAAGCAATTACATTGAGTTTTAATACCAACATCTACTTAAAAATACTATATTCGATCTCCATTAATATGTTTTCGGAATTGTCAAGCAAAACCACCAAAGGCCCTGCTTGTTTAGCAAATAATTTTGCATTCCTTATTTCTTTGGACTCAGCATTGATATTTGCAGTAATTACTTTGGAGACGACTTCTTTTTGGTTAATAAAATATATCATAACATAATTACCATCAACTACTCTGCTAATGTCAAGTTTATCTGGAGAGATCACTATATTATATGACATTAAATTATCGATTTGATAAGGTAAAAATATATTTTCAATGCTATTATCGATAAACGAAAATGTAATATAATATTCTTTGATATATGGCATGAAAAGCATTCTTCTTGGGAAACATCTCATTTTTTTATAGAAAAATTTTCTTTTTGAGTCATACGTATATTTTTTTATGAGTAATTTGTCTTTTATATAATCAATGTCTACATTTTTATCACTTATAATTCTAGTATAATATTTCTCAAATCTAGCATTATAGTATTTTTCAATGTCAAAAAAATTAAACCTTTTATATATGAATATTTGAGACTCATACATTGTTGGAACGATTAATAATATGTACGGAACTAATAAACCAACCCCATAAACACCTAAATTTATATATCCTAAAAGGAAATATACTCCAACAAAATATATAATATTCGGTAACATAAAAATGATAAAAATCGAATATGCAATACATCTATTTATTTTTTTGTTCATATTTTTACCTCAATCAGCTTCTTTTGTCAAAGCGTCGCTAACTGCGTAAACAAAAGCATCAATAAGCAGATAAACAACAAATTTTTCTTCAATATCCAAACCCTTTGGAATTCGCCCGGCACCAAAGTTAGATAATGAATATACTACTGATTCAATTATAAAAATTTTCCATGTGAAACCTTCCTCATCTTTATCATATAATGCTTCTCGCTCAAATTCATTTAGTGCTGCATTGATAATCCCAGCCGCTAATTGCCCTAACGGTCCATAGGCAGTTAATGCTCCTCCTACGAACGCCCCCACAACCCCGTAAAGCCACGAATCTTGTCCATTATATATATTTGCTATAATTTGTGCGCCGGCCGAAGCGACGCCGGAACAAAGAGCTAATGCCATTTGAGGATCACTAGATAAAGAAATCAATACCATTGTAGCCAACACTGCCGCTGCAACTAAGTATCCATACACCTCTTTAGTGGTGATTGCACCACTCGGATCAATATACATTACTGGAGTAATGTATCTGCAATTCAGCATAGAATACTATTTTCGAGAGTGCATTACTTGTCTTAATGTATTAATTCATTATATCTATTTTCATCCAAGTTTTCGATCTTCATATCAGAATATTGTCTAATTGCCTTTAGTATTGAAGGCCTAAAACTCATCTGCATAATTTTTTTATGTTTAATTAATTTCCATGATTCAGTTCAGGATGCTGAACAGGAGCAAGGGTCCTGCCATGTGGAGCCC